>CAIZPE010000069.1 GCA_903934795.1 uncultured bacterium | reverse complement strand
TCTGGCTGTCGGGCACCACGAAGCCGCGGCGGCGCAGCGAATCGAGCCGGATCGCCACGCTGGCGCCGGTGGTCGCGCTGCCCTTGCTCGCGCCGGAAGGCGCGCCGGCCGACCCCGATGACGCGTCGCCGCGGGCGCGCCGTCCGCTCTCCTCGCGGGCGGGGCGGGGTGGCGGGCTTTCCGGCTGGCCGGTGAGGCGGCTCACCGCGCGTTCGATCAGGCTCATCGGGCGTTCCTCACTTGATCGGCTGGTGGAGCCAGGCCCAGGCCAGCATCACGCCGAAGCCCAGCAGGTAGGCGGCGGCGCTGCCCGAGAACACCAGCAGGCCGCGCCGGGCCCGGGCGCGGGCCCGGCTGTCGACGATCATCGAGACCACGCCCAGCACCGGCAGGCCGGTGGCGGCGCGCAGGCTGCGCAGGTCGAAGTGGGTGGGTCGGATCTGATCGCGCAGGAAGGCGGTGGCCACACCGGCGGCGAGCGAGAGCACGAACAGCGCGCTGAGCAGCCATGCCCGGTTGGGGAACACCGGATCCTGACCGGCGCGCGGCGGATCGACCACCCGGAACTCGCCGATGCCCGAGGCCGCGCCCATCTGTTCCGACAGCTGGACCGACTCGCGCCGGCTGACCAGCTGCTCGTAGCTGCGCTTGGTGATCTCGTAGTCGCGGGTGAGGGCCTTGTACTCGGCCTCCACCTTGGGGGCGTTGGCGGCGCTGGCATGCAGCGAGGCGGCCCGCGACTCGTACTCGCGAACCCGGGCCCGCGCCGAGGCCACCGAGGCTTCCGATTCGGCGAGCGAGACCCGCAGCTGCTGGTAGACCGGATTCACCGAGGTGCCTGGCGGGCGGGCGCCGGCTGCCGGTGCCGCCTTCGCGGCGGCCTCCTGGCGTGCCACATCGGCCTTGCGCTCGACCTCGCGCGAGGCCTCGAGCTGCTCGAGCACGCGGCGGGTGGAGACCACATCGGGATGCTGGTCGGTGTATCGCAGCTTGAGCTCGTCGATGCGCTTGCGCAGGCCGTCGATGCGATCGTCGTACTCGGTGCGCACGGCCCGGGTGCCGCCGCCCGGCGCGGTGGCCAGGCCGGCGCCCATGGCAAAGCCGCGGTCGTCGGTGGCAACGGTCTGCGGTTCGATCGACAGCTGCTTCTTGAGTTCGTCGCGGGCCTGCTCGGCCTGTGCCAGTTCCATGCGCGCCTGGGACAAGGCACCGCCGATCTCGCCGGCGCGACCGACCGCATCCTGGCCGAGCGCGGGCATTGCCGCGAGGTTGCGGATCTTGAAGTCCTTGAGCGCGCTCTCGGTTTCGGTGAGGCGTTGCTCGTAGGCCTTGATCTGGTCCTCGATGAACTTGCGTGCCTGGTCGTTGTCGCGCCGGTTGTCGCCGAGGTTGGATTCCACGAAGATCGACAGGAAGGCCTGCACCACCTTGCGGGCCCGGTCGGGCTGGTCGGCCCGGTAGGTGATGCTGTAGAGGTTGGTGCCGCCCGCCGAGGCGAACCGGATGCTGCTCATCAGGCGATCGACCATCGCGTCGCGTTCGGCAGGCGAGCTCGCGCCGAGGTCCAGGTCGGCCATCCGCACCACCCGCTCCACGTTCGGCCGGCTCACCAGGGTGCGGCTCACCATCGCGATCTGCTGATCGGCGTTGGGCTGCACCGCCAGCCCGGTCATCAGCGGCTTCAGGATCGACTGGGTGTCCACGTAGACCCGGGCGCCGGCTTCGTACTGGTTGGGGATCGCCATGATCACCAGCGTGCCCACCGAGCCCACCGCGAGCGTGGCGAGGAAGCCCCACCAGCGGTAGTTCCAGAGTCCGCGCGCGCTGGCGCGGATCAGGTCCAGGATGTCCTGCATGAAGGCTCCGTGATGCCCGGTGACGGTCGGGTCGGGGTTCGTCGGATCAGCACCCGGCTCGCGGGCTCAGAACCAGCCTTCCGGGATGATGATCACATCGCCCGGCCGCAGGTCTGCGTTGGCGCTGACATCACCGCCCTTGAGCAGGTCCTTCAGGCGCAGCGTGTACTGACGGCCGCGATCGGAGGCGCGGATCAGCACCGCCCGGTTGCCGGCGGCGTAGTCGGTGATGCCGCCCACGGCGATCATCGCATCGAGTACCGTCATGTTCTGCCGGTAGGGCAGCGCCGAGGGCCGGGTGGCCGAGCCGACGATGCGGATCTGCTCGCTGGTCGGGCCGACGAAGTTGTTCACCACCACGGTGACCACCGGATCCTGGATGTAGCGGGTCAGGCGCTTCTCGATCTCGCGGGCGAGATCCGAGGGGTTCTTGCCGATCGCCACCAGGTCCTCGATCAGCGGCGAGGTGAGCTTGCCGTCAGGCCGCACCGGCACCGCCATCGACAGCTCGGGGTTGCGCCAGACGATGATGTTCAGGTTGTCGCCCGGCCCGATCAGGTACTTGTAGTCGGGCACGGCGGCCTTGGAGGGGGCCAGCGGCAGGTTCTGCGACGCACAGCCGGCCAGAGCCAGCACGACGGTCGCGAGGGACACGAGGCGTTTCATCTCACGCTCCTGGGAAAGGTCGGTCGATTATCGAAGTCGCCTGATGGCGTGCCGAGGGCATTTTTCACCTCGCGGGAAGCATTCCTGCCAACTGCTGCACAGGAACCGCGTAACTGATGCCGGTGGGCGAGCTGATCGCGGCTTCCCGCGTGCCCTTCACCAGCGCAAGACTCACCACGCCCACCACCAGGCCGGTGCGCACATCGATCACCGGCCCGCCGCTGTTGCCGGGATAGGCGGTTGCATCGAGCTGCAGGATCTCGACCGGCACGCCGCGCAGCGCCTGGACATTGCGCGCCTCCAGGCCGGCGGCGGTGGGCAGGGGGATCGCCATCGGCACGACGGCTGCCACCACCCCGCGATGCGAGGCGGCGTACAGACCGAGCGCGCTGCCGATCGGAAAGCCGATCAGCACGATGTCGCTGCCCTCCGGGGGCATCGCGCCGGCGAGCCGCAGGCCGCGCACACTGATCTCCGGCGGGTTGACCCACTCCAGCACCGCGAGGTCGCTCTCGCGCCGGGTGGCCACCACCCGCACCTCGATCACCCGGTGGCCTTCGGCGGTGGCCACTGCCACCGCGAGCACTTCGCGGGTGCTCGGGTCGAGCGACTGCACGACATGGGCGCAGGTGACGAACAGGCCGCTGCCGATCGCGAAGCAGCTGCCGGCGAAGCGGAAGGGTGGCTTCTGGATGCGCGAGTACACCCCCACCGCGAAGACCGAGGGTTTGCTGGCGGCGACCACCGAGGGCACATCGCCCAGGCCCGGGCCCT
>CAIZPE010000068.1 GCA_903934795.1 uncultured bacterium | reverse complement strand
GGCGCCGCCGCCCGGGCCACCCCCGGCTGCGGCGCGGTTCGCTGCCGCGGCACCGCCCCCCACGCCGCACGCGGCCAGCGCCAGCGCCGAGACCAGCCGGCGACGCAGCAAGGCATGGGACCGGTAGCCGGTATCGGGCAGGGACATCCTGCCGATTCTAGCGCCGCGACCCGCTATGCTCCTGCCCGCCATGCCAGCGAGCGGCGCGAACCCAGCGTGCGCTCGACACGCCATTCACCAGGAGTTCTCCATGAGACTGCAAGACCGCGTCGCCCTGATCACCGGCGGCGCCAACGGCATCGGCGCCGCCTGTGTGCGCCGCTTCGCCCAGGAAGGTGCCCGGGTGCTCTTCGCCGACCGAGATGCCGAAGGCGGCGCAGCCCTGGCCGCCGAGCTCGGCCCGGCCGTGGGCTTCATCGCCGGCGATGTCACCCAGCCCGCCTTCGCGCAGACCTGCGTGCAGGCCGCCGTCGAACGCTTCGGGCAGCTCGACATCCTGCTCAACAACGCCGGCATCACCCACGCGGCCAGCTTCCTGGACCTGACCGAGGCCGACTTCGACCGGGTGCTGTCGGTGAACCTGAAGTCCTACTTCCTGTTCGGGCAGGCGGCAGCCCGCGCGATGGTGGCGCGCGGTGCGGGCGGCGCGATCATCCACATGTCGAGCGTGAACGCCATCCTGGCCCTGCCCGACCAGGTGCCGTATGTGGTGTCCAAGGGCGCGGTCAACCAGCTCACCAAGGTGATGGCCATGGGGCTGGCCCAGCACGGCATCCGGGTGAACGCGATCGGCCCGGGCACCATCGCCACCGATCTGGCCCGCAAGGCGGTGATGGGCTCGCCGCAGGCCCGCCACCGCCTGCTCTCGCGCACGCCGATGGGCCGGCTTGGCGAGCCCGACGAGGTGGCGCGGGTGGCGGTGTTCCTGGCGAGTGAAGACGCCTCGTACATGACCGGCCAGACCGTGTACCCGGACGGCGGACGCCTGGCTCTGAATTACACGGTGCCGGTGGCCGACGCCGACTGAAGCCTTTTTGTGGTGCATGAATCCCGTCATTCGGGCGTCATGCACCAAATCAAGGCGTATACGGACAGCTTGCCGACCGCTGCGGGCCGACCGACAGGGCAGACCCGCACGGCTCCACCGCTCTGGGATCAGGCCAAGGCCGCCAAAACGGACCATCTCGCCCATTTACGGGCATATTTTGTGCGTTGTCAGTGCGTCTTTTCCAAGGAACCCCCATGGACGCACTGAAAAGCGGCACCGACACCCTGTTCATCCTGCTCGGTGCCATCCTCGTGCTGGCGATGCACGGCGGCTTCGCCTTCCTGGAACTGGGCACCGTCCGCTACAAGAACCAGGTCAATGCCCTGGTGAAGATCCTGGTCGACTTCGCGGTATCCACCCTGGCCTATTTCCTGGTGGGCTACCTGATCGCCTACGGCACGCACTTCTTCATCAGCGCCGAATCGCTCGCCCAGCGCAACGGCTATGACCTGGTCAAGTTCTTCTTCCTGCTCACCTTCGCGGCCGCCATCCCGGCGATCGTCTCGGGCGGCATCGCCGAGCGCGCGCGATTCGGCCCGCAGCTCATCGCCACCGGCCTCATGGTGGGCCTGGTCTACCCGCTCTTCGAGGGCATGGCCTGGAACAACCGCTTCGGCGTGCAGGACGCGCTGACCGCCGCCTTCGGCGTGGCCTTCCACGACTTTGCCGGGTCGGTGGTGGTGCATGCGGTGGGCGGCTGGATCGGGCTGATCGCGGTGCTCTTCCTCGGCCCGCGTCGAGGTCGCTATCAGAAGGATGGCCGGGTCAGTGCCCATCCGCCTTCGAGCATTCCCTTCCTGGCCCTGGGTGCCTGGATCCTCACCGTGGGCTGGTTCGGCTTCAATGTGATGAGCGCGCAGGAGGTGGGCAAGCTCAGCGGCCTGGTGGCGGTCAACTCGCTCATGGCGATGGTCGGCGGGACGCTCGCCGCGACGCTGGCCGGCCGCAACGACCCCGGCTTCGTGCACAACGGTCCGCTGGCAGGCCTGGTGGCGGTGTGCGCCGGGTCGGATGTGATGCATCCGCTGGGGGCGCTCGCCACCGGCGCGGTGGCCGGAGTGCTCTTCGTGCGGATGTTCACCCTCACCCAGAACCGGCTGCGCATCGACGATGTGCTCGGCGTGTGGCCGCTGCACGGTCTGTGTGGCGCCTGGGGCGGCATCGCCTGCGGGATCTTCGGTCAGACCTGGCTGGGCGGCATCGGCGGGGTGAGCCTGGGCGCGCAACTCGCGGGCACCGCGCTGGGCATCGGCGTGGCGGTGCTCGGCGCCGCGCTGATCTACAGCGCCCTGCGGGCACTGAGCAGCATCCGGCTCGACGAGGAGGCCGAGTTCGAGGGCGCCGACCTGAGCATCCACCGGATCTCGGCCACACCCGAGCGCGATGCCGGCCGCTGACGCCGGGGATTGCGGATTTTCAATGCGTCGGGCCTCGGTCGAGCCGAGACTGGCGCCATGCCCACCACCGCCATCCAGCCGGTCAGCCTCGAGATCGATCACGGGCTGCTCGCCCGGTTCGGCGGACGCGGGCCCCGCTACACCTCCTACCCCACCGCCGACCGCTTCGAGCCGGACTTCTCGCCGGCGGCGCTGACCCAGGCGCTGCTCGAGCGAGCCGGCCGCCCGCAGGCACCGCTGGGCCTGTACTTTCATGTGCCCTTCTGCCGCACCATCTGCTACTACTGCGGCTGCAACAAGATCGGCACCCGGCGCCAGGAGCACTCGGCGCGCTATGTCGAGGCCCTGCAGGCCGAGCTCGCCCTCGTGGTCTCGCTGACCGGTCGCGGGCAGCGCCTGAGCCATCTGCACTTCGGCGGCGGTACGCCCACCTTCCTGCTCGACGCGGAATTCGCCCAGCTGTTCTCGGCCATCCGGCGCGACTTCATGCTCGCCGATGACGGGGAGTACTCGATCGAGGTCGATCCGCGATCGGTCTCGCCGGCACGGCTGCGCAGCCTGCGCGCACTCGGCCTGAACCGCATCAGCCTGGGCATCCAGGACATCGACCCGGCGGTGCAGGCCGCGGTCAACCGCATCCAGCCCTGGGAGCAGACCCGCCTGATCATGGACGAGGCCCGTGCCGCGGGCTTTCGATCGATCAATGCCGACCTGATCTACGGCCTGCCGCGCCAGAGCCTCACCGGCTTTGCCCGTACGCTCGATCAGACCATCGAGGCCGCGCCCGACCGGGTGGCGCTCTACCAGTACGCGCACCTGCCCGAGGTGTTCAAGCCGCAGCGGCGCATCGAGCCGGCCGAGCTGCCCGGGCCGGTGCTGCGCGCCGAGCTCTTCGAGCTGGCGGTGGCGCGCTTTGCCCAGGCCGGCTACACCCACCTCGGCCTGGACCACTTCGCCCGGCCCGACGACGAGCTCGCCCTGGCCCAGCGCGAGGGCCGGCTGCATCGCAACTTCCAGGGCTACTGCTCGCATGACAGCGGCGACCTGATCGCCCTGGGGGTGTCGTCGATCTCGGCGATTGGCGGGGTGTACGCCCAGAACGAGAAGACCCTGGAGGCCTACTACCAGCGGCTTGGCCAGGGCGAGCTGCCCGTGGCGCGCGGTCTTGCGCTGGGCGGCGATGACTTCATCCGGCGCGATGTCATCCAGGCGCTGATGTGCCAGTTCCGGGTGAACTGGCAGGCCATCGAGCAGGCACACGGCGTGGATCCGCGACGCCGCTTCAGCGAGGCCCTGCGCGAGCTGGAACCCCTGCGCGAGGCCGGCGCGATCCGCATCGACGAGTGCGGCATCGAGGTGCTGCCGCGCGGCCGTCTGCTGGTGCGCGCGGTGGCCATGGCCTTCGACCGCTTCCTGAAGCAGGCGCCCTCGGGGGCGCGCTACTCGCGCCTGGCCTGAGCGGGGACGCCTGGCCCGGGCAAGACCCGGGCGGCAGGCTCAGGCGCCGGACCGGGGCCGGCCCGCCCATGCGCTCAACGGTAGACCAGCACTGGGATCTTGCAGTGGGTGAGCACCTTCTGGGTCTCGCTGCCCAGCAGCAGCCCGGCCATGCCGCGACGGCCGTGCGAGGCCATGAAGATCAGATCGCAGCCTTCCTCGCGGGCGGTGCGGATGATCGCCTCCCAGGGACTGGGATCAAGGCGCACCAGGGCATGGCTGGGCACCGAGGCGGCCTTGGCCTTGGCCTGCACCGCCTCGACCACGCGGGTGCCGACCGCCATCGCGCTCTTGTCGTACTCGTCCTTCGAGAAGTAGTCGGCCATCGGCACCTCGGCCACCAGCGGCGGCTGATAGGTGGGCTGCACATTGAGCACGAACACCGACGCGCCGTTCTCCTCGGCGAGCTTGATCGCGGCGGTCGCGGCGGCGGTGGAGAGCTCCGAGCCGTCGGTGGGAACGAGGATCTTCCTGAACATGGCGAGGCACTCCTGGTTACGGGCGGATCGCGGGGCCGGCGGCGCCCGGTAGACCGACCGGCATGACCATCTTCGCCGGGCGCATGCCGGCGGTCATTGACTTTCATCTATGCGCCAGCCAGCCGAGCGGCCGCGCAATCCGATTCCCCTCAGAAGGCCAGGGCGAGGATGGCCTCGAGATCGGCGGCGCCGGTGACCGGGCGGGGGTTGGTGGCGATCGGTCCGCTGCCATCGAACCTGGCCGCGATCGCGGCGAGCTCGCTGCGCGTGATGCCGAGATCGCGCAGCCGCCACGGCAGGCCGAGCCCGCGCACGAATTCGCGCATGGCGCTGCCCGCCGGCGCCTGCGGCCGGCCGAGTGCCTGCGCCACCGCGCGCTGGCGCTCGCCATTGACCGGGTGGTTCCACTCGAGCACCGCCGGCAGCATCACGCAGGAGGTCACGCCATGCGGCACCTGCCAGGCCGCGCCCAGGATGTAGCCGATGCCGTGGCTGGCCCCCACCGGCACCCCGGTGCCCTGCGGCAGGATCGACAGCCACATTGCCGCCTGGCAGCGCGCGCGTGCGGCAAGGCTGGCCGGATCGGCCTGCAGCGCAGGCAGCCCGGTGGCCAGCATCTCCATGGCCTGGCGCGACATCGCATCCGAGAACGGCTGCGGGCTGGCGGCGCACCAGCGCTCCACGGCGTGATCCATCGCGCGCAGGCCGGTCGACAGCAGCAGGCTCATGGGCGTGGCCAGGGTGGCCGCCGGATCGAGCACCACCCCCACCGGCACCGCCAGCGGATGGCGATACGACTGCTTCAGGCCGCGCGCGGCGTCGGTGACACCCGCAGAGTGGCTGAACTCGGCCGCCGAGAGCGTGGTGGGCACCGCCACCATGCGCAGGCGCTGCGGGTCGCGGTCCCAGCCGCTGGCGATCGCGCCGCCGGCATGCCGGCCCATCACGATGGCCGACAGGCCCTCGGCGGTGTCGATGCCGT
>CAIZPE010000067.1 GCA_903934795.1 uncultured bacterium | reverse complement strand
GGGCGTGCTGGCTTGGCTGTCCATCAACCGGTTCCTGGAGGCGCTGAGCGCGGCGGCCGCGCTCAGCGCGCCGCCGGCAGCTCGTTGAGGGTGAAGTGCAGGCGTGCGCCCTCGCCGGGCGCGCTGTCGGCCCAGATCCGGCCGCGGTGCCGCTGCACGATCCGCGCGGCGGTGGCCAGTCCCACGCCGGTGCCGGCGAACTCGTTGGCGCCGTGCAGACGCTGGAAGGCGCCGAACAGGCGATCGGCATAGCGCATGTCGAAGCCCGCCCCGTTGTCCGACACCCGGTAGACCAGGGTGTCTTCCTCGCGCCGGCAGTCGAACTCCACCTGGGCACGCTCGGTGCGCGAGGTGTACTTCCAGGCGTTGCCGAGCAGGTTCTCGAGCAGGATGCGCAGCAGGGTGCGGTCGCCGCTTGCGGTGATGCCGCGGGCGATGATCACCTCGACCTGACGCTGCGGCTCCTGCGATCGGAGCTCGTCGATGATCTGCTGCGCCATCAGGGTGAGATCCACCGGCCCCGGCACCAGCGGCTGGGCCGACACCCGTGCCAGGCCGAGCAGGGCGTCGATCATCTGATCCATGCGCGAGGCGGCGCTCAGGATGCGGTTCAGATGCTCCAGGCCCACCCGGTCGAGCTTGGCCGAGAAATCCTCGAGCAGGATGCGCGAGAAGCCTTCCACCGAGCGCAGCGGCGCGCGCAGGTCGTGCGACACGGTGTAGCTGAAGGACTCGAGTTCGCGCGACACCGCCTCGAGCTCCTGCAGGCGGGCCGACTGCTCCACCAGCAGCCGGTGCGCGGCATCAGCCCGCTCGCGCAGCCGCTCGCTCTCGTCCTGCAGGTCATCCACCGCGAGCGCGGCCTGCTGGCGCAGGCCCTCCAGCGGCGGCACCGGATCCACCCGCATCGACACCCGGCGGGTCTGGCCGTAGCGGTCGGGCAGGGCTGCCTGCAGGCGATAGCCCTGTCCGGCGGCGAGTGCCGCGCCGATCTCGCCCGCGGCATCGCGGTTGGCCTCGCCGAGCAGGGTGAGCGGCGACATCGACAGCAGCTCGGTATCGGTGCGGCCCAGGATGGCGCAGGCCGCCGCGTTGGACCAGATCACGCGCCAGCCCGGCGCGGCATCGTGCGATTCGATCAGCAGCGTGGGGCCCGGTGCGACCCGCAGCGCGGTCATGAGGTTGTGGCTGGCACGCTCGGCTGCCAGCGCGCCGCCCACCTCGCGGATCAGCCCGCTGTAGCCGGTGATCGCGCCCTGGGCGTCGAGCCGTGGCCGGCCGGATTCGACCAGGAAGGCGCGGCTGCCGCCTTCCACCGGCACCGACCAGATCATCTCGGCGAAGGGCCGGCCGCGGGCGAGCTGGTCGCGGTGCGCGGCCCAGGCGGCGTCGGGTTCGGGATTGGCCGCCGTGCCGGCGATGCTGCGCCCGAGCTGGATCCCGCCGCATTCCCAGCGCGCCCGTCCGATCAGCACCCGGGCGAGCATGGCCTGTTCCTCGGTCTCGCTCTCGATGCGGCGGTAGCGCCCCTGCGCGTCCTGCTCCCAGTACATCCAGCCGGTGAGGCGCCGGGTGAGCGCCAGCTGTGCCTCGCGATCGGTCAGCTCGGCATCCTGGCGGGCCTGCTCGTCGGCCTGGGTGAGCGCCTGCAGCGCGGCCTCGGCCTGCGCCAGACGGCGGTTCTCGCGGCGCTCGTGCCAGACCCCGGCCACCGACCCGAGCATGAAGGCCATGGCCAGCGCAGCCGGCACCAGCCAGTCGGCCTGGGCCGCCTCGCCGCCCGACTCCCGACCGGCGAGCCAGCCCGCGAGCGCGAGCGCGATCACGGCGAGCAGCCCCAGCCAGCGGGCCGACCATTTCTGGCCGGGGGAAGACGAGGGCGAAGGCGGGGTTTCCAAGGGTGCGAGGCGAGGCGGCGGGAGTCGTCCGGGATGATGCCGCAAAACCCGGCGCGCTGTTCTCGCGGTGACCGTTGCCCGGGCAGGGGACGCCGCTGGTCGGGAGTCGCCGGGCTGGGGTAGGCTGATTCCGGCCGCTGGGTCAGAATGCGGGATCGGGCGCTGAGTCGGCTGCCGCCGGCTCGGGTCCGGCCTGTCCGGGCCCGCCGCCGGACGCCCGTCACCGGCTATGCCCATGAGTCAGCCTGCTCCCGATGCCTCCGAACCGTCCCCCCGGGTGATCGCGCTGGTCGACGATGACCCGATGTGGCGGTTCCTCACCAGCACCGCCCTGCAGGGCTTCGGCTGGACGGTCGAGGACCACGACAGCGGGCAGTCCCTGATCGACGCGCTGCCCCGATCGGCCGCCGACATCATCCTCATCGACGCCATGATGCCGGGCATGGATGGCTTCCAGACCTGCGAGGCCATCCGCCGGACCCCGGCCGGCGCGCGCATCCCCATCCTGATGCTGACCAGTCTCGAGGATGACGACTCCATCCGCGCCGCCTACGAGGCCGGCGCCACCGACTTCTTCATCAAGTCCACCCACTGGGTGCTGCTTGCCGAGCGCATCCGCCATCTGGTGCGCAGCGGCCGCATCGGCCGCGAACTCGACCTCACGTCCGATCGCCTCGCCCGGGTCAACACCGCCGCCGGTGTGGCTGCCTTCGACTTCGATGTCGTCGCGCGGGTGCTGCGCGGTTCCCCGGGCAGCTTCCAGGTGCTTGGCCTGGGCGCCGATCGCGATCAGATCAGCCAGCACGAGCTCATGGAACTGCTCGAGCCCCAGGACCGCCTGCCTTTCCTCGAGGCCGTGGCTGACGGCGTGCGCCGCCGTCGCGGCATCCGGGCGGAGTTCCGCCTGCGCACACCCGGTGGCGAACTGCGCCATGTCCTGGCCGAGGGCGAGCCCGAGCTCGATGTCGCCGGGCATGTCCGGTTGCTGCGTGGTGTCATGCGCGACCAGACCGACGAGCGCCGGCGCCTGCAGGAGATCGAGCGGCTGGCCACCCGCGACAGCCTCACCGGCCTGCCCAATCGCGCCGAGTTCCTGCGCCGGCTGGGTCTGTCCATCGAGCAGGCGGCCGCCTCGTCTACCGAGGTGCATGTCGCGCTCTTCAACCTCGACCGCTTCACCCAGTTCAACGAGACCCTCGGCCATGCCGCGGGCGACGAGCTGATCGTCGAGGCGGCGCGCCGCGTCGAATCGGCGGTTGCGCAGTGGCTGCGCGCGATGGGTTCGGGCTCGCTGGCGGCCGATGGCGGAGCCTGCGTGGCGCGCCTGCAGGGCGATGAATTCGCGTTCATGATCGGTGGCCTGGGCGGGCCGCATGTGGTCGAGGCCCTGGTGCAGAGCGTCCTGCGCGAGATCGGCCGTGCCTGCCGGGTCGACGGCATCGACTGCTTCATGACCAGTTCGGCCGGGCTTGCCGCCTACCCGCGCCATGCCGAGACGCCCGAGTCCCTGCTGTCGCGCGCCGATCGTGCCAACCGCGAGGTCAAGGCACGCGGCCGCAATGACTTCGCCTGGTACCTGCCGGGCCTTGATCGCGGCGGTCGTCATCGCATCCAGATGCTCAGCGACCTGCACAAGGCGGTCGAGCGCGAGGAATTCGAGGTCCACTATCAGCCCTGGGTCTACGCCCCCGAGGCCCGCGTCACGGGCCTCGAGGCGCTGGTGCGGTGGCGGCGTGGCGGCAAGCTGGTGGCGCCGGGCGAGTTCATCCCCCTGGCCGAGGAATCGGGCCTGATCATCCCGATCGGCGAGATGGTGCTGCGTCAGGCGGCACGCGCCCTCGCGGGCTGGCGCGCCCAGGGCATCGACCTCGATTGCGTGGCGGTGAACGTGCCCACCCAGCACTTCGAGCGCGATTCCCTGCTCGCCAGCACGCGAGAGGCCCTGAGCCTGGCCGGCCTGGGCCCCGGGGCCATCGAGCTCGAGCTCACCGAGACCTGCATGGTCCAGGACTTCGAGCGCACGCTGCCGCGCCTCGAGGCGCTGATCGATGCCGGCGCCAAGCTCGCGATCGACGACTTCGGCACCGGTTACTCCTCGCTCGCTTACCTCACCCGTCTGCCGATCTCCAAGCTCAAGGTCGACCGGGCCTTCGTCAATCAGCTTGGCGGGTCGCGGTCCGGGGAGGCGGTCTGCCGGGCAATCGTCGCGCTGGGACAGTCGCTGCAGGTGCAGGTGCTTGCCGAGGGCGTCGAGACCGCCGACCAGGTGCATGCGCTGCGCCGTCTGGGCTGCCAGACCATGCAGGGATTCCTGTTTTCCCGGCCCGTGCCGGCCGACCAGATCCCCGAGGCCATCACGCGGGCCGGCGAGCTCGCCGCCCGGCTGCTGGCGGCGGAGCCTGCGCCGGGCGTGACCGGGGCGCCCGGCGTTCGCATCGGCCAGACCCAGTCATGAGCGGTGTGATCGCCTCCGAGGAGCGCAAGGAGCGCGAGCGGCGCCGGCAGCGCTCGGCAGCCCTGTCGGCCGCGCAGTCGGTGGCCATCGCCAAGACCGCCCTCCAGCTGCTGTCGGCCAAGGGGCTGCCGCCCACGCCCGAGAACTACGCCAAGGCCTGGACCGAGGCCAGCGCTGAACGGCTGCTGGGCAGCGGCAGCTATGCCAGCGAGCTCACGGTGATCGCTGCCGAGGAGCCCGAAGCAGCGCCCGCCCGGGCCGAGACCCAGCCCGAGCCGCAGCCCCAGCCCGAGCCGCATCCGTCGTCGGCGGCGAGCCCCGAGCGCACCCTGCCGCAGGCCGAGCGGTTGGCCGATGAGCTCGTGCGCATGGTCGATGTGCTCTGCGATGTCCTGGCCAGCCTCACCGAGGACGAGAGCTGGGTCAACGGCCAGATCGCGGCGGTGCGCCGCCTGCTGCAGGGCGACATCGACCGATCCGCGATCGCCGATCTTCGGTTGCTGCTGGCCGACACCGCCGAGCGGCAGAAGCAGGTCCGCGACCAGCGTGCCCGCACCCTCGCCCAGCTCAAGCAGTCGCTGTCCGAGATGGCCGGCGTGATCGCCGAACTCAGCGCCTCCACCGACACCTTCGCCAACCGCATGGCCGATCATGCCGTCAGCATCGAGGAGGCGCCTTCGCTCGAGGCGCTTGGCGACATGGTCCGCGGCCTGCTCGAGGACACCCGCACCATGCAGGTGTCGGTCGAGACCTCCCGCGAGGGGCTGGTCAAGTCAACCGAAGTGGCCGCCTCGCTCGAGCAGGAACTGCAGCGTCTCGAGAAACAGCTCGCCCAGGCCAGTACCGAGATGCTCACCGATCACCTCACCCGCACCATGAACCGGCGTGGGCTGGAGGAGGCCTTCGAGAAGGCCTCGGTCGAGGCCGCGGGCAACGGTCTTCCGCTGTCGGTGGCCCTGATCGATGTCGACGATTTCAAGCGCCTGAACGACGCCCTCGGCCACAAGGCCGGCGATGAGGCCCTGCGTCACCTCGCCGATCTGTTGCGCACCCGGCTGCGCCCCACCGACATCGTCGCGCGTTATGGCGGCGAGGAATTCGTGCTGGTGCTGATCGGCGCCAACCGCGACCTCGCGGTCAGCACCGTGGAGCGCCTGCAGCGCGCGCTCACCGGCCATGTGTTCATGCACGGCGAGAGCCGCAGCTTCATCACCTTCTCGGGCGGTGTCACCGAGGTGCGCGAGGGTGACAGCCTGAACACCGCCCTGGTGCGTGCCGACGAGGCCATGTACCGCGCCAAGCGCGAGGGCAAGAACTGCGTGCGGGCGGCCTGAGCGGCGCGGCTCAGCCGCCCGGGCCCAGGTCGATCAGCTGGTTGCGCATGGCATAGGTGGCCAGCTCGGCGTTGCTCGAGAGCTTGAGCTTTTCGAGCACCCGCGCCCGATACACGCTGACGGTCTTGGGCGAGAGCGACAGCCGCTCGGCGATCTCGGACAGCTTGCGGCCTTCGGCGATCAGCACCAGGGTCTGCATCTCGCGGTCGGAGAGCTGCTCGTGGGCCGAGCCGGTGCGGGTGGATACGCTGTCGGCCAGCGCCTGCGCCACCTCGGGCGTGACGAACTTGCGGCCCGTGGCCACGGTGCGCACCGCCTGCACGATGGTCTCGGGCGTGGCCGCCTTGTTGAGGTAGGCCATGGCGCCGGCCTTCAGGGCCCGGATGCCGTACTGGTCCTCGGGGTAGGTGGAGAGCACGACCACACGGATGCTCTGGCCCTCGTCGACCAGGGCGCGCAGCACATCGATGCCGCTGCGTCCGGGCAGATTCACATCGAGCAGCAGCACATCGCAGCCACCGGCCCGCAGCAGCTGGCGCAGCTCGCCGTAGTCGGCGGCTTCGCCGATGACCTCGATGTCACCGGCCTCGGTGAGCGACTCCCGCAGGCCGCGCCTGATGAGCGCGTGGTCATCGACCAGGATCACCCGGATCATGTCGGCTCCTCGGGAGGAGGTCCGGCCAGCACCGGCACGGTGAGCATCAGCGTGGTGCCGGCGCCGGTGCGCGAGACATCGAGCCAGCCCCCCACCGCGCGGGCGCGCTCGGCCAGGCCGCGCAGGCCGAAGGACTGCGGCTTGCCGAGGTCATCAGCGCCGATGCCGCGGCCGTCGTCGTGGAATTCCAGCGAGAGCATGTCGTCGCTCACTACCATGTCGACGCTGACCGAGCGCGCCCCGGCGTGCTTGACGACATTGGTGAGTGCCTCCTGGACGGTACGGTACACCGTCATGGCGGTCTCGTCGGCCAGCGCGATGGTGTCGGTGCTGGTGCTCAGATGCGCTTCCAGGCCGCTGCGGCGGCGGAACTGGCCGAGCTGCCACTCGATGGCGGTGACGATGCCCGCGTCGAGCACCGGCGGGCGCAGGTTGCGCACGATGTCCTGGGTGGCGCGCTGGGCGAGATCGAGGGTTTCCAGCGCCTGCGCGGCACGCCGCGCCG
>CAIZPE010000066.1 GCA_903934795.1 uncultured bacterium | reverse complement strand
GGCGGCCGCGCCGGGTACCGCGCCGATTGCCGGTGCACCCTCACTCCCGGGCACACCGGCGACCGCTGCCTTCCCGCCGCTCGTTCCCGCCCCGGCCGCGTCTGCCTCGTCGGCCCCCTCCACCCCCGCGCCCACCCCCGCGCCCGCGCCTGCCTCGTCGGCCCCGCCCGCGCCCGCGCCGGCCACGCCCGCGCCGGTCTCTGCCGCCGGCCATGCAACGGCGTCCGCCCGCGGCGGCGAACTCCGGCTGAACTTCCAGGGCGAGTCCTGGGTCGAGATCCGCCGTGCCGACGGCCGGCTGCTGCATGAGGGCGTGCAGAAACGCGGCTCCAGCCTGCGGATCCCGGTGGACGCCGAGATCTCGGTGGTGCTGGGCAACGCCCAGGCGGTCCAGGTCATTCACAACGGCGGTCCGCTCGATATCGGACCGCTGACCCGTCAGGGTGTGGCCCGGCTTAAGCTTGCGCCCTGACTCAGGAGGGTTTCCGCCATGAATGATGCCGCCAGACCCGATACCGATCCCGCCCAGGGCTGCCCGTCGGCCCCGATGCCGGTCGGCTCCCTGCCGCGCCGGCGCGCACGCCAGGCGCAGGTGAGCTGGGGCGCGCGCTCGGTGCGCATCGGCGGCGGTGGCGAGGTGGTGGTGCAGTCGATGACCAACACCGACACCGCCGATGCGATCGCCACCGCCATCCAGATCCGCCAGCTCGCCGCGGCCGGCTCCGAGCTGGTGCGCATCACCGTCAATTCCCCGGAGGCGGCTGCGGCGGTGGCGCCGATCCGCGAGCAGCTCGACCGCATGGGTGTCGATGTGCCGCTGGTTGGCGACTTCCACTACAACGGCCACAAGCTGCTCACCCAGTACCCCGACTGCGCCCAGGCGCTGTCCAAGTACCGCATCAACCCCGGCAATGTCGGCACCGGCAGCCGGCGCGACGACAACTTCGCGCAGATGATCGAGGTCGCCTGCCGGCACGACAAGCCGGTGCGCATCGGTGTGAACTGGGGCAGCCTCGATCAGGCCCTGCTCGCCAGGCTCATGGATGTCAACGCCGCCCGCGCCCAGCCGTGGGAGGCCTCGGCGGTCATGCGCGAGGCGCTGGTCACCTCGGCGATCGAGAGCGCGCAGCGCGCCGAGCAGATCGGCCTGCCCGGCGACCGCATCATCCTGTCGGCCAAGGTCTCGGCGGTGCAGGACCTGATCTCGGTCTACCGTGAGCTGGCGCGGCGCTGCGACTACCCGCTGCACCTCGGGCTCACCGAGGCCGGCATGGGCAGCAAGGGCATCGTGGCCTCCACTGCGGCCATGGCCGTGCTGCTGCAGGAAGGCATCGGCGACACCATCCGCGTCTCGCTCACGCCCGAGCCCAATGGTGACCGCAGCCGCGAGGTGGTGGTCGCCCAGGAGATCCTCCAGACCATGGGCCTGCGCGCGTTCACGCCCATGGTGGTTGCCTGCCCGGGCTGCGGGCGCACCAGCAGCACCTTCTTCCAGGAACTCGCCGATCGCATCCAGCGCTACCTGCGCGAGCAGATGCCGGTCTGGCGCGGCCACTATCCCGGGGTCGAGACCCTGCAGGTGGCGGTGATGGGCTGCGTGGTCAACGGCCCCGGCGAGAGCAAGCATGCCGACATCGGCATCTCGCTGCCCGGCTCGGGTGAGGCGCCGGTGGCGCCGGTGTTCATCGATGGCGTGCGCGATGTCACCCTGAAGGGGGATCGCATCGCCGAAGACTTCCAGGCGATCGTCGAGAACTACGTCCGGCGTCGCTACTCGCTCGAGAAGGCGGGCACATGATGACCATCCCACCGCGTGCGGGGCGCGGGCGCGACACCAGGCGCAGACACCGATGAGCGCCGATCGCATCCAGGGCGTGCGCGGCATGAACGATGTGCTGCCCGCCGATGAGGCCCTCTGGCAGCGCTTCGAGGACACCGTGGCTGCCTGCATGCGTGCCTACGGCTATCACCGCATCCGCACGCCCATCGTCGAGCACACCCGGCTGTTCGTGCGCGGCATCGGCGAAGTCACCGACATCGTCGAGAAGGAGATGTACTCCTTCACCGACGCGCTCAACGGCGAACAGCTCACCCTGCGCCCCGAGGGCACGGCTGGCGTGGTGCGCAGCGTGATCGAGCACAACCTGCTCTATGACGGCCCCCGGCGCCTCTGGTATGCCGGGCCGATGTTCCGCCACGAGCGGCCGCAGAAGGGCCGCTATCGGCAATTCCATCAGGTGGGGCTCGAGGCGCTCGGCATGCCCGGCCCCGATGTCGATGCGGAGGTCATTCTGCTGTGCCACCGGCTGTGGGCCGACCTCGGCCTGCAGGGCGTGCGCCTCGAGATCAACACCCTGGGCCAGGCCGACGAGCGCCGCGCGCACCGCGAGGCGCTGATCGAGCACTTCCAGCGGCACGCCAGCGAGCTCGACGAGGATGCGCGTCGCCGGCTGCACAGCAATCCCCTGCGCATCCTCGACACCAAGAATCCCGCCATGCAGCCGATCGCCGAGAGCGCGCCGCGCCTGATCGACTTCCTCGGCGAGGCCTCGCTCGCGCACTTCGAGGGGCTGCAGTCGCTGCTGCGTGCCCAGAACATCCCGTGGCGGGTCAATCCGCGGCTGGTGCGCGGGCTCGACTACTACAACCTCAGCGTGTTCGAGTGGGTGGCTGCCGACGGCCTCACGCTGTGCGGCGGCGGCCGCTACGACCCGCTGATCGGCATGCTCGGCGGCAAGCCTGCGCCGGGTTGCGGCTTTGGCATCGGCGTGGAGCGGGTGCTCGACCAGATGCGCGCGCAGGCCGGCGTGCAGCCCGGCTCGGCCTGCGATGTCTACGTCGTGCATCAGGGCGCCGCGGCGCTGCCGGCTGCGGTCCAGGCCGCCGAGCGGCTGCGTGATGCCGGCCTCGATGTCATCACCCATGCCGGCGGCGGCAGCTTCAAGTCGCAATTCAAGCGTGCCGATGCCAGCGGCGCCTTCGCTGCGGTGGTCATCGGCGATGACGAGGCCGCATCGGGCGAAGCCACCGTGAAATGGCTGCGCGACGCCGGTGCGGCGCCGGGCGAGGGCCGTCAGCAGCGCGTGGCCATGGCTGCGCTGGCCGAGCTGATCGTCGACGCCCTGGTCGCGGCCGACCCCGACGCCTGAGCCCGCCGGCCCATCCACCCCTCACAGGAGACGCAGGCGATGGCCTACGACTTGGAAGAACAGGAACAGCTCGCCACCCTCAAGGCCTTCTGGAACCGCTACGGCAACTTCCTGCTCACCGCGGTCACGGTGGTGCTGCTCGCGATCGCCGGCTGGCGGGCCTGGGGCTGGTATCAGGTCCGCGAGGCCGCGGCTGCCTCGGTCATCTACGATCAGCTCCAGGTGGCGGCGCAGGCCCGTGATGTCGACAAGGTCAAGGCGGCAGCCGGCACCCTGGTCGAGAAGCATGGCCGCACCGCCTACGGGCCGATGGGCGCGCTGCTTGCCGCGCGGGTCTACTTCGAGGCTGGCGATCTCAAGGCGGCGCGTGCGCCGCTGCAGTGGGTGATGGACAACGCCGCCGACGACGCCCTGCGCCAGCTCGCGCGGGTGCGCCTGGCCGGCGTGCTCCTCGATCAGCAGGCCTACGATGAGGGTCTGAAGCTGCTCGCCGGCACCGCGCCCGTAGGCTTCGAGGCGGAATGGGCCGACCGTCGCGGCGACCTGCTGATCGCGCAGGGCAAGGCCGAAGAGGCGCGTGCCGAGTACCGCACCGCCCTCGAGAAGGCGGGCAAGTCGGCGCCGCTGCGCCGGGTCATCCAGATCAAGCTCGACGCGCTGGGCGGGGCGGGCGCATGAGCGGCCTGCTGGCATCGCTCGCACGGCACGCGCTGCTGCTCGTCTGCGCGCTGGCGCTTGCCGGCTGCGGCAGTCTGTGGCCCTGGGGGGGCGGCACCAAGCGGCCCGAGCCGCCGATGCCCACCGCCAAGGCCGGCGCCCGCGTGGCCTGGAGCCTGAAGCTGCCGGCCGCGGGCGTGGGATTCGCGCCGGTGGTGGCCGGCGGCGCGGTCTATGCGGCCTCGGCCGACGGCACGCTGGCCCGGGTCGATCCCGACTCCGGCCGAATCGCCTGGCAGATCAATGCCGGCCGCAAGCTCGCAGCCGGCGTGGGCAGCGACGGCGATGTCGTGGTGGTGGCCGCGCGTGACGGCACGCTGCTTGCCTTCGGCGCCGATGGCAAGCCGCGCTGGAGCGCGCCGCTCGGTGCCGAGGCGGTCTCGGTCCCGGCGGTGGGCCTCGGTCTTGTCGTGCTGCGCACCAGCGACAACCGGGTCTCGGCCTACGAGTCGATCAGCGGCAAGCGGCGCTGGAGCGTGTCGCGCCAACTGCCGCCCCTGGTCCTGCGGCAGACCTCCGCCGTGGCCATCGCTCCCGGCACCGCCTTTACCGGCCTGCCCGGTGGACGGCTGGTGGCCATCAGCCTGGAGAACGGCGCGCAGCGCTGGGAGACCGTGGTGTCCACCCCGCGCGGGGCCAACGAGATCGAGCGGATCGCCGATGTGGTCGGCTCGCCGCTGGTCAGCGGCCGTGAGGTCTGTGCGGCGAGCTTCCAGGGACGGGTTGCCTGCTTCGAGGCGGCCACCGGCCGTTCCCTCTGGAGCCGCGAGCTGCCCGCCCAGGGCGGCATCGATGTCGATGCGCGCCTGGTCAGCGTGAGCGACGAGCGTGGGCATGTCCACGCCTTCTCGCGCTCGGGCGCCAGTGTCTGGCGCCAGGAGGCGCTTGCCCGCCGCGAACCGTCCGCGCCGCTGTCGGTGGGCGGCATGCTGGTGGTGGGCGACTACCAGGGCTATCTCTACCTGCTGCAGCGCGACGACGGGGCGATTGCCGCGCGTTTCGCGAGCGATGGCACCCCGGTGCTCTCGCAGCCCGCGGCTCACCAGCGCTCGGCGCTGGTGCAGACCGCCGGCGGCACGCTGCTGTCCATCACGCTCGACTGACCGGAGATTCCATGAGCGGTATTCCGGTGGTCGCGCTGGTCGGCCGGCCCAATGTCGGCAAGAGCACGCTCTTCAATCGCATGACCGGCAGTCGCGCCGCGCTGGTGGCCGACCGGCCCGGCCTGACCCGCGATCGCCACTACGGCCGCGCCCGGGTGGGCGAGGGCCACTGCATCGTGATCGACACCGGTGGCTTCGAGCCGGTGGCCAAGTCGGGCATCGAGTACCAGATGGCCCGGCAGGCGCGCCAGGCCGTGCTCGAGGCCGATGTCGTGCTGTTCATCGTCGACGGTCGCCAGGGTCTCACCGGTCATGACCGCGACATCGCCACCGAGCTGCGACGCAGCGCCCGGCGCCTGCTGGTCGCGGTCAACAAGACCGAAGGCATGCCTCGGGAGCAGGTCGCGGCGGAATTCCACGAGCTCGGCCTGGGCGTGCCGATGGCGGTCTCGGCCGCCCATGGCGACGGAGTGCGCGAGCTGCTCGAGATCGCGCTGGAAGGCCTGATGCCGGTGTCGGAGCCGCCCCCGTCGCCCGACGACGCGGCCGATGCCGATGATGTCGTCACGCCCGCCCGCGCCAAGGGCGCCAGGGCGGACGCCGGGCGGCCCGCCAACGCCGGCGCAACCGCCGGCGCAACCGCTGGCGCAACCGCTGGCGCAACCGCTGGCGCAACCGCCGGCGCCACCGACCAGTTGCCGCCGCGCCGCATCCGCGTGGCCGTGGTCGGCCGCCCCAATGCCGGCAAGAGC
>CAIZPE010000065.1 GCA_903934795.1 uncultured bacterium | reverse complement strand
CACGCTCGACCTCAAGGCCGACATGAACACCGCGTTCTCCAGCCTGCCGGAGGCACCCAGCTTCACCACCGCCTCGGTGTCGCAGCCCACGGCCGGCACCTTCACCTACACCGTCCAGTTCGATTTCAAGGACGGCAGCGTGACCCGCAAGGCGGAGATCAGTCTTACCCATACCCCTGGCGCGAGCCGCAGCGAGTACACGGGCCTGCTCACCTATGCGCTCGCCCGCGGCAGCGGCGACCTTCAGAACTGCCCCGGCAGCAGTGGCGGCACGGTGGATGTCGGCACGCTGAAGTACACCCGTACCAGCACCACCGCCATGACCCTGGTGCACCGCGAGGGCAACTACTGCGGCGCCGGCACCGCGGCGGCCCTGGCCACCACCTATGCCTCCTTCAGCGCGGATGGCCAGCTCGACCCGGCCGGCAAGTGGACGGGCACCAAGGGCTGGGCCAACAACTTCAACCGCTTCGGCGCGGTCTACGATCCGACCACCATGCAGGGCAGCTATGCCTATGGCTGGCAGGCGGGTCACATGGACGGCAACGCCCGGGTGTTCAACATCGGCCTGAACTTCAACAGCAGCACCAGCGTGCGCAACGGCGAGGCCTACTTCGGCTACGGCAACGACATCGGCACCAGCGACGGCAAGATCCAGGGTTTCATCTGCAACTGGGCCGGGCCGGGCAACAGCCACACATTGAAGGACTACTTCCAGCGCCAGCACATCACCTTCGATGACACGGCGGGCAAGTGGCTGCCGACCAACAACGCCGCCGCATCCTCGAACATTACCTACGCGCCGACCAACAGCTGCGCCTCGGCCGGCGGCAGCTTCTACTACGACAAGTCGGGTGATGGTTCGCTCACCGACGACAAGGCGGTCTCGCCCAATCCGGCGGTGACCACCGACCTCGCCGACAAGGTCTTCGGCCCGACCACCTACGCCACCGTGCCCCTGGCCATCGCCGGCCGCGGCATGACCGTGCCGGGTTTCTGAGGCCCGCAACCGGGCCTTCGGGCCCGGCGCGGCGATGGGCGCGGGGCTTTCGTGCCTGCTACCATCGCCGCTCTTCCTGACCGGCAAGAGGCCCCGACAGGGGCCTTTTTCATTCCATGCTCGATCCGCAACTGCTTCGCAAGGACCTTGACGCGGTCGCCGCCCGGCTGGCTGATCGCGGCTTCACGCTCGACACCGCCTGGTTCCGCGACCAGGAAGCGCAGCGCAAGGCCGTGCAGACCCGCGCCGAGGAGCTGCAGTCCCGCCGCAACGCGCTATCGCGTCAGATCGGCGCCATGAAAGGCCGAGGCGAGGACACCACCGCGCTCATGGCCGAGGTGGCCGGCATCGCGCAAGGCCTGGCGCAGGCACAGCAGGCCAACGAGGCGGTGCAGGCGCGTCTGGCCGAGTGGCTGCAGACCCTGCCCAACCTGCCCCAGCCGGGTGTGCCGGTCGGCCGTGACGAGAACGGCAACCAGGAGATGCGGCGCTGGGGTGAGCCACGGGTGTTCGAGTCACAACCTCGGGATCATGTGGAGATCGGCGCCCCGCTCGGGCTCGACTTCGAGACCGCTGGCAAGCTCTCGGGCTCGCGATTCGCGCTGATGCGCGGGCCGGTGGCGCGGCTGCACCGGGCACTTGCCCAGTTCATGCTCGACCTGCACACGCAGCGGCATGGCTACACCGAGTGCTACACCCCCTACATCGTGAATGCCGCCTCGCTGCGCGGCACGGGCCAGCTGCCCAAGTTCGAGCAGGACCTGTTCGCGGTGAAGAAGGGCGGCCAGCAGGGCGACGAGGAGCCGCTCTATCTCATTCCCACCTCCGAGGTCTCGCTGACCAACATCGTGCGCGGCGAGATCCTCAATGCCGACCAGCTGCCCCTGCGGCTTACCGCCCACACGCCGTGCTTCCGCTCCGAGGCAGGCTCCTACGGTCGCGACACCCGCGGCATGATCCGCCAGCACCAGTTCGACAAGGTCGAGATGGTGCGCATCGAGCGGCCCGAGGACAGCGATGCGGCGCTCGAGGCCATGGTCGGCCATGCCGAGGCCATCCTGCAGGCGCTGGAGCTGCCCTACCGCGTGATGGCGCTGTGCACTGGCGACATGGGTTTCGGGGCGGCCCGCACCTATGACCTCGAGGTCTGGCTGCCGGCGCAGAACACCTACCGCGAGATCTCGTCGTGCTCCAACTGCGAGGCCTTCCAGGCCCGGCGCATGCAGGCGCGGTATCGCAATGCCCAGGGCAAGACCGAATTCGTGCACACCCTCAATGGCTCCGGGCTGGCGGTGGGTCGCACGCTGGTCGCGGTGCTCGAGAACGGCCAGCAGCCCGATGGCTCCGTGAGCATCCCTGCGGCGCTGCGCCCCTACCTGGGCGGGCTGGAGCGCCTGGCCCCGGCCTGAGCGGCCGGAGGTTGGCCGCCCTGGCTTGACGGGGCCTGCGCGTTTGCCCCGGCTTACGGGGCAGCGCAGTCATGGCCGCGGCGGTTCTTGCTATACTTTGGGGCTTCGATCCTTCGGGCGCAGGCTGCACGCAGTCTGCCGGCGCCTGGTCAGAAGCACCCGGAAAGGTGGCAGAGTGGTCGAATGCGCCGGACTCGAAATCCGGTTTACCGGTCTCCGGTAACGTGGGTTCGAATCCCACCCTTTCCGCCAAGACTATTTCGAACTGATTCCAAGTTGTTCGAACAACTTACAACCCGTTCGGGGCCTCCTTGGGTGCGCTCCTAAAACACTTTCCGGATCAGACAGGCTTCTTCATAGGCCTCAATGTCTTTGAGCCGGTACAACACCTTCCCCACGATCTTTAAATACGGTGGTCCCTCGCCGACGGTGCGCCAGCGCTGAAGACGTGCGACTGAACACACCCAGCGATCGGCGAGCATTATTTCGGTCAGGAGTTGACGGGCTGGTTCGACCGGGACCTCTGGAACCAACAGTTTGGGCTCGAACTTGGGTTCGTTGGCT
>CAIZPE010000064.1 GCA_903934795.1 uncultured bacterium | reverse complement strand
CTGATCGGCCTTCAAAAGGGCTGGCCTGAGCGTACTATCGGGGCGGCTCGACCGGTGCTTGCGGACTGGCGCTCCTTTCTGTCTGTCACGGCCCAGGGGCTCGTCGCGATGTTTTCGCGGCGTCATGCTTCTACGGAGCGTTTTCCATGCCTTGGCTCAATCGCCGACGCCTGCTGGCGCCCTCGGCCGCCTTCAGCCTGCTGCTGTGCCTTTGCGGCCGTGCCCCGGCAGCAACCTATTACTACCCCGACTACGGCGATCTTTTTACCTTCGACCCGGTCTATACCGAGGTGTCGATGGGCAATCGGGGCGGCATGATCCCCTTCCAGAACGACACCGACTTCCGGGAGTACGGCTTCAGTCATTTCCAGAGGGCCAGCGTCGGTGACAACACCCTCACCCGGCCGATCGACCTGGAATTCCGCGGCATCAACATCCCGGCCATGGCGGATGGTCATGCCGGCCTTGGCATCACCATGCGGCTGGGGTCGCTCGATCTCACCCAGGTCAACCTGACGATGAACAACGTCAGGCTGGTGTTCGGTGCCGCCGACAGCACGCTGTCGATGCGCAATTCACGCCTGATTCTGGAGCCGACCACCCACCTCAACCACGGTGTTCCCGGACACTTCACCATCAATGCGCTGGCCGGCGACAACGCCATCGAGCGTGGCGCGGGCAGCGTAATCAGCAGCCTCGCCACCATCCGGGTGTCCCCCGGGGCCAGCCTCGCCTTCCGGAATTTCAATGGCGGCGCTGATGAAATCCCGAGCCGCCACCTGTACTTTGCGGGCAAGGACACCTTCATTGATGTCAACGGCGGCCGGCTGGTGCTCGATCAGACCAAGCTGTATGTCAACAAGGGCACGGCGCGCTTCAGCAACGGCGCCGAACTGGTCACGCTCGGGTCGGAATGGGCGGGTGGGCACTTCGACAAGCTGGAGTTCTCGGGCGGCAGCCGGCTGACGATGGGCCATATTACCGAGGTGGTTTCCTACGAGATCTTCCTGCGCGACTTCAGCGGGACGATCGACGGCAACGCCCATCTCAACGCCACCCACGTGTATGCGTCTGGCATCAGCGATATCACCGGCGTGGTGCAGCCGGCGGGCCGGTTGGCCTTCAACCGGCTGAACTTCCAGGATCTGGTCGTTGCTGGCTTTGGCGGCGGCGCATCGCTGAAGATCTCGGAGATCACCGATGTGAACATCGACAGGGTCTCGCTGATGGGACGCGCGGTCCTTCGCCTGGATCACACCGCGATGTACTCCCGGAGCATCGACCTCGACGGGGGGCGGCTCGAGATCGGTGATAAGGCCCAGGTAATGTTGTATTCCCCGGATCAGAACAACGCCCGCATCCGCGGCAATCTTGCGCCGACGGCTGTGGGGGCGGAACTGGAGATCAGCACGTCGGGGTTGCTCACCATCAAGCCGGGGACGCAGCTGGTCCTCGACGACAGGGCCATGTCGACCACCAACGCCGGACAAATCATGATCGGCGGGCATCTCTCCGGAAGCGGCCCGGTCCGGGGCAACGGGGTGGTCTTGATGCAGTCGGGGGGCTTTCTCATGCCCTACCAGCGCGCCGGCTACGGCAGCATGCATTTCGACAATGCCCTGGGTTTCGCGGCTGGCGCTTCGGTGGTGCTCAATCTCGACCCGTCTGGCGCCTTGCCCACGCGGCCCATGGTCACCTATGGGGCACGACCGGTGATCTTCTACGGCGCGCCGGTCATCGAGGTGCGCGGCAAGGGCGGTCTGTCGGTGGATGCGCTTGCCGGGCGATCGATCACGGTGCTGGCAGCCGAGTCTCCGGGTGTGGCCGGCACCATCACCACCAGCGGGTACGCTCCCACCATCAGGCCGGTGGACATGCCAGCGCTGCTCAGCTACTCGGTGGGTGACACCGGTACCAACGGCCGCCCCGATGTCACGCTGTTCATGGACCGGCGGCCGATCAGCGATATCCAGCACAACCCGGCCCTCACCACCCGTAACCGTCAGGGCGCGGCCAACCTGCTGATCGCAGCGGCTGCCAGCTCGCCGGCCATCACCCAGACCCTGAACACCGTCACCAACGAGCAACTGGCCGGCGCGCCTGATCGCAAGCTCAGCGGCTATCTTGATCAGGTTCACCCCGAGCCCTATTCCTCCTTCATCACGGTCAACCTCGAGATGATCGCCAATACCCGCAACCTGGTGTTCATGCGCGCGACCGACACCGACCCGAGCGGCGAGCGCATGTGGATCGATGCGTCCGAGTCCCGCGGCAGCATCAACGGCCAGGACGGTCTGGGAAGCTTCGGCTATGGGCTTACGCACCTCACCGTGGGCAAGGATCTTGGCCGCTGGCTAGGCGGCGCCTGGGGGGGCTATCTGGCCTATGGTCAGGCCCGCCTGACCGAGCAGGATCTCGCCAACCACCAGCTTTCCGGCCAGACCTGGAGTGGCGGCGTGTACGCGCAGTGGCGTGGGCCCGGCCACGAAACCCGTGTTCAGCTGGCCTATGGTCACGGCACCCATGACTCCACACGGCAGTACAACTTTGGCGATATCCGCGAGACGCTCAAGGCAAGTTATGCCAGCCGCAATCTGCACGCGGGGTTTCGCACCAGCATCGACTGGATCGATCGCAAGGGCTATGAGCTGCGCCCGGAGATCGGCGCCTCGGTCACCGCATACCACCAGGCGGGTTTCACCGAACAGGGCAGCGCGGTGTATGGCCTTACGCTCGATGCGGCGAGTGCGTCGGCCTACATCACCCATGTGGGCGTGAACGCCCGCATGCCTCGCATTCGCCCGGATGTGCCGGTGCGGCCGGTGGGCTTCGCCCGGCTGGAGTACGACCTGGCCAGCAGCCGCCAGCACAGCGTGAATGCCGCGCTCCAGGCCAATCCCGGCAACACCCAGTCCTTCGTGGGCCAGGGCCGCGGGCCGCTCACAGTCACGCTGGGCATGGGGTTGGCCAGCGAGACACCCGGCCCCTGGCAAGTCGCGGGCGGGGTGGCCTTTGCCCGTCATACCTATGGGTCGGAATGGGGCGTGGGCTTGCGGGTGCGTTACCTCTGGTAGTTGCCGGCCTGGCGGCCCGGCGCGGGCCGCATCGCCACCGCGGCGGTCTTTCAGCAAAGCTTGCCCATGAAAAATCGATGGCCGATGCATGTGCACCTGTCCACGCTGTTCGTGGGCATCTTCGTGCTGGTGGCCGCGGTCACCGCGGTGCAGGGCTACCGATCGACGCGCCTGATGCTGGATTCTTCGGCGGCCGACCTGCTCGAGGCGGTCGACCGCGAGGCCGATCACCAGCTCGAGCGCGCGATCGAATCGGCCACCATGGCCACTGCCATCATCAGTCGCACGCCCCTGGGCGCGAGCGGTAACGCCCGCGAGCGGCGGGCCGGTCTGCCGCAGCTGCAGGCCACCCTCGATTCATCGTCCCTGCTCACCTCCCTCTACCTTGGCTACGCCAACGGCGATCTGCTGATGCTCAGGCGGCTGCACGATCAGGCCGATCAGACCCACTTCAGGGCGCCGCCCGGGTCGCGCTATCTGCTCCAGTCGATCGAGCAACGCGCCGAGGGTCCGCGCGGTCGTTTCGTCTTCCTCGACGCGGATCTGCAGTCGCTGCGCGAGGAGGATCAGCCCGGCTATGCCACCGCCTATGATCCTCGGACGCGGCGCTGGTACCGCGATGCGCTGAGTCGCGGCGGCACCGTGACCAGCGAACCCTATGTCTTCTTCACCACCCGCAAGGTGGGCATGACGGTGTCCACGCCGGTGCCTGGCGCGCCGGTGGTGGTGGGAGCCGACATTCGCCTGGAGACCCTGGGCGCGCTCTTCAAATCGGCACGCCGCACGCCCGATACGCAGATGGCGCTGGTCACGCCTGACGCTCGTCTGTTCGCCCATGAGGATCCGCATCGGCTGTATCTGCTGGCGCCTGACGCATCGGGGCAGCCGCGGATGCGCACCCTGGCCGAGTCGGGCATCCCGGTGCTGCAGGCTCTTCACGGCACGGTCAAGGCTCTTGACCCCAAGGACAGCCACACCGCCACGCTGCAGGTCGATGGCCGCGACTGGCGGGTTTCAATCACGCCGATCGAAATCACCGGCGGCATCCCGCTGCATCTGGTGCTGGCCATTCCGGATGACGAGCTGCTCGCGCAGGCCCATGCGGTGCGTGCACGGTCGCTCTGGACCGCGCTGCTCATTGCGCTGCTGGCCATCGTGGTGGTGGTGCTGGCCTCGCGTCGCGTCTCCACGCCGCTGCGGGGTCTGGCCGCCGAGGCCGACCGTGTCCGTCACTTCGACTTTGCGGCGCCGGTGACGGTCCGGTCGTCGATCACCGAGGTGGATGATCTGGCGACCACGATGGACAGCATGAAGGGCACCGTGCGCCGGTTCCTGACCCTCACCGAGGCGGTGGCCTCGGTGGCGGATTTCGAGCAGCTGCTGCCGCTGCTGCTGTCCGAGACCATGGACGCCGCCGGCGCCCAGGCCGGGGTGCTGTACCTGGTGGATGACGCGCGTCTGACGCCGATGGCGGCGCGCTGGGCGGGGCATGCGCAGGGTATCGACGGCATCACCGCCTTCGCATTGCCCGATGCGCAGACGCCGATGGGCATGGCCCTCGGGCAGGAGCAGCCGAGCCTTGCTCGACTCGACCCGGCCCAGCGCGAAACACTCGGATTGGCATTGGCCGATGCCGCGCTCGATCATGTCCTCGCGGTGCCTCTGCTCAACCGTGAGCGCGAGGCGGTCGGGTGCCTGTTGCTCGCGCGTGCCGAGGCCTTCGAGCCCGCCCAGGTCTCGTTCATCCGCGCGCTCTCGGGCTCGGCGGCCAGCTCGCTCGAGGCTCGCAACCTCATACGCCAGCAAAAGGCGCTGTTCGAGGCCTTCATCCGCTTGATCGCCGGCGCCATCGACGCCAAGAGCCCCTACACCGGCGGGCACTGCGAGCGAGTGCCCGAGCTCACCCGCATGCTGGCGAACGCGGCCTGCGCCCAGCGCAGCGGACCTTTTGCCGACTTTCAGCTGGATGAGGCCGGCTGGGAGGCGCTTCATGTGGCGTCCTGGCTGCATGACTGCGGCAAGATCACCACGCCCGAGTTTGTGGTGGACAAGGCCACCAAGCTCGAGACCCTGCACGACCGGATCCACGAGGTGCGCATGCGCTTCGAGGTGCTCAAGCGCGATGCCGAGATCGCCTGTCTGCGCGCCATCGCGGCGGGTGAGGACCGGGCCCAGGCCGAGGCCACGATGCAGACCGCGCAGCGGCAACTCGACGAGGACTTCGCCTTCGTTGCCTCGTGCAATGAAGGCGGCGAGTTCATGGATCCTGCGCGGCGGGATCGGCTTCTTGCCATCGCCGCGCGCACCTGGCAGCGCACCCTCGATGACCGGATTGGCATCTCCGAGGAGGAGAAGCGCCGCAAGGCGCGCGAGCCGGCGCCGTCGCTGCCGGTGCGCGAGCTGCTGCTGGCTGACAAGCCCGAGCACCGGATCGAGCACGAGCCGGACCTCGGGCGCGCTGTCGATCCGCGGCGCTTCGGTGTGCGCACACCGGTGCCCGCGCTGCGCTTCAACCGTGGCGAGCTCTACAACCTGGGCATTGCCCGTGGCACGCTCACCGACGAGGATCGCCACAAGATCAACGATCACATCGTGCAGACCATCGTCATGCTCTCGCAGCTGCCGTTTCCGAAGCACCTGCGTCAGGTGCCGGAATACGCTGGTGGGCACCATGAGAAGCTCGACGGTAGCGGCTACCCCCGTGGACTGACCGGCGAGCAGATGAGCCCGGTGGCCCGGATGATGGCAATTGCCGACATCTTCGAGGCTCTGACCGCGTCCGATCGTCCCTACAAGAAGCCCAAGACGCTCTCGGAGTCTCTGAAGATCATGGCCTTCATGGCCCGGGACCGGCACATCGACGCCGACCTCTACGAGCTCTTCCTGCGACGGGAGGTCTGGCGGGAGTACGCGGTGCGCTTCCTCGATCCGGCGCAGATCGACCGGGTGGATGTCGAGGGCCTCGTCCGCCTGGCGGCGAAGGCGCCGGCCTGACAGATCGGCGCGCGGTGTAGCCTTCGACCTGCGGCGTCTTGCCGCTGCAACCTGCCACGGCCTCAACATGTACACCCCCGCGCACTTTCGCGTCACCGATCCCGCCGTGCTGCATCGGATCATTCGCGAGCATCCCCTGGGCATCCTGGTCACGCCGAGTGGCGCCGGGGTGGACGCCAACCACATTCCCTTCGAGTTCGATCCGTCGGCGGGTCCGGCGGGCCTGCTCACCGGGCATGTGGCGCGGGCCAATCCGGTCTGGCAGGAATGCGCCAGCGGCGCCGATGTGCTGGTGATCTTCCGCGGCAACGAGAGCTACATTTCACCGAACTGGTATCCGAGCAAGCACGAGACCCACCGCCTCGTGCCCACCTGGAACTACGAGGTGGTGCATGCGCATGGCCGGCTCACCGTGCGCGATGACGAGCGCTTCATCCGCGGGGTGGTCGCGCGCCTCACCCGCACCCACGAGGCCCAGGAGCCTCGACCCTGGAAGATGGGCGATTCACCCGCCGATTACATCGATGGCATGGTCAGGGCGATCGTGGGCATCGAGATCGCGATCACCCGTCTGGAGGGAAAGTCCAAGCTCAGCCAGAACCGCGAGGCGCGCGATGTGCAGGGGGCGGTGCAGACGCTGCGCGAACGCGGTCAGGCCGCGCTGGCGCAGGCGATGGCGGATCCGCCTCGGGGGTGATCGACGCCGCCAGGTTGCGCCCGGGTCTGCCCGATCCTTATTCGGCCGCCCGCCCCGGGTACACCGGCTCGCCCAGGTTGAGCATCAGCCGGTTGGCCCAGGCGAAGATCGCGATTGCATGGATCAGGTCGAGCATCTCGAGGCTGCTGAGGCCGCAGGCCGCGAGCGGCGCGAGATCTGCCGGCCTCACGCGGGCGGGCTCGCGGGTGAGCGCGATGGCGGCCTGCACGATGGCCCGTTCACGCGGCGTGGTGCCGGCGCCGGTCGGGTCCTGGAAGACCTGCGCGATCACCGCGTTTTGCTGGGTGAGCTGCTCGAAGCGCAGCGCATGCACGGCGGCGCAGTAGACGCAGCCGTTGATCCGCGAGGTGACCGTGCTGGCCAGCTCGCGCTCGGCGCGGCTCAGGCCGCCGGGCGCGTACATGATCGCGTTGAAGGCGGCCGAGCGCTGCTCGAGGATGTGCGGCTGCTGGACCAGGGTGAGGTAGTAGTCCGAGGAGCTGGCGGTGGGATGACTCGCCTTGAGCACGGCGCGCTGGTGCTCGGTGGCCTGTGAGGGATCGAGCACCGGCAGCCAGGCCTTCCAGTCGAGAGGCTCGCTGGTGAAGCCGTTGATGCGCACCGGTTCGCCCGGCGCAGGCAGGGTGGCGGGGTGGACGAAGGGGGCGGCCGGCGTTGCGTCGGCGGCGCTTTGCGCCGACTGCACCTCGGTCATGGCTCCCAGGCCCGCCACCACCCGCACCTGATAGGCCACCAGCCCGATCAGCTGGGCCAGCGTGACCACCTCGGCAGTGCTCAGGCCGACCGCCGGCAGGCCGAGCAGGCGCTCGCGGCCCGCGTCCTGCGGGCGCTCGGCCAGCGTGCGGGCGAAGGCCAGCACCGCGTCGCGCCGTGCGCCCGGCACGGGGCTCGCGCCGCGGGCCAGCAGGGCCTGGAAGCGCTCGCTCAGCGGCGCGCAGGCGCTGGCCTGCGCCACCACCAGCGCCGCTTCCAGGCGCTCGGTGAGGCTCAGGCCCGGCAGCGCCGGATCGAAGACCGCCAGATGCGCGGCCTGGCTGGCATCGCGCACCCTGGCGCGCTGCTGGCGCAGCCGGTGCAGCTCGCTGCCGGTGCTTGCGCCGAGCGCATCATCGAGGAAGTCGGTGGCCTGGGATGAGGACATGGCGGGATCCGGTGGACGCGCGCTCAGGGGCGCTCGGGCAGGGCGGCCGACCACTCATCGCCGATCAGCTCGGGTTCGGAAAAGCGCACCAGCGCATCAAAGTGATGCGCCACATCGTCGGCCAGCAGGCGGCCTGCGAGGCCGCGTGCCAGGCGCTGGGCGCCGTCGCTGATCTGCGGGATGTCGCCGGTGGTGGCGCCGTGCGAGAGCACCGCCGCGAAGTTGAAGCAGTGCACCCGCTCGAGTCCCGGACAGGCGCCGGGCTCACGCGCCTGGAACTCGAACAGCGGGCCGAGGTCAGGACTGTTGGCGAGCTCCTCGTCTTCCTGATCGGGCGGCGTGGGGAATCGGTCGCGCCAGCGGCGCACCTGCGCCGCGATCGCGGCGAACTCGGGGCGCTGCGTCCAGTCGATGCGATAGCCGGTGGCGAAGATCACCGTGTCGACGCTCACCGCGCCTGCGGGCGTGCGCAGTTCGATCGCGCCATCAGGCAGTTCACGCACCCCGGTGACCGGCGCCCCCAGCATGAAGCGCGCCTGCGGATGACGCGACACCCGCAGCACGCTCGCCTTGGGCGGGGGCACCTGCTCGCGGTTGATGTAGTGCCGGTAGCGCCACTTCCAGTCGTCGGGCAGGTCCCAGAAACCGTGGGCAGTGCCGGGATTGCCCGCGGCCTTGCTCTTGTTGATGCGTGGCAGATCGGGGCGCCGCACCAGCAGCGTCACCTGCGCGGCGCCATGCTCGAGCGCCTCGGCCGCGGCGTCCATCGCCGAGGCGCCCGCGCCGATCACCGCCACCCGCTGGCCGCGCAGGCGCTCGCCGCTCCAGGCATGGCCGGTGTGCATCCAGCGCCCGGCCGGCAGCGACTGCGCCCACGCCGGCACCCAGGGGCCGCCCAGACCATCGCGGCCGGTGGCCAGCACCACATGCCGGGCATGGATCCAGTGTCCGGCATCGGCTGGCCGCCGCGGATCACCGACCCGCAGGCTGACGCCATCGGCACGGGGTTGCACATCGAGCAGGCGGCTGTGGTTCTCGACCCGCAGACCGAGCACTTCGCGGTACCACTGCAGGTAGTCGGCCCAGAGCAGGCGCGGGATCTTGCCGAGCGCCTGCCACGCCTGCGCCCCGAAGCCGGCCACATACCAGGCGCGAAAGCTGAGCGACGGGATGCCCAGCGCCGGCCCGGTGAGTTCCTTGGGTGAGCGCAGGGTGTCCATGCGGGCGGTGGTGGCCCAGGGGCCTTCGCGGCCGCCGCCGGCCTGGTCGATCAGCCGGGTGACCAGACCGAGGTGGTGCAGCGAGGCCGTGAGCGCGAGGCCTGCCATGCCGGCACCCACCACCACCACATCGGCCACCGGCTGGCCATCGTGGGTGCTCGTTGGCACCCAGGGCTTCGCGGGCAGGCACAGGATCTCGAGATCCTCGCGCACCCGTGCCGCGAGCGCGGCAAGGCCGGCTGGATCGGGTCGCTCGGGGCTGTGCGGCGGCGCCGGCTCGGCCCTGCCGGCAGACGCCGCCGGCGCATCGCGCAGATCGCCGTCCATCTCAGTCGATGCTGATGTTGGCCGAACGGACCACCTCGGCCCACTTGGCCCGGTTGGCCTTCACGGTGGCGCGGAACTGCTCGGGCGATTCAATGCGAACGCTGTTGCCGGCGCTCTCGAGCCGGGTCCGGATCTCCGGCGTTTCGAGCACCTGGCGCAGGGCGGCGTTGATCCGCGCGATGATCTTCGGCTCGGTGCCCTTGGGCGCGAACAGGCCGAACCAGATCGAGCTGTCGAAGCCGCGGGTGCCCGGCAGTCCGCTGTCGGCGATGGTGGGCACCTCGGGAACGGCGCTCACCCGCTTGCCGGTGGTGACCCCGAGCAGGCGGACCTTCTCGGCCTTGTACTGCGCGAGCACGGTCTGCACCTGATTCATGATGCAGCAGGTCTCGCCGCGCAGGACCGAGGCCATGGCCTCGGGGCCGCCCTTGTAGGGCACATGGACCATGTCGAGGCCCACCCGCGAATTGAACTCGGCGAAGGCCATGTGGGTGCCGGTGCCGTTGCCGGTGGAGGCGAAGTTGTACTTGCCCGGGTTGGCCTTCACGGTGTCGACGAACTCCTTGAGCGTGCGCACATTGATCACCTCGGGATTGATGGTGAGTACATTGGAGACATCAAGGATGGGCGCCACGGGCACGAAGTCAGCCTCGACATCGAAGGGCAGCTTGCGGTAGAGCGCGGCGTTGCTGCCGTGGGTGGCGGCGGTGCCGAAGACCAGGGTGTAGCCGTCGGGCCTGGCGCGGGCCACGAACTCGCTGGCGATGTTGCCGGCCGCGCCTGGCTTGTAGTCGATGATGATCGGCTGGCCCAGCGCCTTGCCGAGCGGCTCCTGGATCTGGCGCGCCACCACATCCACGCCCGAGCCTGCCGGGAAGGTCATGACCACCGTGATCGGGCGGGTCGGCCAGTCGGGCGACTGGGCGAGGGCGGGCAGGCTGGTGGCGAGCGACAGCAGGAAGGCCGGCAGCAGCCGGGCGAGACGGCGCAGAAGGTGGGGCATGGCAAAGTCTCCGTTCATCGGTCGGATGTTACCGTCGAAGCTTGAGGAAAGACTCGCGGAGACGGCGTGCCGATCGCGGCCTTTGTTGGTGTGATAGGGTTTTCAGCTTGCGACGGCCCACACCAGAACGAGGATTCGCAATGCAGAGGCGAAAGACGGCAGCGCTGCAGTGGCTCGCGAACGCCTGCCTTTGCCTGATGGCTGGTGGGGCATCGGCGCAGTCGGGAAGCGCCGACCCGGCCGCGGGTTCGGGCAACCGCCTGGACGTGGCCGCACAGAGCACGCTCGAGAACGAGGTGGTACTGCCCAACCGTCAGCGAATCACGACGCGTGAGGAGACGCGGCGGGTTCATGTCGATCGCGGCGCGAACCACCCGCCGACCCTCGTGGTCGATGGCGTGCGCTGGGAACACTACCGGATCGACTGCCCGAGCTGGCAGGGCTGGGTGCGGCCTTGATCATCACTCGCCTGCTGCGCCTGATGGCGCTCGCCGTGCCCTGCCTGCTGATGGCCTGCAGTGGGGGTGGCTCCGAATCTGTCGCACCATCGAAAAGTTCGGTGGCCTGTCAGCCCCGGGTGGGTGTCTGGGCAAGCACGACTCAGGGCGAACCCGATGCCGCCTCGTCGCGTGCGCTGGCCGAGCTCGTGTCCCGCGTGCAGCAGTCTGGGGCCGATCTCGGCTACACGCTCGTGAACAAGGTGCGGGGGGCCGAGGAAGCAGGCAGCGTTCACTACTCGGTGTTCTTTTTTCTGGACACGCTCACCTACCGTCTGGTCGACAACGAGATCGGTACGGCCCTTCCCGGCGCCGCCGGGACTGCACTCGATGCCAGCAGCAGCCTGGAAACCTTCCTCAGGAAGGAAGTTCGCGCGGCAATCGATCGCCACGATCAGGTCACTTCGGGTTCCGGCGTGCCTGCAAGCCTGGCCGCCGGAGCCTGTGCGGATCTCACCTACCTGGTCAACACCCAGCAGGGCCGGGTGAACATGCGGGCGAGCATCGGCAGTCTAACCGGTTCTCTCCAGGCCGATGGCTCGAGCAGCGTTCGGGTCAGCCATGGCAAGGCCGAGGGACTGCGGATCTCGGTTCCCGCCGGCACGCCTCCCGGCGAGCACAGCATCAGCGTGCAATCGGTGTGTCGCTATGACCCCGGTCGGCCGATTGCGACGCTCACGGCCTTGCCTGTCACCGTCACGCCGGCCACGACCGCCGCGGTCTCGGTCAGCGATGATTTCTTCAGCCTCGATGGCTCGGTTCACCACCAGTTCCGGCTGACCAGCGGTTCGTACCTGCTCGGGGTGAACTCATCGTCAGGAGATCAGTCTGTTTTCATGAGCGGGCAGATGGTAGTCAGTCTCGGTGGCACCAGCGGCGCGGTGTTCGAGCGTGCCTCCGTCGTGGCCCACGACAACTGCTTCAGCGCCGGGTGCACGACCGTCACCATCGAGGGGACCGACTCGCAGGGGGCGGCCCGGAGCGTTGCGGTCGAGGCCGGGCCGGGGCTGCGCCTGACGGTTGATTCGGCCAATCATGGATTTGCCCGGGTCACCGGGTTGCGGCTGGTTTCGCTCGAGGCAAGCTTCTCGCGCCTGCGCGCCACCGGAACCGCAGGCTCCGGGCAGTGCAGCCTCTAGGCGCCCACCGGGGTGAGACGCGGGCGTGTCTGCCCGCGCTGCATCGATGCCGCGGGCCGCGCGCCCAGGATCAGGCCGGCGTGAAGAACGGCATCATCCGGCCTTCCGGCGCGGGTTGAAAGCGCACCACCACCGGCTGGCCGATGCGCAGCGCCTCGGGCGGCGCGTCGATGATGTTGGTCATCAGCGTGGGCCCTTCGTCGAGGGTGACATAGGCCAGGGTGTACTGCGGTTCGGCGCGGCGGGCCGTGCTGAAGGCATGCAGGGTGCCGCGGCCGCTCGCCTCGGTCCAGCGCAACCGGGCGCTGCCGCACAGCGGGCAGTGCGCACGCGGATACCAGTGGGTGCGCCCGCAGTCCTCGCAGGTGCGCAGCATCAGGCGGCCCTGTTCGGCGCCGGCCCAGAACTCGCGGGTCTCGGGAAAGGCGGCGGCGAAGGGATCCTGCTCGAAGCCGGCGCGGGTTTGGGTGTCGGTCATGGGCTTACTCCCGCTCGAGAATGACGGTGGCGTGGGCATGGCCGGGGCCGAGGACCAGACCGGGGCCGGCTGCCAGCGCGAGCCGGCAGTCCTTGACCTGCACCGCCGGGTGGGCCTCGCCGCGCAGCTGGCGCACGGCCTCGATGGCCTTGGTGATGCCGCCGCGGTTCATGGGGTGGTTGTTGCACAGCCCGCCGCCGTCGGTGTTCCAGGGCAGACGGCCCACGCCGGAGATCAGACCGCCGTCGGCCACGAAGCGGCCGCCCTCGCCCTTGGCGCAGAAGCCGAGGTCCTCGATCTGCGCGATCACCATGATGGTGAAGTTGTCGTAGATGGAGGCGTAGTCGATGTCGGCGGGTGTGACGCCGGCCTCGGCAAAGGCCGCCGCGCCGGAGCGCTCGGCGCCGGTGCGGGTGAGGTCGAGGTAGCCGCCGTTGTTGGTGTTCAGGGTCTGGCCGCAGCCGATCACCTTGACCACCGGGCGCTTGAGGCTGCGCGCGATCTCGGGGCGGGTGAGCACCAGCGCGCCGCCGCCGTCGCTGATCACGCAGCAGTCGTGGCGGCGCAGGGGGTCGGACACGATCGGCGAGTTCATGACTTCCTCGACCGTGACCGGCTTGCGCAGCATGGCATGCGGGTTGTGGCGGGCATGCTCGGCAGCGGCCACCTTCACCCAGGCCAGCTGCTCGAGGGTGGTGCCGTACTGATGCATGTGCCGCTGCATCATCATTCCGTAGATGCCGCCGATGGTCCATCGGAAGGCCGACTCCCACAGTGCCTCGGGTCGGTCAACCGGCGGCGGCCGGAACGCGGTGCCGGTGGCCTGGCCGCTGGAGCGCGGCTTGCCGGCGAGCGTGATCAGCGCGACCGAGCAGCGCCCGGCGGCGATCGCCGTGGCGGCATGCTCGATGTGGGCGAGATAGGAGCAGCCGCCCGATTCGGTGCCGTCATACCAGCGCAGCTTCAGGTTCATGTAGTCGGCGAGGTACAGCGGGCTGGCACCGGGCGCGTCGCCGGCGCAGAAGTAGCCGTCGACATCCGACAGGCTCAGGCCGGCGTCCTGCAGCGCACCGGCGGCGCATTCCGCATGCAGCTGCGCCACCGACTTGTCGGGCGCGAGGCGGGTGGGGTGTTCAAAGGCGCCGGCGATGCAGGCGCGGGCTTCTTGGGTCACGGGAGTGCCTTGGAGTTCGTGTGGCGGCCGGAATGGGCCGGAGCGGGGCGATCGCGGTCAGTGACCTGCGCGGCTCGCCTGCACAGCATGATGGCCGATTCGGTGACCGGGGCGTCCTGACGGCATGGCGGATTGGAATGGGGAGGCTGCGACGACAGCCAGCATGACCGATCCGGTGCTGATGCCCAGGCGTTCGCGTTCAGTAGCCACGCTCGAGGTCGACAGGATCCTCGGGCATGCCGCCAGCCTCCCAGGCCCTCAGGCTGCGCATGAACTTCTCGAAGACCGCCTTGCGCACCTGCGGGCTGATGGCGCAGGTGTGCGGCGTGAGGAAGACCTTCGGGTGCGCATAGAGCGGGTGGCCCTCGGGCAGCGGCTCGGGCTCGGTCACATCCAGGCTCGCCCAGCTCAGCTGCCCGGCATCGAGCGACTCGATGAGCGCCTGCTGGTCGACGAGACTGCCGCGCGCCACATTGATCAGGTGCAGTCCCGGCCGCGCGAGGCCAAGGGTGCGGGCGTTGACGACATGGCGTGTTGCCTCGGTGCCGGGTGCCACCAGCGCGAGGTGATCGCTGGTGGCCATCAGGTCCTCGATATCGGCGGCCTGCTGCACGCCGTCCATGTCCAGGGCTGCGGACTGACGCCGCATGGCCCGGACCTGCATGCCGAGTGCAAGCGCCCGCCGCGCAAGCGCGCGACCGATGCCGCCGAAGCCGAACAGCCCGAGGGTGCTCCCGGCGAGCGCGGGCGCCGGCGTGCGCCGCCATTGCTCGCGCGAGCGCGCCCGCCGCTCGGGCATGCGCAGGGCCCGCTGCAGCACGCAGGCCAGCACCCAGTCGGCGATGGTCTCGGAGGAGGTGCCGTGGGCGCTCGTGACCAGCGTGCCGCGCAGCATCCACGGCGGATAGTTGTTGTAGCCGGTGGAGTTGAGCTGCACCCAGCGCAGGCCGAAGGGCCAGCCCTCAGGCCGTGGGCGGGCGCGAACCTCGGCCGAGACGGGCACCGCGAGCAGCACCGACACCTGCGGCGGCAGCGGCCACTCGAGCACGGGCGGCAGCGAGACGAGTGTCAGATCGGGCCGCGCGGTGCGCAGCCAGCCGTCGAACTCCGCTCCGAACTGGCTGGCGATCACCAGGGGATTCATGGGCAGTGCTCCGCATCGAGGTCCGTGATGGACTCGTCATTATCGCGAAGCTGGCCGATGAGCCGTGATGCCTTCCGATGCCTTCATCGCGGCGCGTCGATGAACAGCACCGTCACCTCGGCCACCAGACGCTCGCCCGCCATCAGACGGCCGCAGGCGAGCGTCTTGCGGCCGTCCTCATCGGCCCGGACCAGAAACACCTGCAGCCACTCGCCTTCGTCGGCCGCTGACCTGTAATCGATGGTCAGCCGTGCGGTCAGACGCCGGCGGCCGCCAGTGCGCCCGGCGAGCATGTAGCCCATGGCCGTGTCGAGCAGCGTGGCGGTGACTCCGCCATGAAGACGCCCGCGGGCGTTCAGGTGCCTGGGGCCGACGAGCAGTCCGATCTCGAGCGCATCGCCCTCGCCGCGGCTCATGAAGCCGCCGAGGGCATCGAGGACCGGGCTGCTGCGCAGGATGGGGCCGAAGCCGGATGGCACGGGTGCCTTGTCGTTGCTCATGTGCGCACCTCGCGGGAAGCAGGCCGCAGGGCCTCCTCTAAGATCGGCCAGAGGCGATCGGCAGTCTGGAGCCTGAACGCGCCGGCATGGCCGATGCGGGCGAGCCCGAGGGCGGCCGGGTCGATGGCATGGAGCGTCGATATCGCGTTGGGCATGGCGGCCAGCAGTTTGCGTGTGCAGGTGTCGGACATGGCTTCGTCGTCAGTGAATCGGTAGGCCTGGATGCGGAACCGCGCCGATCGCAGGCTGGGCCCGATCGCGTCGGGCTCGACGCCCCATGCGAAATCGGGATGTCGGCACCAGCGAGCCCATTGCCGGATCGCCGGCGCGGGCAGGTCGCCGACCATGCGCAGCGCCCGTCCGGGAAAGTAGCCGAACAGCGGCGTGAGCAGTGGTGCCGCCACATGCAGCATCAGCGGCGCGAGGCGACGCGACTCCGGAGCCCAGTCGCGCCAGTACCCGGAGCCGGCTGCGACGGCGAGGAGCGTGTCGATGCGGGTCTGGGTCAGCGCATCGGTCATGGCGGCATGATGCGTGCCCAGACTGTGCCCGATCACTGCCACCTGCGCCCCGCCGGCCATGCCGGAAAGCGCTGCCACGGCCGCCGGAAAGTCCTGACGCGCCCAGGTGAGCATGTCGGCATCGAGCCCGCGCAGCGAGCGCCTGTGCTCTGGCGCGCGCGAGGCGCCGGTGCCACGCAGATCGAAGGTGAGTACCCGGTGGCCGCGCTGCGCGAGCCAGGCGGCAAACGGTGCGTAGAAGCGTTGCGGCATCGCGAGCCCCCCGGCCACGAGCACATGCCGCCCGGTCAGTGCGGCAGGCTCGTGCACGACGGCCGCGAGCGCAACGCCATCGCTCGTGGTCAGGCACAGCGGCCGACCGGTGGGCTCAGGGTTCGTCATTGGGGCGTGCCGCGCTGCAGGAAACCCTCCTGGGCAAGCACCGCGCGGATCGCCGCACGCAGGGTTTCGGGTGCCTGGTAGGCGGGATGCGCGCGCAGCACCGAGGCCGCGTCGCACACCCGCGTGAACGCTGCGAAGTGGCGCTCGGCCTCCTGCATCTCCTCGCGGTGGATCGCGACGACGGCGCTGCGGTCCGAGCCTCGTGCCGCGGCCAGGTGTCGCACTGCGGGCAGCTGCCGCTCGCAACGGCACGCAGCCTGTGGATTGGCCAGACCGCAATGACCGCTCATGAACGCGTCGAGCCGCGAGCGGGCCCGCGACAGACGCTGCCGATAAGCGTCAGCCGAGACGCCCACGATCTCGGCGGCCTGCTTCGAATCGAGTGCGAAGACGGTGTCGATCACATAGACCAGCCGCTGCTCGCGGTCGAGCGCCATCAGCATTGACTGCGTGCAGGCCAGCGCCACCTGCCGGGCCTCGAGCTTGTCCTGCGGGCTCAGCGGCCCGGCCTCGCCGCGCGCATGCGCTAGCGTGGCTGCGAACTCCAGCCCCTGCCCGAGGCGCTCGGCGATGTCTTCCAGCGACACCTCCGGCGACTCCTTGCGACGGGTGTGGGCGCTCATCAGATGGTTATGGGCCACCCGCCAGACCCAGGTGGAGAAGGCCGCCTCTCCCCGAAAACCCGACAGGTGCGTGACCACCTTCAGCAGGATCTCCTGGGTGGCATCGGCGGCATCGTCACGATCGCCGAGAACATGCACCGCCAGCCGGTAGACGCCGGGCTGGACGGTCATGATCAGCGCATCGATCGCGGCCAGGCTGCCTCCGATGGCCTGGGCAAGCGTCTCGGCCGACGGTTCAGCGATCTTCGTCATCGTCGGGTCTCCACGGCCATGGCGTTGCCACCGTCCTTGCCCGCCATCAGGATCGGTGTGTCCAGCCACTCGATACGAGCCGGCTCGCCGTACTCTCGCACGATCCGATCGCTCCATGAGGGCTGCAGGGCATGGCGGGCGCTGGCCTCGTCCTGCCAGAGGCTGATGGCGCCCGGGCCGCCCTGCGGTGTCGTCACCACATAGGTTCGCAGCAGACCCGGGATGGCGCGCCAGGTGTCCACCGCAGCGAGGAAGCCGTCGACCGGCCTGGCCCGATCCGCCCCCGCTGCCCTGGGCACCTCGAGCAGCGTGGCCATGGCCGCCAGATCGGTGCCGGTGCTGGCGGCGAAAGACTGGGTGTCGATCACCGTCGAGACCTCGAAGAACCGCACCTCGCCTCGGGCGCCACGCTCCTTCTCGACCCGCTCGAACCAGGCTGGCGTGAACCAGGCCTGCGCGCTGGCGAGGTCCTTCCAGTGGTAGATGCCACCAAAGCGGCCGTCGGACCGCGCCAGCGAATACGCCTTGTGCGTCAGCCCGTCGATCGCGCTGTACAAGGGCATCGATTCGCGCATCTTGCGTACCACCAGAAACCGGGGCGCGTACCAGGGCGTGGGTATGCGGACGATGGTCACCACCGACGCCTCCGCGGTGTGGACCTTGTCTGCGAGCGCTTGTGCGAATGCGGGCGGGCTGACCATCGCCGCCGATGACAGCGCGGCGGCGGTGGCCGCCATCGTGAACCGGTTCATGGAGTGTCCTCGTCGAGGGCCCGGCGGACCCCTTCAATGACTTGGACCAGGCACCACGGCGATTTGTGACTGACGCGTTGCAGCGTCATCGCCAACCATGAGAGGCTCTGGGCCGCTGAGGGCCTCGGACGGGCCTACCAGCAGTCCTGGATGAGCTCCGCCAGCATCGCCTGCTCCTTCAGGAACTCGCGCTTCGGGTCGGCGTTGAAGTTCTTCAGCGAGTGCGCCACCACTGCCGGCAGGCTCTCGCGCGGGATGCCCAGTTGCGAGATTCGCGTGGGCAGACCCGCCGCCTGAAAGACCCGCTCGAGTTCGGCAGCTGCGCGATCCGGGGCGAGATCAATCGCCTCCTCGGGCTGCCACACCCCCAGGCCCTGCGCCATCCTGGCCATCGCCTGAGGATCGCGCGGACCGAGCCGGCGCACCACCGTGGGCGTGAGCGCGGTGTTGGCCTCGCCCTGCCCGACCTGCGGGTGAAGCTGGAAGATGCCGGTGGCAAAGCCGTAGACCACGCGGCTCACCCAGTGGGTGCCGATCGGCCCGCCGCCATCGTCGGCCTCGCGGTTCTGCAGGAAGGACGCGGCGCAGGCGGCGATGCGCGGCGCCGGATCGTGCGTGTCGCCCACCCGCGACAGCGCGAGCTGCGAGAGCCGGAAGGCCTGCAGGCGGTCGCCTTCGCACAAGGGCGAGGTCTGCGGCGCGCCCAGGTTCACCACCGAGCGCCAGTACACCGAGGCGCAGGTGGTGCGCACCAGCGACACCGGCGCCGTCATGAGCGCGGCCGAGTCCCAGAAGACGGCCACCGGCCGGGTCTTGGGGTCGAAGAACTCCATGCGGTGCCCGCGCGACGGATCCTTCACCGCCGAGCCCGCGCGGTTCTGTGCGCTGGTGGCCGCCGTGAGCACATTGATGATGGGCACCTTGGGCGCCATCAGCTTCGGGCTGATGGCCGGGCCATGCTCGGGATACTGGGTGATCAGGGTGTCGACGGGTGCGGTTTCGGCCATCAGGATGGCCACCACCCGCGCGCCCTGCGTGACGCTGCCCGCGCCCACGCTGACGAGCAGATCGGCATTCGCGTCCCTGGCGGCCCGGGCTGCGCGCACCACGGCATCGAGCGTGGTGTCCTTGTCCATCTCGTCGAAGACGCCGGCGCACGCCGGCCCGAGGATGGTACGGATGTGAGCGATCAGCCCCAGGCTGCGCGACACCGTGCGGCCGCAGACGATGAAGGCGCGCTTCGCGCCGTGGCGCTTGAGCTCCGCGGGCAGCTGCTCGAGGGCGTCCTGGCCGCTGTACAGGCGCAGCGGATACGAGACGGCGCGGAAGTCGTACTGGTAGTCGGGGGCGGGGGGCGTCATGGTTCCCTACCATAGCGTCGCGCCGAGACTCAGGCAAAGTGCGGCATCCGCTTTCTCGACAACCCCTGCCTCAGGACAGTTCAATGCCCGACCTCTTCAGCCCCTACACCCTGAAGGGCGTGACGCTGCGCAACCGCACCGTGATGTCGCCGATGACGATGTACAACTCCGTCGACGGCAAGCTCGACGACTACCATGTGTGCTACCTGGGCGCGCGCGCCGCGGGCGGCTTCGCGCTGGTGTTCGGCGAACAGATGGCGATCACGCCTGATGGCCGCACCACCACTTCCTGCGCCGGCATCTGGAACGATGACCAGATCGAGGGCCACGCCCGCGTGTGCGCGATCATCAAGCGCATGGGCGCCGTGCCCGCCATCCAGCTCGGCCATACCGGGCGCAAGGGCAGCGAACTGCCGCCGCACAAGGGTGCGTTCGGTGGCGGCGCAAAGAAGCAGCTGCCGCCCGACCATCCTGACGGCTGGACCTGCCGGGCGCCGTCGGCGATTCCCTTCGGCGGGCCGGGTCACCATCACCCGGTCCATGAGCTGAGCATCGACGAGATCGCGGAACTGCACCAGGCCTATGCGCAGGCGGCGCGTCGCGCGCTCGAGGCGGGGTACCAGTGGCTGGAGATGCACTACGCCCACGGCTACCTCGGGGCGAGCTTCTTGTCGCCGCTGGCCAATCAGCGCACCGACCGCTATGGCGGCAGCCTCGAGAACCGGGTGCGCTTCCACCTGGAGGCGCTCGATGCCGTGCGCGCCGTCTGGCCCGAGCAGTACCCCCTGACCATGCGGCTGGGCTGCGATGACTTCCATCCGCAAGGCACGCAGTTCGAGGACGCGCTCGTCGCCGTGCGGATGATGAAGGCCCACGGCCTGGACCTGGCCGACCTCTCGATGGGAGGCAATGCCACCCAGCTCGTCGATCCGCCGTTCAATCGGGTCGGCTTCATGCTGTCGCGCGCCCAGCGGGTGCGCGAGGAGGTGGGCATCCCGGTGGCCACCAGCTGGAACCTCGGCATCCCGCAGAACGCCGATCGGGCGATCCGCGAGGAGCGGATCGATCTGGTGATGCTGGGGCGGCCGGCCCTGGCCAACCCGCACTGGCCGGTGTGGGCGGCGCGTGAACTTGGGCATCCCTCGCCGTTCTCGCTGGTGCCCGAGGACTGGCGCTGGTGGCTAGAGAACTTCCGGGGGCATGAGCCGAGCATCGGCTGGCCGGCGTCGGCCCGCGCGTGATCGTGCCTCACGCGGCCGCGCCGCGCGCCGCCTGCTCATCCCCCGGCTCCCGCGAGGGTTCGCGCCGCGTGCTCGCGCGCGCCGGCGTAGTCGGCCTTGCCATTGGGCGCCCGGAACATCCGGGCCACCGCCACCACGCGCTTGGGGGTCTTGTAGCCGGCAAGCTGTCCTCGCACATGGGCGCGAAGCGCGTCTTCGTCGAGGTCTGTCTGGGCGCGCAGTTCGACCACCGCGGTGACCACCTGGCCCCACTTCTCGTCGGGCAGCCCCACCACCAGCGCGTCCTCGACATCGGGATGCTGCTTGAGCACCTCCTCGACCTCCTCGGGGAACACCTTCTCGCCGGCCGTGTTGATGCAGCCGCTGCCGCGACCGAGCAGGGTGATGGTGCCGTCGACATCGACCGTGCAGAAATCGCCGGGGATGGCATAGCGCACGCCGTTCACGACGCGGAAGGTTGCCGCGGTCTTGGCCGGATCCTTGTAGTAGCCCAGCGGGATGGCGCCTGCGCGGGCGATCAGCCCGGTCTCCCCGCTGCCGCGGACGACTTCGCGACCGTCGTCGGCGAAGACCTTGACCTCGTCGCCGATCTGGAAGCGCGCGGTCTGCACCTCGCCGGCGGCGGTCATCACCGACAGGCCGAAGCCCACTGCCTCGGATGAGCCGAAGGAATCGAGCAGGGTGACCTGCGGCAGGTGCCGAAGCAGGGCCTGCTTGACCTCCAGGCTCCACATCGTGCCCGAGGAGATCATCGAGAGCACGCAGCCGAGGTCACGGCGCCCGCCCAGTTCGTCGAGGGCGCGGGTCATCGGTCGGGCGAAGGCATCGCCCACGATCACGATCTGGTCGACGCGGTGGTGTTCCACCGCGGCCCAGAGTTCCTGGGGGTCGAAGTGCGCACTTGGCAGGGTCGCCACCGTGCCGCCGGACACCAGGGCGGAGATGGCGGTGAGCAGGCCGGTGCCATGCATCAGCGGGCAGGCCGGCAGGTTGACCGGCCCTCGGCCATTCTCGCGCACGATGGAAAGATGGTCAGGCAGGTCCTGCGGCACCCGCACCACCAGCGCCGGATTGATCAGCCCGCGGCGCAGCGCGTCCTGCGTCCACATCACGCCCTTGGGCATGCCGGTGGTGCCGCCGGTGTAGATGAAGAACTGGTCGTCGGGCGAGCGGGTGATGCCCAGCGGCTGACCCGATCCGTTCTGCGCCACCGACTCGAAGGACCGGGCGAAATCGGGGATCGGTTCGCTGGAACCATCTTCCACCACCCACCAGCGGCGCACACCGGGCAGACCTGGTGCGATCTGCGCCACCAGCCCCGAGAACTCCCGCCCGAACACCACGGTGGTGGCATCGGCATTGTCGAGGATGTAGTTCACCTCGCGCGCGGCGTAACGGTAGTTCACATTGACATGCACCTGCCGCGCCTTGAAGCCCGCGATCACGCCTTCGAGGTAGGCGGGATGGTTTCGCAGGTAGAAGGCCAGCTTCTCGCCGGGCTGCGCGCCCTCGGCGAGCAGGGCGCGGCCGATCCGGTTGGTGCGTCCGGTGAGTTCGCCCCAGGTGATCACGCGATCGGCATGGGCCAGCGCCACCTGCTGGGCCGGCACCACGCCGGCGAGGGCATCGAACAGGTCACCGTAGTTCCAGATGCCGGCGCGCATCGTCTGGGTCATGGGATGGGGTCTCCTGGTTTGGGGGCAAGACGCAGATGGGCGCCATGCCGCGACCCGACCTTAGCAGGGCCGGCAGCCTCGGCCGGGGGCACGCCTGCGGGAACGAGACGCCGTGCGGGCCGACGGTTTGACAGCCGGCGGTACGCGGGTCAAGTTGGCCGGCGACTTCTTCCACCCTCTGCCAGCGAGCCCGGACATGCCCGACTTCCCCTTGCCCAATGCCTCCCAGGATCTCACCGGCCAGGTTGCCCTGGTCACCGGCGCGTCGGCCGGCCTTGGCCGGCGCTTTGCCCGGGTGCTGGCCGCTGCCGGTGCCACCGTGGCGGTGGCCGCGCGGCGGCTCGATCGGCTGGAGGAACTCGCCGCGGAGATCCGCGCCGCCGGCGGCCGCGCGCTACCGCTGGCGCTCGATGTGACCGATGCCGACCAGCTGATCGATGTGGTGGCCCGCGCCGAGGCGGCGCTGGGCACAGTCACCATCCTGGTCAACAACGCCGGCATCCCTGACGCGCAGCGCGCCCACAAGATGTCGGTGGAACTGATCGACAGGGTGCTCGACATCAATGTGCGCGCGCCCTGGATCCTGTCCTGCGAGGTGGCCCGGCGCCTGATCGCGGCCGAGAAGCCGGGGCGCATCGTCAACCTGGCCTCGCGCGCGGCCTATGCCTACGACGGTCGTGGCGCGGCGCTCTACGCCACCTCCAAGATGGCCGTGGTGCGCATGACCGAGACGCTGGCTGTGGAGTGGGCCCGCTACCACATCAATGTCAACGCGATCGCGCCGGGCGCCTTCTCGTCCGAGATGATGGACGGGATGCTCTCCCGCATGGGCGACATCACGAAGCACTTTCCGCGGCCGCGGCTGGGTGACCCGGCCCAGCTCGACAGCACGCTGCTCTTCCTGGTGTCGCCGGCCTCGGAGTTCGTCACTGGCACCACGGTGCGGGTGGATGACGCCCAGGGCGGGCGCTGAGCTGCCTGCCTCAACCGCCGGCCACGCCCTGCGTGTTCACATGCAGCGCGCACAGCGAGCGGCTGGCCGTCATGAACAGCCGATTGCGCGCCGAGCCGCCGAACCGGCCCGGCGAAAGCCGGTGGCCAGGCGCTCGACCGCGGCATTGAACAATCGATAGGGCTCGAAGGCCGGATCGAGGATCTCGACCGCCGGATCAGGGTAGCGGTTGTCGGATGGGGACATCGTACGGTCTCCGGGAGTGCGCGCCGACCTGCTCCGCGCGGGCGGGTAAT
>CAIZPE010000063.1 GCA_903934795.1 uncultured bacterium | reverse complement strand
GGCGCCGCCGTGGCCGCGGCGCTCAGCTTCGACGCGGTCAGCTTCTGCTACCCGTCCCGTCCTGCCGAGCCGGCACTCGCGGATCTGGATTTTCGCGTCGCGCCGGGCGAGACGGTCGCGCTGGTCGGGCCCTCGGGCTCGGGCAAGACCACGGTCTTCGCCCTGCTGCTGCGCTTCTACGATCCGCAGTCGGGCACGGTGCGCATCGATGGCACCGACCTGCGCGCCTTCCAGCCGGAAGACCTGCGTCAGCGCATCGGCCTGGTCTCGCAGGACAGCGTGGTGTTCTCGGCCGATGTGCTCGAGAACATCCGCTACGGCCGGCTCGACGCCTCCGATGAGGAGGTCCGGGCGGCAGCGCGCGCGGCCAACGTCGAGGAGTTCGTCGAGCGTCTGCCGCAGGGCTATCGCACGCATGTCGGCGAGCGCGGCGTGCGGCTTTCGGGCGGTCAGCGCCAGCGCATCGCGATTGCGCGCGCGCTGCTGAAGAACCCGCCGCTGCTGCTGCTCGACGAAGCCACCAGCGCGCTCGACGCGGCCAGCGAGCAGGCAGTGCAGCTCGCGCTCGAACGCGCGATGCACGGGCGTACCACCCTGGTCATCGCCCACCGGCTGGCCACCATCACCGGCGCCGATCGCATCCTGGTGCTCGACCGCGGCCGCCTGGTCGAGTCGGGTACGCATGCGGCGCTGGTCGCCCAGGGCGGGCTCTATGCCCGACTTGCCGCGATGCAGTTCTCGGCCTGAACCCGGCGCGGCCGCTCGCGGCCGCCGGGGTGATGCGCTAACCTAGCGCGCTGCGAAACAGCACCCGACCTCGCCCGCCATCCCTTGCGGGCCGGCAGGACATCCACAGGAGACACATCATGGCTCACCGTCTGGCCGGCAAGATCGTGCTGGTGACCGCCGCTGCCCAGGGCATGGGCCGCGCCGCCGCGCTGGCAATGGCTCGCGAAGGCGCCACCGTTCACGCCACCGACATCCGCGACGATCTGCTCGCCACCCTCGCCGAGGAGGCCCGTGTCGCAGGCCATCCGCTGCACACCCACCACCTCGATGTGACCGACGCGGCGGCCATCGCCGCGCTGATCGCTTCGTTGCCGCCGCTGAACGTGCTCTTCAACTGCGCCGGCTATGTGCACCAGGGCTCGGTGTTCGAGTGTTCCGAAGACGACTGGGACTTCAGCTTCACCATCAATGTGCGCTCGATGTTCCGTACCATCCGGGCGGCGCTGCCGCGCATGCTCGAGAACGGCGGCGGCTCGATCATCAACATGGCCTCGGTATGCTCCTCCGAGAAGGGCTTCCCGAACCGCTTCGTGTATGGCACCACCAAGGCCGCGGTGATCGGCCTGACCAAGTCGATCGCCGCCGACTTCGTCACCCGCGGCATCCGCTGCAATGCCATCGGCCCGGGTACGGTCGACACGCCCAGCCTGCACGACCGCATGCGTCAGCTCGGCGACATCGACGAGGCGCGCCGCATGTTCGTCGGCCGTCAGCCGATGGGCCGTCTGGCCGTGGCCGAGGAGATCGTCCCCATCCTGATCTACCTGGCCAGCGACGAGAGCGTGTTCGCCACCGGCCAGATCTTCAATGTCGACGGCGGCATCACCATCTGATCTGCAGCCGGCCCTGCATCCGATTCCCCCCACCAGGAGACAAGCAGCATGAAACTCGTCCGCTATGGCAAACCCGGCAAGGAGAAGCCCGGTCTCATCGACGCCGAAGGCCGCCTGCGCGACCTGTCCGGCGTGGTCCCCGACATCGGCCCGGCCCAGCTCTCGCCGGCCGGGCTGAAGAAGCTCGCCAAGGTCAAGGCGGACAAGCTGCCGCTGGTGCGGGGCAAGCCGCGCATGGGCATGCCCTTCACCGGCGCCACCAAGTTCGTGGCCATCGGCCTGAACTACGCCGACCATGCCGCCGAGACCAACAATCCCATCCCCAAGGAGCCGATCGTCTTCCACAAGGCGCTGTCCTGCATGCAGGGGCCCGATGACGATGTGATGCTGCCCAAGAACTCGGTCAAGACCGACTGGGAGGTCGAACTGGGCATCGTCATCGGCACCCGTGCGCGCTATGTGAGCAAGCGTGCCGCCCTCGACCATGTGGCCGGCTATGTGCTGGTCAACGATGTCTCGGAGCGGGAGTGGCAGATCGAGCGCGGACCCACCTGGGACAAGGGCAAGGGCTTCGACACCTTCGGGCCGGTCGGGCCCTGGCTGGTCACCGCCGACGAGGTCGGCAACCCGCAGAAGCTCGACATGTGGCTGGACGTCAACGGCGAGAAGCGTCAGCGCGGCAGCACCAAGACGATGATCTTCGACTGCGCCACCCTGGTGTCCTACGTGAGCGGTCTGTTCACCCTGAATCCGGGCGACATCATCACCACCGGCACCCCGCCGGGTGTGGGCTCGGGCATGAAGCCGCCCAGCTTCCTGAAGGCCGGTGATGTGGTCACCCTGGGCATCCAGGGCCTGGGTCAGCAGACCCAGAAGATCGTCAAGTTCAAGCTCTGATCAGGGCGCCGGGCGCAGCCGGCGGCCTCGGCCGCCGGTTCAGGCGCCCGGGTTGACGCGACCGGCGCTCATCTCCAGGCGTCCGGCCAGGGTGCCGATATCGGTGGGCTGGTGGAACAGGTGGCCCTGGAAGGCCTTGCAGCCCAGGCGTATCGCCAGCTCGAGGTGGCCCGCGGTCTCCACGCACTTGGCCACCGGCTCGATGCCCAGGGCGCCGGCCAGCGCGACCGTGGCTGCGGCGATTGCCGACTCGGTGCGGTTGCCTCCAGCGCCAGCGGCGCGGCGGCAGTCGAGCTTGATGCGATCGGGCGGCACCGTTCCCAGGCCGCGCACCGCGGCGAAGCTGCTGTCGAAGTCGTCCAGCGCGAAGCACACTCCCCGGGCATGGAGCTGTGCCAGCTGCACTGCGGCCGCTGGCCAGTCGGTGATCTGCCCGGTGCCGGCGATCTCGAGCTCGAGCATCTCGCCGGCGAGGCCCTGCGCTGCCAGGGTGTCCTCGACCAGATCGGCGAAGCCGGGATGGGTGAGCTGCGCCGTGGAGGTGTTCACCGCCACCGGGATCGACAGCCCGGTGCGCTGCGCCAGCCAGCGGACATCGTGGCAGGCCTGCTCCAGCACGAGCTGACCGATGGCATGGATGGTGCCGGTCTCCTCGGCAAGGCGAATGAACTCGATCGGCGAGACCGAGCCCAGCTCGGGGTCCTCCCACCGCACCAGCGCCTCCATCCGCAGGATCCGGTGCTCCAGCGCGTCGACCACCGGCTGGTAGACCAGGCGCAGCGCGCCGCAGTCGACCGCGGCCCGCAGGCGCTGGGTCATGAGGGCGCGCCGCGAGGTGTGCACCGTCATGGTCGGCTCGAATACCCGATACGCGCCCTTGCTCTCGGTCTTGGCCTGGTACATGGCCACATCGGCTCGGCGCAGCATCTCCACCGGCTCGACCTCGCCGGGGCTGGCCACCGTCACCCCGATGCTGGCGCCGGCGAACAGGGTCTGCCTCGACACCTGCATCGGCAGGGCGAGCGCCGCCAGCAGCTTGGCCGCCACATGAGAGGCCTCCGACGATCCGGTGGCGATGTGCAGCACCACGGCGAATTCATCGCCGCCCAGGCGGCAGACCACATCGGAACGACGCAGGGTGCTGGTCAGGCGACGCGCCACTTCGCGCAGCAGCTCGTCGCCCACCGCGTGCCCATGCGAGTCGTTGACCTGCTTGAAGTCGTCCAGGTCGATGAACATCACCGCCACCTGGATGTCGTGGCGGTTGCCGGCCATCGCGCGTTCCACCGCCTGGTGGAAGTAATGCCGGTTGTGCAGGCCGGTGACCGGATCCTGGTGCGCCATCAGGGTCAGGCGTGCCTGCGCGTCGGACTTCTCGGCCAGCTCCCGGGCGAGACGCTGGTCGCGCATCTCGAGCTCGCTGAGCAGTCCGTTGAAGGCGCCGGCCAGGCCCTGGATCTCGCGGGCGTTCTCTTCGCTGGCCCGGACCGTGTAGTCATGTCGCCGGCTGACCTGGATCATCAGGCGCGCCAGCTGTTGCAGGGGCTTCATCACGGCCGGCACCACGCAGGCCAGCATGGCCACGAGCAGCGCCATGGCGCCGGTGGCCACGCCCAGGGCGCTCTCGTCGAGTGCCCACCAGCCGCTCAGTCCACCCAGGGCCACGCCGAGGGCCACCAGGGAACCCGCGCAGACTGCGCTCAGGGCCAGCAGCTGGAAGGTCAGGGTGCTTCGACGCACCGGCTTTGTCAGCTGACGCAGCAGGGATCGTCCGGAAAGGTCCATGGCGGGCAGTCTGCATCGGGAGCCCGCCGCAGGCGCGGACCAATGTCACACCGGCCATGCGAAACTGCCGGGCGCGCCCGGACCGGGCGTGCTTGCCCGCCGTCCCGGGGGGCGCATCGCGAAGGAGCGCCATGAATCACATCGATCTCGCCGGTCGGACAGCCGTGGTCACCGGCGCGGCCTCGGGTATCGGCCTGGGCGTGGCCCGGCGGCTTGCGGGCAGCGGCGCCCGGGTGCTCGCCTGGGACCTCGACGCCGCGGGCGCGCAGGCCGCCGCCGCCGGCCTGCCCGCGGTGCCGCAGGGCGCGCATGCCGGCCTTGGTGTCGATGTCACCGACCAGGATTCGGTTGCGCGGGCCACCGCGGCGAGCCTTGCCCAGGCCGGTGCGATCGACATCCTGGTGTGCAGTGCCGGCATCACCGGACCCAATGCCACCGTCATCGACTACGACCCTGTTGCCTGGCGACGGGTGTTCGAGGTCAACGTGCACGGGGTGTTCCTGTGCAATCGGGCGGTGGTGCGGGCCATGCTGGCTGCAGGCTACGGCCGGGTGATCAACATCGCCTCCGTGGCCGGCAAGGACGGCAACCCCAATGCCAGCGCCTACAGCGCCTCCAAGGCGGCCGTGATCGGACTGACCAAGAGCCTGGGCAAGGAGACTGCGGGGTCCGGGGTGCGGGTCAACTGCGTCACGCCGGCGGCGGTGCGCACCGCGATCTTCGACCAGATGACGCCGCAGCACATCGACTTCATGCTCTCGAAGATCCCGATGGGACGCTTCGGGCTGGTCGAGGAAGTGGCGGCGATGATCGCCTGGCTGGCCTCCGAGGAGTGCTCGTTCTCCACCGGCGCGGTGTTCGATCTCTCGGGCGGCCGTTCGGTGTACTAGGCCCGCTGGCCGCAGGCGGCGCCTGCGGCCGGGTGCTCAGTAGCGTCGGGTGAGGTCTGCCTGCAGGCGCTCGACCAGCCGTGCCGGCTGGGGCGAGGCGGCCGCAGCGCCCTCGCAGAGCCGCGCAGCGATCTCCGCGTGATGCAGGTCGGCGGCGTTGGTGCGGACCACCGGCCGCCATGGGCTGTCGGGCGTGACCGACCAGCTGTCATCGCGGCGCCCGACCGCCATCACGCGGCGCTCCCGCGTGTCGCAGCGCAGCGCCTCGTAGGTGAGGTTGCGCGCGCCGCCGGCGGTGGTGACGAGCAGGCTGTAGCGCACCAGCCGCTCCTGGTCGACCGCGAGGCTCTGGGCGTCGATCTCGACGCGATGGCGCGAGCCGGTATCGACCGCGATCAGCCGCGCCGCCGCGAAGGGCGGCAGGCTGACCGGCAGCGTCGCCTCGAGCGGCTGGGGCTCGCCGATCAGACCGAACATCCGCTGCTGGGCCGCCAGCGGGCCGCCGGCGAGCAGGACCGCGAGCGCGAGGGCGGCGCGCGCAAGCACAGGCCTGGCCGATGTGATCGAGACGAGCGTGGCCCGGGCGGGTGCACCCGCGGCGAGCCGGCGGGGCTGCGCGTGCATGCCCGATCTCATGACCCGGCCTGCCCGGTCTGCGCTTCGGGCCGCGCCGTGCCGGGCGTGACGAAGATCAGGCGCGCGAGCTCGTCGAGCGCCTGGCGATAGACATCCCGCTTGAATTCGATCACCGACTCGAGCGGTATCCAGTAGTCATGCCAACGCCAGGCATCGAACTCGGGGCGCTCCGACGTGCGCAGGCACACATCGGTGTCGCGCCCCACCATCCTCAGCAGGAACCAGATCTGCTTCTGGCCCCGGTAGTGGCCCCGCCACTCGCGCCGCACCCACTGGGTGGGCACCTCGTAGCGCAGCCAGTCGCGGGTGCGGCCGATGATGCGCACATGCTCCGGCTGCAGTCCGACCTCTTCGTGCAGCTCGCGGAACATGGCCTGCTCGGGGGACTCCCCGCGCTTGATGCCGCCCTGCGGGAACTGCCACGAGTGCTCGCGCACACGCTTGCCCCAGAAGACCTCGTTCTTCTGGTTGACGAGAATGATGCCGACGTTGGGGCGGTAGCCATCTCGGTCCAGCATGGGCCAACCCCTCGATCCCTTAGAATGCCCTGATTATATCGACGGTCCTGCCATGAAAGCGTCGCGCTTCCACATTGCCACCCTGAAAGAAGCCCCGGCTGACGCCGAGATCGCGAGCCACCGGCTCATGACCCGCGCCGGCATGATCCGCAAGCTCGCCGGGGGCATCTACAACTACATGCCCATGGGGCTGCGGGTCATTCGCCGCATCGAGGCGATCATCCGCGACGAGATGAACCGGGCCGGCGCCATCGAGCTGCTCATGCCGGTGGTGCAGCCCGCCGAGCTCTGGATGGAATCCGGGCGCTGGGAGCAGTACGGCCCCGAACTGCTGCGCGTGAAGGACCGCCACCAGCGCGACTTCATCATCCAGCCCACCTCGGAGGAGGTGATCACCGACATCGCCCGCCACGAGATCCGCAGCTACCGGCAGATGCCGAAGAATTTCTATCACATCCAGACCAAGTTCCGCGATGAGCGCAGGCCGCGCTTCGGTGTGATGCGCGGTCGCGAATTCACCATGAAGGACGCCTACTCCTTCGACCGCAGCCGCGAGGCGGCCCTGGCCAGCTACCAGGTGATGTTCGACGCCTATACCCGGGTCTTCGAGCGCATGGGGCTCACCTTCCGGGCGGTGGCCGCCGATACCGGCGCCATCGGCGGCTCGGCCAGCCATGAATTCCAGGTGATCGCCGACACCGGCGAGGACGCGATCGCCTGGTGCCCCGAGTCCGGTTACGCGGCCAATGTCGAGCTCGCCGAGGCGGTGCCGCTGCTGGCCGAGCGCGCCGCGCCCACGCTGACGCTGGCCTGCACACCCACGCCCGGCGCGGCACGCTGCGAGGAGGTGGCCGCGCTGCTCGGGTTGCCGCTGTCGCGCACCGTCAAGTCGCTGGTGCTCGCGGTCGATCCGCCGGCGGATGCCGCCTCCGGCACGCCGGCCCAGGTCTGCCTGCTGCTGCTGCGCGGTGACCATGAACTCAACGAGATCAAGGCCGGCAAGCTCGCCGGCATGAAGGGTTTCCGCTTCGCCACCGAGGCCGAGATCCTTGCCCACTTCGGCTGCCCGCCGGGTTATCTCGGCCCGATCGGCACGCTTCGGCCGCTGCGGGTGGTGGCCGACCGCACCGTGGCGCTGATGAGCGATTTCGTCTGCGGCGCCAACCAGGAGGGCCATCACTTCACGGGCGTCAACTGGGAGCGCGATGTGCTGCCCGGGCTGGCAACCCATGGGGTGCAGCTGGAAGTCGCCGATCTGCGCAATGTGGTCGAGGGCGACCCTTCGCCCGATGGCGCCGGTCGTCTGGCGATCCAGCGCGGCATCGAGGTCGGCCATGTGTTCTACCTCGGTACCAAGTACTCCGAGGCCCTCAACGCCAGCTTCATCGACGATGATGGCCGCAGCAAGCTGATCGAGATGGGCTGCTACGGCATCGGCGTCACCCGCCTGCTGGGCGCGGCCATCGAGCAGAACCACGACGAGCGCGGCATCGTGTGGCCGCGCCCGATCGCCCCCTTCGAGGTGGTGGTGGTGCCGCTCGGTTACGGCAAGTCGTCGGCGGTGCGCGAGGCGGCCGATTCGGTCTATGCCGCGCTGCACGAGGCCGGCGTCGATGTGCTGCTCGACGACCGCGACGAGCGCCCCGGCGTGATGTTCGCCGACTGGGAACTGATCGGCGTGCCGCTGCGGGTCACCATCGGCGAGCGCAGCCTCAAGGAAGGTCGCATCGAGCTGGTCACCCGCCGTGGCCTGGTCACCGATGCCATTGCCCTGGCCGGTGCCGCCGAGGCGGTGCGCGAGCGTCTGGCCGCGCTCTAGGCGCCCGTGACCGGGCGGCATCGCTGCGCTTTCTCCGGTGCCGGCCGGCGCGCCGGCAGCGCGGGTCGTTCGGGGGCGGCCCTGCTGGCGCTGTGCCTGTTCGGCCTCGGGCTTCTCATCGGCAAGGCGGCCTGGGCCGGCGCGCAGCAGTATGTGCCGATGAGCGCCGCGGTGCGCAGCGCGCTGTCAGCGGCGGTGGCCACCGACCGCTCGCCCCCCGAGCCGCAGTTCGCCAGCCTCAATGAGAAGGTGGAATGGCTGGCCAGCATGTCGCAGCGGCTGCCGCGCCGCTGGAAGCCCGACTTTCAGACCCGCATGGAGTTCCTCAAGACCGTGCGCTACGAGGCGGCCCGGGCCGGCCTCGACCCGCAGCTGGTGCTGGCGCTGATCGAGGTCGAGAGCTACTTCCGCCGCTATGCGGTCTCGCATGCCGGGGCGCGGGGCTACATGCAGGTCATGCCCTTCTGGACCACCCTGATCGGCGACGGCGATGCCTCCAAGCTCTTCGACATGCGCACCAACCTGCGCTACGGCTGCAGCATCCTGCGCCACTACATCGACCTCGAGGGCGGCAACCTGTTCCTGGCGCTGGGCCGCTACAACGGCAGCCGTGGCCGTCCGGAGTACCCCGAGTCGGTGATGAAGGCCTGGCGAAAGTGGGAGTTCAAGCCCCCGGCGCCGGCTTCTGGGGCACCACCGCCATCGTGATCCGCGAGGTGCACACCGGGCGGCCGGCATCGTCCTCGATCTCGATCTGCCAGACCTGGGTGCTGCGCCCCACGTGCACCGGGCGGCAGAGACCGTGCACCCAGCCCTCGCGCACCGCGCGCAGGTGGTTGGCGTTGATGTCGAGGCCGACGGCGCTCCAGCCCTCTTCCAGACACAGCCAGGCGGCCACGCTGCCCAGGGTCTCGGCCAGGGTGACCGAGGCGCCGCCGTGCAGGATGCCGGCCGGCTGCACGGTACGGCGATCGACCGGCATGCGGGCCTTCAGGGTGTTCTGGCCGACTTCGGTGATCTCGATGCCGAGCAGGCCGACCACGGTGTTCTCGTGGTTGCGGTTGAGCTGCTCGGCGGTGAGGCCGCGACGAAAGCGCGGCTGGCTGGCGGATGGGGCGCTCATGGGGCTGCGGGTCTCAGGCGACGGGTTGCGCGGGCGGGGAGTCGGGGAGCACCTTGCCCGGGTTGAGGATGCCGGCCGGGTCGAGTGCCTGCTTGAGCGATCGCATCAGGGCGATCTCGACGGCCGGCTTGTAGTGGGCATTCTCCTCGCGCTTGAGCTGGCCCAGACCGTGCTCGGCGGAGATCGAACCGTGGTGGCGATCGACCGCGTCATAGACGATGCGGTTGATCAGCGGCTCGTTGGCCAGGAAGGCCTCGGGGTCGACACCCGGCGCCGGCGACACGTTGTAGTGCAGGTTGCCGTCGCCGAGATGGCCGAAGACCACCATGCGCACCCCCGGGGCGGCGCGCTCGATCTCGGCGTTGGTCTGCGCCACATAGGCGGCAATGGAGGAGATCGGCACACCGATGTCGTGCTTGATGTTCTTGCCCTCTATGGCCTGGGCGAGCGGGATGTTCTCGCGCAGCGCCCAGAAGGCCCGCGACTGGGCGATGGAGGAGGCCACCGCCGCGTCGGTGATCAGCCCTGCCTCGAGGGCCTCGGCCATCAGCGCCTCGAACAGCGCCTGGGCGTGCTCCTCGCCTTCGGAGTCGGACGACTCCAGCAGCACATAGCAGGGCGAGGGCTCGGCGAGGGGGCGGCGCGACTGGGGGAAGTGGCGGTCGACCAGGCTCAGGCAGAACTCGCTGATCAGCTCGAAGGCGGTGAGCGAGGCGGCCAGGCGTTGCTTGGCCAGGTTGAGCAGGGCCACCGCCCGCTCGACATCGGGCACCGCCGCGAAGGCGGTGAGCTGTGCGGCGGGCAACGGGAAGAGCTTGAGCGTGGCCGCGGTGATGATGCCCAGCGTGCCTTCCGAGCCGATGAACAGGTCGCGCAGGCTGTAGCCGGTGTTGTCCTTGCGCAGCCCGCGCAGGCCGTCCCAGATCTCGCCCGAGGCGGTGACCACCTCCAGGCCCAGACAGAGGTCGCGGGTGTTGCCGTAGCGCAGCACCTGCACGCCTCCGGCGTTGGTGGCGAGGTTGCCGCCGATGGTGCAGGATCCCTCGGCAGCGAGCGACAGCGGGAACAGCCGCCCGGCTTCGCGGGCGGCGCGCTGCACCTCGGCGAGCACGCAGCCGGCCTCGACGGTGATGGTGTCGTTGCCGGTGTCGATGGCGCGGATGCCGTTCATGCGCGCGAGCGAGAGCACCAGCGCCCGCCCCGAGTCGTCGGGCGTGCCTCCGCCCACCAGCCCGGTGTTGCCGCCCTGCGGCACGATCGGGATGCCGGCCTGGGCGCAGTGACGCACCAGCGCTGCGACCGCCGCGGTGCTGCGCGGCTGAGCCACCGCGAGCGCGCGGCCGTGGTAGCGCTTGCGCCAGTCGGTGACGAAGGCCGCGGCACTCTGCTCGTCGTGGATGATGCCGGCGTCGGTCGGCCAGGCGGTGGCGGGCAGTCGGCTGTTCATCTTGCCTCCGGGAGTGGGACGGCGCGGCTCAGCGCGGTTCGCGGAACCGACCGCCGGCCGCGTTGGCCATGTGGACCACCGCGCGCTCGACTTCAAGCGGACTCAGGCCCGGGTCGCCACCCTTGGGCGGCATCTGCCGGATGCCGCGCATGGCGGTGCGCACCAGCGATTTCTGGCCTTCGGCGATCAGCGGCTTCCAGGCGGCGACATCACCGAGGCGGGGCGCCTTGAGCGCGCCGCTGTCGTGGCAGGCCGAGCAGACCTGCCGGTAGACCTGGTCGCCGCTGCGCCCGCCGGGATCGCCAGCCGTGCGCGCGGCCGATCCGGCGGCGGCCGCGGCGGCGGGCGCGCCCGATGCGGTCTGGGCCAGCGCCGGCGAAGCGCCCGCGCCCAGCGCCCAGGCCAGGCCCAGCGCCCAGGCCAGGCCCAGCGCCCGGGCGAGGCTCGGCGCCCGGGCGAGGCTCGGGCTGCCGCCTCCGGAGCCCCGGCGCCATGCGAGGCGCAGGTCCCGGGTCGGGCGATGACCGATGAGCGGACGCATGGGCGCCTCGGCTAGCGCATGCCGGGCAGCATGCCCTTCATGCCCCGCATCATCTTGGCCAGCCCGCCCTTCTGCATCTTCTTCATCATCGACTGCATCTGGTCGAACTGGGAGAGCAGGCGGTTGACCTCCTGCACCTGAACACCTGCGCCGGTGGCAATGCGCCGCTTGCGGCTGGCCTTGATGATCTCGGGCCGTGCGCGTTCGGCCGGGGTCATGGCGTGGATGATGCCCTGCATGCGCTTCATGTCGCGCTCGGCCCGGGTGAGGTCGGTCTGCCCCGCGGCCGCCTGCATCTGCGCCGGCAGCTTGTCGACCAGGGACGACAGCCCGCCCATCTTCTTCATCTGCGAGATCTGGGTGAGGAAGTCGTTGAGGTCGAAGCGGTTGCCGGACTTCAGCTTGGCGGCAAGGTCCTGGGCTGCCCCCTGGTCGACCGCCTTCTGCGCCTCTTCGACCAGCGACAGGATGTCGCCCATGCCGAGGATGCGGTTGGCCATGCGCTCCGGGTGGAAGCCCTCGAGGCCGGCGAGTTTCTCGCCGGTGCCCACGAACTTGATCGGCTTGCCGGTGACCGCCTTCACCGACAGCGCCGCGCCGCCGCGGGAATCGCCGTCGAGCTTGGTGAGCACGATGCCGGTGAGCGGCAGCGCCTCGCCGAAGGCCCGGGCGGTGTTCACCGCGTCCTGGCCCTGCATGGCATCGACGACGAACAGGGTCTCGATCGGCGAGAGCGTCTGGTGCAGCTCGCGGATCTCGGCCATCAGGCGCTCGTCGATGGCCAGGCGACCGGCGGTATCGACCAGCAGCACATCGTGGTAGTGGGTGCGACCCCATTGCAGCGCGGCGCGCGCGATGTCCACCGGCTTCTGGTCAGGCGTGGACGCGAAGAAATCGGCTCCCGCCTGCTCGGTGACCAGACGCAGCTGCTCGATGGCCGCCGGCCGATAGATGTCGCAGGAGACGGTGAGCACCTTCTTGCGGCGGGTTTCACGCAGCCAGCGGGCAAGCTTGCCGACGGTGGTGGTCTTGCCCGCCCCCTGCAGGCCGGCCATGAGGATGATGGCGGGCGGAGTGGTGGCCAGATCGAGCTCGGCCGATGCGCCGCCCATGAGCTCGGTGAGTTCGCGATGCACCACGCCGACCAGCGCCTGGCCCGGGGTGAGGCTGGCCAGCACCTCCTGGCCGAGCGCCTTCTCGCGGATGCGGGCGATGAGGTCGCGGACCACCGGCAGGGCGACATCGGCCTCGAGCAGCGCGATGCGGATCTCGCGCAGCATGTCCTGGGTGTTGGCCTCGGTGAGCCGGGCCTCGCCGCGCAGGGTCTTGACGACGCGGGCGAGCCGCTGGGAGAGATTGTCGAGCATGGCCTTGGAGTAAACTGACCCGCTTCCCACCGACGCGGACCCGATGTCGATTCTACTGGTTATCGCCAGCCTGCTCACCGCGGCGCTCTACCTGCCCGCCTGGCGGTCGGCGCTGCGCGGGGCCAGGGGCGCAGACCGGTCGGGGCGCGACGGCGATCCCGCGGCGGCCGGGGCTGGCCGCGCGGTCTCGGAGCCGGCGCCCTGGCTGCTTGGCGCGGGGCTGCTCACGCATGCCTATGCGCTGGGGCTGGCGGTCTACACCGAGGACGGGCTGCGCTTCGGGTTTGCGCAGGTGCTCTCGGGCAGCCTGCTGCTGGGCGTGGCCGTGCTTTGGCTCGAGGGCCTCTCGGTGCGGGTGCAGGCGCTGCGCATTCCGCTGCTGCCCACGGCCGCCCTGGCCTGCGCCCTGCCGCTGGCCTTCCCCGGCGCCCTGATCGCCCAGGAGAGCGTGCGGCCCTTGTTCATGCCCCACCTGCTCGCCGGCACGCTGGCCTACGGGGTGCTTACCCTGGCGGCGCTGCATGCCGCGCTGATGGCCGCCGCCGAGCGCTCGCTGCACGCCGGCGCCACCGGTCACCGCTCGGTGTTCGGCCGTTGGGTCGAGGAACTGCCGCCCCTGCTGTCCCTGGAGCGCATCCTGTTCCGCATGATCGCGGTCGGCTTCGTGCTGCTCTCCCTCACCGTGCTGAGCGGCATCCTGTTCTCCGAGGCCACCTTCGGGCGCCCCCTGCGCTTCGATCACAAGACGGTGTTCGCGGTCACCTCCTGGGTGCTCTTCGGCGTGTTGCTGGCGGGGCGACAGATGCGCGGCTGGCGCGGTCGCACCGCGCTGCGCTTCACCATGTTCGGTTTCGCGGTGCTGCTGCTGGCCTATGCCGGCAGCCGCTTCGTCCTCGAGGTGGTGCTGCAGCGCGCCTGATCGGGCCGCGCCTGCCGCCGCTGTCGCGCCCATGGGCAAGCTGCTCAGCTGGATTGCGATCATCGCGCTGGTCTACGCCGGCATGCGCCTGTTCGTCGTCCTGAAGCGCAAGTCCCGGCTGGCCGGTGCGCGCCGTGCGGCCGCGCGCCCGGCCTCCCCGCCGCCAGGCGGCGCGCCCGAGCGCATCCTGCCCTGCGACCACTGCGGGGTGCACATGCCGGCCTCCGACATGGTCATCGCCGACGGGCGCCATTTCTGCAGCCCGGAGCACCGGGATGCCTTCCGCCGCTGAGCCCCTGCGCGACCGGGCCGTCCCGTCGGTCCCGGGCGCGCTTGCCGGCCTGTGGCCGACGGTGGGCGAAACCCACCGCACCTCGTTGCGCTTCCTCGCCCTGGCCCGGCTGGTGGTGGTGGCGCTGCTGCTCACCTTCGTGCTGGTCACCGACGGCGATCGCGGCAACGCCCTGATCGCCGAGCGTGAGCGGTTCCTGGCCGTGGGCGTGGTGTACTTCGGCGCTGCGGTCGCCTTCCTGGTGGCCATGCCACGGCTGCGGCGCTGGTTCCATGCGCAGCTCTCGGTGCACCTGCTGGTCGATCTGCTGATGCTCACCCTGCTGATGCACTTCGCCGGCGGTGTGCGCAGCGGCTTTGGCGTGCTGCTGGTGAGTGCGGTGATCGGCGCCGCGGTGCTCAGCGTTCCCCGGTTGGCGGTGTTCCATGCCGCCCTGGCATCGCTGCTGCTGCTGGGCGAGCAGGCGCTGCGATCGCTGGCCGAGCCGGTGTTCGACAGCGCGCTCATGGTCCAGGCCGGGCTGATCGGCCTGGCCGGGATTGCCCTGTCGGCGATGGTCAGCCTCCTGGGCGCGCGGCTGGCCGCCCAGGAGGCGCTCGCCCGGCGCCGGGGCGCCGATCTTCGTTCCCAGGTGGCGATCAACCGGCTGGTGATCGCCGAGATCTCCCAGGGCGTGATCGTGCTCGATGCCGACGGACGGGTGCGGACCATGAACCCCATCGCGCAACAGATGGTCGATGGCGCCGTGGCCTCCGATGCCCTCGAGCGCCTGGCTCAGGCCCGCCACGCGCCCGACCGCGAGTGCGATGTCGAGATCGGCGCGCCCGATGCCGAACACCGGGTGCGTGTGCGGCATCTTCTGCCCGACTCCGACGAGCGCTCCGGCGCCAGCGTGTTGCTGGTGGAGGATCTGCACGAGGTGCAGGAACGCGCCCGCCAGCTCAAGCTGGCCGCCATGGGCCGGCTCTCGGCCTCGATCGCCCACGAGATCCGCAACCCGCTGGCGGCGATCCGTCACGCCAACGGCCTGCTGGCCGAGCGGCTGACCGACCCGCTCGGTCAGCGTCTGGCCCGCATGGTCGAGGACAACTCGGTGCGCATCGACCGCATCGTCGAGGATGTGCTTGCCATCGCGCGTCGTGGCCGCGGCCCGGTCACCGATGCCGTCGCCCCGGGTGTCTTCCTGGCAGCGCTGCTGGCCGACCTCGAAGCCAGCGGGCAGGTGCCGGCGGGCCGGGTCGTGCTCGAGATCGCCACCGAGGACCCCATCCGCTTCGACCCCAGCCAGCTGCGTCAGGTGCTGGTGAACCTCCTGGTCAATGCCGTGCGCTATGCGTCGTCCAGCCCCGGCGCCATCGCCCTGGTGTGGCGGCGCGGTGTCGACCATCGACTAGAATTGTGCGTGTCGGACGACGGTCCGGGTCTGTCCGATGAAATGCTCCAGCATGCCTTCGAACCCTTCTTCACCTCCGAAGCCCGCGGCAGCGGTCTGGGGCTCTACCTGGTGCGCGAATTCTGCGAGGGCAATGCCGCCTCCGTGCGCTTCGAGCGGCGCGAGCGCGAGGCGCCGCGCAGCAGCGTGTTCGTGATCCGGCCCTCGTCATGAGTGCCGACCTCATGGGGGCGCGCAGTGCCCGCTCGCCTCGCGTCCTCGTGGTTGACGACGAGGCCGACCTGCGCGAGCTGCTCGAGATCACCCTGGTCGGCATGGGGCTCGATGTCGACTGCGCCGCCTCGCTCGCCGAGGCCCGGGCGCTGCTCGGCCGGCGCGAGTTTTCGCTGTGTCTCACCGACATGCGGCTGCCCGATGGTGAAGGCATCGACCTGCTTCGCACCATCGCGAGCGCCCACCCCGGGGTGCCGGTGGCCGTCATCACCGCCTACGGCAGCGCCGACAACGCGGTGGCGGCCCTCAAGGCCGGCGCATTCGACTACCTCGCCAAGCCGGTGGCCCTGGATGCCTTGCGTGCGCTGGTGCGTGGCGCGCTGCAGGCCGGCGGCACCACGGCGCCGCGCACCTCCGATGCGTCGTCCACGCCTGATCCTCTCGGTGCCCTGATCGGCAACTCGCCGGCCATGGCCGCGGTGCGCGCCCAGGTGCTGCGGCTGTCGCGCAGCATGGCACCGGTGGCCATCGGCGGGGAGTCGGGCTCGGGCAAGGAGCTCGCCGCGCGGCTCATCCACCAGACCGGTGCGCGCGCGGCCCGCGCCTTCGTGGCGGTCAACTGCGGCGCCATCCCCGAGTCCCTGATGGAGTCCGAGTTCTTCGGTCACCGCAAGGGCGCATTCACCGGTGCCGATCAGGAGCGCGAGGGGTTCTTCCAGGCGGCCGACGGCGGCACGCTGTTCCTCGACGAGGTGGCCGACCTGCCGCTGGCCATGCAGGTGAAGCTGCTGCGCGCCATCCAGGAGAAGCGGGTCCGCAAGGTCGGCGCGAATACCGAGGAGCCGGTGGATGTGCGGATCATCAGCGCCACCCACCAGGATCTGTCGCGCTGCGTGGCCGCGGGCCGCTTCCGCCAGGACCTGTTCTACCGGCTCAATGTCATCGAGCTGCGGGTGCCGCCGCTGCGCGAGCGCCGCGAGGACATCCCCGCGCTCGCCCAGGCGATCCTCGCGCGCCTGAGTCAGCGCGCGGGCATCCAGCCGGTGCCCGGGCTCGCCTCGGTCACCGAACGCTACCTGCAGTCGTACGCGTTCCCGGGCAATGTGCGCGAGCTCGAGAACCTCCTGGAGCGGGCACTGGCCTTCGCGAGCGGCGATCTCATCCGGGTCGAGGATCTCGGCCTGCGACCGGCGGTGCTCGAGGCCGAGCTCGAGACCGCCGTCGCGGCCGGCGATGACGAGCCATCCGGTGCCGATGTCGGCGGGTCCGACCCCTCGCCGGGAAGTCCCCTGCCGGCAGCGGGCTTCGTGCTCGACGCGCACGGCGTGCCCGACTCGCTGACCCACTACCTCGATCAGGTCGAACGCGACGCGATCCTGCGTGCGCTGGAGCAGACCGGCCAGAACCGCACCGCCGCGGCCCGGCGGCTGGGCATCACCTTTCGGGCGCTGCGCTACCGCATGCAGCGGCTCGGCATCCAGTGAGCGGCGAGCCGGGCGCGGCGAAGCGGGCCGCACCGGTGCCCGCGGGCTGGCTGCCCGGTGCCCGGGTGGTGGTCTCGCCCCATCAGGATGACCGGCCCGATCCGGCGGCGGTTGATCTGCTGGTGGTCCACCACATCAGCCTGCCGCCCGGGCAGTTCCATGGCGACGCGATCGAGCGGCTGTTCACCGGCACGCTCGATCCGGCTGCGCATCCCTACTTCGCCTCGATTGCCGGCTTGCGCGTGTCGGCGCATTGCCTCATCCGCCGGCGCGGTGAGCTGCTGCAGTTCGTCGACACCCGTCGGCGGGCCTGGCACGCCGGCGTCTCGCGCCTGGGCGAGCGCGAGCGCTGCAACGATTTTTCCATCGGCGTCGAACTCGAAGGTGACGGCGAGCATCCCTTCACCGCGCTCCAGTATCGCCGCCTGGCCAGCCTGACCCGGCTGTTGTGCCGGCGCCACCCCTTGCGCTGGCTGGCCGGCCACAGCGACATCGCGCCCGGTCGCAAGACAGATCCGGGTCCGTTTTTTGACTGGCCCCGGCTGCTCGAGCAGCTAGAAGGCACGGGGCTGTCGAGACCTTTCTGACCGGAATGCCGCGCCGATGCTTGCGCTTCACGGCGCGATGCAAGGCGGCAGCGGCCTGTCCCGGTGCCCGATCGACCAGGCCCCTCCCGCTGGCGCTGCCGTCATCGCGCAGGAGCCGTTCGAGAACGCGTGTCAAGGCCCTCCCGGGCGCTTGCGTTGCGCTGCGGCCGGCCACTAGAATTAGTGGTTACAGGGTCGTCACAGCCCATATATAGTGGTCTTGTCGGCGTTGTCCCGGTCAGCCTTTCGCTCTTTGAATCGCCTTGTGCCGGCGACCCGCTCGACCGGCATTCGGTCGCGGCGTCGGGCGGGCGCCCACCCGGATCCCCTGGCTGCGATCGCAGCCATTCCTGATTCACACCGTCGTCGCTGGAGGAAAAGCATATGCAATGGGTAGGTGAGAACGCCCCCGTTTCCACGGTCAATCCGCTGACCGCCTGGACGGGCAACGCCCCTGAAGACGCCGCGGCGCAGGCGGCGCTGTTCGCCGATTTCAAGATCATCCGGCGCAACGGGGCGGTGGTGGCGTTCGAGCCGCACAAGATCTCGGTGGCCATGACCAAGGCCTTCCTGGCGGTGAGCGGCGGCCAGGGTGCGGCTTCAGCCCGGGTTCGCGAGCTCGTCGAGCAGCTCACCCAGGCCGTCATCCAGGCGCTGGTGCGCGGCAAGGCCGGCGGCGCCATCTTCCACATCGAAGACATCCAGGATCATGTCGAGCTCGCGCTGATGCGCTCCGGCGAGCACGAGGTTGCCCGTGCCTATGTGCTCTACCGCGAGCGCCGCGCCCAGGAGCGTGCCGCCCGCCAGCAGGCCGCCGAGCCCGTGCGCCCCGCGCTGCATGTGGTCGACGCCGGCGTGCGCCGCCCGCTCGACGAGGCCGCGCTCGGTGCGCTGGTGGCCGCCGCCTGTCAGGGGCTCGAGGCCTACACCAGCCCCGATGCCATCCTCGCCGATACCATCAAGAACCTCTATGACGGCGTGCCCCTCGAGGAGGTGCACAAGTCGACCATCCTGTCGGCCCGTGCCCTGATCGAGAAGGACCCCGCCTACAGCCAGGTCACGGCCCGGCTGCTGCTGCACACCGTCCGCCGCGAGGTGCTCGGCGAGGAGGTCTCGCAGGGCGAGATGGCCAGCCGCTACGCCGACTACTTCCCGATGTTCATCCGTCGCGGCATCGAGGCTGGCCTGCTCGATGGGCAACTGGCCAACTTCGACCTCGCTCGGCTCGGCGCCGCGCTGCGATCCGACCGCGACCTGCAGTTCGGCTATCTCGGCCTGCAGACCCTCTACGACCGTTACTTCCTGCACATCGATGAGGTCCGCATCGAGCTGCCGCAGGCCTTCTTCATGCGGGTCGCCATGGGGCTGGCGCTCAACGAGATCGATCGCGAAGCTCGCGCCATCGAGTTCTACGAGCTGCTGTCCACCTTCGACTTCATGAGCTCCACGCCCACGCTCTTCAACGCGGCCACCCAGCGTTCGCAGCTGTCCTCCTGCTACCTCACCACGGTGTCCGACGACCTCGACGGCATCTACGAGGCCATCAAGGAGAACGCCCTGCTCGCCAAGTATGCCGGCGGCCTGGGCAACGACTGGACCCCGGTGCGTGCGCTCGGCAGCCACATCCGCGGCACCAACGGCAAGAGCCAGGGTGTGGTGCCCTTCCTGAAGGTGGTCAACGACACCGCCGTGGCAGTCAATCAGGGCGGCAAGCGCAAGGGTGCGGTCTGCGCCTACCTCGAGACCTGGCACCTCGACATCGAGGAATTCCTCGACCTGCGCAAGAACACCGGTGATGACCGCCGTCGCACCCATGACATGAACACCGCGAACTGGATCCCCGATCTGTTCATGAAGCGGGTCATGGAAGGCGCCGACTGGACGCTGTTCTCGCCGGCCGATTGTCCTGACCTGCACGACAAGGTGGGTCGCGCCTTCGAGGAGGCCTACACCCGCTACGAGCAGAAGGCGGCCAGCGGCGAGCTCAAGCTGTTCAAGAAGGTGCCGGCGGTGCAGCTCTGGCGGCGCATGCTCAGCATGCTCTTCGAGACCGGCCATCCCTGGCTGACCTTCAAGGATCCCTGCAACCTGCGCAGCCCCCAGCAGCATGTGGGCGTCGTGCACAGCTCCAACCTGTGCACCGAGATCACCCTGAACACCGGACCGAGCGAGATCGCGGTCTGCAACCTGGGTTCGGTGAACCTGGTGGCGCACATGGTCGAGGTCACCGGTGCTGATGGCGTCACCCGCCAGCAGCTCGACCACGCCAAGCTCGCCCGTACGGTGCGCATCGCCATGCGCATGCTCGACAACGTCATCGACATCAACTACTACGCGGTCGGCAAGGCTCGCAACAGCAACCTGAAGCACCGCCCGGTGGGTCTGGGCATCATGGGCTTCCAGGACTGCCTGCACCTCATGCGCGTGCCCTTTGCCAGCCAGGAGGCGGTCGAGTTCGCCGACCGTTCCATGGAGGCAGTCTGCTACTACGCCTACATGGCGTCCACCGAACTTGCCGAGGAACGCGGCCGGTACTCCAGCTTCAAGGGCTCCCTCTGGGATCTCGGCATCCTGCCCAAGGATTCGCTCGATCTGCTCGAGCAGGAGCGTGGCGGCTATGTCGAGGTCGACCGTTCCGAGACCCTCGACTGGGCCTCGCTGCGCCAGCGCATCGCGCAGCACGGCATGCGCAACTCCAATTGCGTGGCCATCGCGCCCACCGCCACCATCTCCAACATCATCGGCGTGTCGGCCTGCATCGAGCCCACCTATCAGAACCTCTATGTGAAGTCGAACCTCTCGGGCGAGTTCACGGTGGTCAATGACTATCTGGTCCGCGACCTCAAGCGTCTCGGGCTGTGGGACGAGGTCATGATTGCCGACCTGAAGTTCTATGACGGCTCGCTCGCACGTATCGACCGCATCCCGGCCGAACTGCGCGCCATCTATGCCACCGCCTTCGAGATCGACCCGTCCTGGCTGGTCGAAGCGGCTGCGCGCCGGCAGAAGTGGATCGACCAGGCCCAGTCGCTCAACATCTACATGGCGGGCGCCTCGGGCAAGCGTCTGCATGACACCTACTCGCTGGCCTGGCTGCGCGGGCTCAAGACCACCTACTACCTGCGTACCCTGGGCGCCACCAGTGCCGAGAAGTCCACCTCCGATCGCATCGGCCAGCTCAATGCGGTGTCGGCCGATGGTCATGCCGGGGGCTTCAGCTACGGTGCATCGGCCTCGGCACCGGTGGCCGAAGAGGCGCCGAAGTTCTGCGCGATCGACGATCCCACCTGCGAGGCGTGCCAGTGAACGGCAGCGGATCAGGTATCCGCTGTCTCGGGATCCGGGCGAACTGTTGTTCGGACCCCGACAAACCCCAGGCCAATGTCAAGACACCGTGACGAAATCGTTGCGGGGCATCCACAGCCGTCATAAGATTCCGTCTGTGAATAACGGCGGAATCTCGCGGCAAGACAACGGCTTAGCAGCCAGATTTGAAGCGAGACCTTAAATGCTTTCCTGGGAAGATTCTCCCTCCATCAAGCCGGCCCGCCCGGCCATGCCCGCGCCGATGGCCGCCAGTGCGATCGCTGCCGCCGCCTTCGCTCCCCGCGCCGCTGAAGTCCCCGCCGCTCCTGTCGCATCGACCCAGTCCGAGGTCAACACGAACCGCCGCGTCCGGGTCGAGGACAAGCGCATCATCAACGGCGCGTCCGATGTCAATCAGCTGGTGCCCTTCAAGTACAAATGGGCCTGGGACAAGTACCTCGCCACCTGCGCCAATCACTGGATGCCGCAGGAAGTGAGCATGAGTCGCGACATCGCGCTCTGGAAGGATCCCAACGGTCTCACCGAAGATGAACGCCGGCTGGTGCGCCGCAATCTCGGCTTCTTCGTCACGGCTGATTCCCTGGCCGCCAACAACATCGTTCTCGGCACCTATCGTCACATCACCGCTCCCGAGTGCCGCCAGTTCCTGCTGCGCCAGGCCTTCGAGGAAGCGATCCACACCCACGCCTACCAGTACATTGTCGAGTCGCTCGGGCTCGATGAGGGCGAGGTCTTCAATGCCTACCACGAGGTCAAGTCCATCCGGGACAAGGACGAGTTCCTCATCCCGTTCATCGATACCCTCACCAACCCGGATTTCGTCACCGGCACGCCCGAGAACGATCAGAAGCTGCTCAAGTCGCTGATCGTGTTCGCCTGCCTCATGGAAGGCCTGTTCTTCTATGTGGGCTTTGTGCAGATCCTCGCCCTGGGTCGTCAGAACAAGATGACCGGCGCCGCCGAGCAGTACCAGTACATCCTTCGTGACGAGTCGATGCACTGCAACTTCGGCATCGATCTGATCAACACCATCAAGCTCGAAAATCCGCATCTCTGGACGCCGCAGTTCCGCGCCGAGATCCGCGAGCTGTTCCTGCAGGCGGTCGAACTCGAGTACGCCTATGCCGAAGACACCATGCCGCGTGGTGTGCTCGGTCTGAACGCGTCCATGTTCAAGGCCTATCTGCGCTTCATCGCCAATCGTCGTGCGCAGCAGATCGGTCTCGATCCGATGTTCCCCCAGGAGGACAACCCCTTCCCCTGGATGAGCGAGATGATCGATCTGAAGAAGGAAAAGAATTTCTTCGAGACCCGCGTCACCGAGTACCAGACCGGTGGCGCGCTCAGCTGGGATTGAAGCAGCGGCCTTGGGGGTCGCGGCTCAGGGATTGAACTAAGCGGATGACAGACCGCTGCCTGAATCAGGACGATGCCCACTGGCCTCGTCGGGCAGGGCGGCGGTCTGGAATCCCAGCGGTGATGCGGTGGCCCTGCGGCCGCCCACACCGTACCGAATTCATTAGCGCAGGAGCCCGGGGTGGATGCCCGGCGGTTCTTGCGCCGATGAATGGCTCGTGCCCTGTTGGCGCCGGGGGCGCCCGGTCACGGGTTTCCGTGTTGGCATCATCAACCTGAGGAGTTCTCCCCATGGCAACCGCCACCAAAGCAGCTGCGAAGAAGCCTGCCGCCAAGAAACCCGCCGCGAAAAAGGCGGCCGCCAAGAAGCCGGCCGCCGCCAAGAAGCCTGCGGCGAAGAAGCCGGCCGCCGCCAAGAAGCCCGCGGCGAAGAAGCCCGTTGCTGCCAAGAAGCCCGCGGCGAAGAAGCCCGCGGCGAAGAAGCCCGCCGCCAAGAAAGCCGCGGCGAAGAAGCCCGCCGCCAAGAAAGCCGCGGCGAAGAAGCCTGCCGCCAAGAAGGCTGCTGCGAAGAAACCCGCCGCCAAGAAAGCGGCGGCCAAGAAGCCTGCGGCGAAAAAGCCTGCGGCCAAGAAGCCCGCCAGGAAAGCCGGCAAGAAACCCGCTGCGCAGCCTGCGGCTGCGGGCGCGGCGCCTGCGGTGGCCTCCGCCCCCGCCAACCCTGCCGCAGCCTGGCCTTTCCCCACCGGCAACAAGCCCTGACCCGAGCCGCCCGCCGGCCTGTGAGGGCCGGTGTCGCGCTGACCCGCGTCCATCACACCCGATGGCGCGGGTTTTTTCATCTGTGAGACACTCCGGCCGCTATGGTGAACGCGCTCTGGTTGCTCCTGGAAACCGCCGGCAGTCTGCTGGCCACCGCCTGCGTCCTCAGGGCGATCGCCTGGTGGCAGCAACTCTCGGCTCGCAATCCGATCATGCAGTTCGTGCTCGCGGTGACCGACTGGATCGTCAAGCCGCTGCAGCGGGTGCTGCCAGCTTCGCGCCGTGTCCACTGGGCCAGCCTCGCCGCCGGGTTGCTGCTGGCCCTCGGGCTGTCGTTCATCTATTCCACGCTGATGCTGGCCCGTGGCCCGATGCCCGGCGGCGTGATCCTGGTCGGGCTGTTCTGGCTCGGCAAGTGGACGATCTATCTGGTCATCGGCCTGGTGCTTCTGCAGGCCGTGCTGTCATGGGTGAATCCGCATGCGCCCATGGCACCGGTCGTCGATCACCTCACCCGAGGCTTCCTCGGTCCGATCCGCCGGGTCGTGCCGCTCATCGGCGGGGTCGATCTCTCGCCGCTGCTGCTCGTGGTGGCAGCCCAGGCGCTGCTGATGCTGCTGGAGTCGGCGCTCGCCTCGCTGCTGCGCTTCTTCTAGCGCGGTGAATCGTGCCCCTGGGCAGCCGTGCCGCGATGGGCCGCAGCCCGCGTGGCTGCAGGGAACGCCCGGGGAGTGGCTGATCGCGGTTCGCGCCCAGCCGGGTGCCCGCGGTGCGCCGGGCGCCGAAACCCACGGTGACTACCTGAAGGTGCGCGTGTCTGCGCCCGCGGTCGACGGCAAGGCCAATGCCGCATTGATCGACTGGTTTGCTGGCTGCCTTGGCCTGCCGACACGGGCTTTCGAGTGGCAGTCAGGACAGACTGCCCGCAGCAAGCGGCTGCGGGTCCGCACGCCGATGTCTTCGGCCGAGCTGGTGGCCGCACTGCTCCAGGACGGCCGCCAGCGGGCGGATCACCAGGGCCGGGCGCCGTAGGCCTGCGCGTGACGCTCGGCGACCGCGTCGCGCGAGACGGTGTGGTTCTGCGCGCCCTGCGACTCGATCTTGATCGCACCCATCACGCTGCCCAGTCGGGCAGCGCGCACCCAGTCCCAGCCCTGGGCCAGACCGTACAGCAGTCCGCCTCGGAACGCATCGCCGCAGCCGGTCGGGTCGAGGGCAGCCGAGATGGGTGCCGCCCTGACCGTCTCGCAGCGCCCCGCACTCCATACCTGACAGCCCTCGGCGCCGCGGGTGACGACCAGCGCCTGAACCCGCGAGGCAATCTCCGCCTCGCTCCAGCCGGTGCGCTCGACCAGCATCCCGGCCTCGTAGTCGTTGACCGCCACGGCGCTGGCCTGGCTGATGAGGCCGCGCAGCTCCTCGCCGTCGAACATCGGCAGTCCCTGACCCGGATCGAAGAGGAAGGGCACGCCGTCCTGCGCGAATTCCCGGGCATGGGTCTGCATGGCGGCCTTGCCGTTGGGCGCCACGATGCCGAAGGCGCCGCCTGCGCCCAGTGCACTCACCTGGTGGGCCTCGCTCATCGCGCCGGGGTGGAAGGCGGTGATCTGATTGTCGGCCATGTCGGTGGTGATGAAGGCCTGCGCGGTGTAGCACTCCGGCAGCAGGCGTACCCGGCTGATGTCGATGCCCAGCGCGCCGAGCCGCTCGAGGTACTCCCGGCCGTCCTGTCCGACCGTGGCCAGGATGAGCGGCGCGCCGCCCAGCCCGCGCAGCGTGTAGGCGATGTTGGCGGCACAGCCGCCGAACTCGCGCTTCAGGCGGGGCGTGAGGAACGCGACATTCAGCATGTGGACGCGGTCGGGCAGGATGTGATCCTTGAAGTGCCCGTCGAACACCATGATGGTGTCGTAGGCGACCGAGCCGCTGATCAGGATGGACTGCTGGGGCATGAAGGAGGACTCCGGGGGCCAATGGGGCGCGCCATGCGCGCCGGGTTCAGGGATAGAAGAGTTTCAGGCTGAAGCCGGCCGGCGCGAAGCCGGTGGCCTGCAGCGCCAGCCGCAGCGCGGTTTCCTGGTTGGGGGGCGCGCCCACCGGTGGCGTGTTCGGTCCGAGGTAGTCGGCGGGCAGCACCACCTTGCGCACCAGCAGCACGCCGGCGGCGTCGGAGAGGCTCATCTCGATGGCTGGCCAGCGCACCGGGTGAGGAGCGCGGTTGCGCATGAGGAGATCCATGACCAGAGCCTCCGGCGAGGCCCCGCTCTGGACATCGAAGGATTCCAGCGTGAGCGAATCGAGCTCGCGGGGCGCCTGAACGCGAAGGCCGACCAGGGCGGACAGCGCGCTCAGCGCAGGCTCCAGGGCAGGGATGCGCGAGGCCAGCCAGTCGCGGCCGGCCAGGGTCAGCTGAACGGCCAGGCTGACGCTCAGCGCCATGCACAGCACGGCGGAAAACAGGCTGCGGCGGCTCGCGAAACCGCCGGCGCGAGCCGCCGTTGCGAAGAAGTCAACCGCCTCGGGGCCGCCGCCGGCATCGCCGGTGCGCGCCCGCCTTGCCGAGGGGTCGGGCGCCAGGAGCGCGGCTGACCAGGCTTCGGGGGCGTCGCCCAGCCTGGCCCCCGCCGGACCTTCGGGGGCCGGGTGCCCGGCTGATCCGGCCTCGGTGGCACCCCCGCGGTCGGCGATCTCGCCGGGTTCGGATTGCCTCCCGCGTTCCGTGGGTTCTCCGAGTCCGGCCTGCCCCCCGGGTTGCGTGGGGCCTCCGAGCCCGGCCTGCCCCCCGCGTGCAGCCTGCCCACCGGGCTCGCCGGCGAATGTCGCCTCGCCTTTGGCCGCCGATGACCCGGACGGGCTACGGTCGGCCGGACCGGGGGCGCTCGGGGCCTCATCATCGCGGCGGTCGTCCGCTGGTGTGTCTGCCGGGCTGTCAGCAGGGCTGTCAGTGGTGCTGTCAGTCGGGCGCGGGCTTCCCGGCATCTCGGCCGGTACCTCCGGCTCGAGCAGATAGTCGGGCAGGCTCAGGGTCTCGAGATCGTCGAGTTCCTCGAGTCCTTCGAGCACAACCAGATCGGTCGGGCGATCCAGGCTGCCGGCCGATGATGACCGGCGTCGGGCAGCCTCGGCCAGGGCGGCCTGTTCGAGCGCGGTATCGGCCATCGCGTCATCGCCGCCAGCCGCATCATCGAATGCCGCCGCATCCAGCGCTGCATCCTCGGGTGCCGCAGCGCCGAGGGCAGCAGCATCGAGCACGGCATCGTCGAGCACGGCAGCGCCGGATCCCGGCTCGCTGCGCGCGGCCTTGCTCATGACCGGGCCGCCGAATGCGGGCTCCTCGAATGCGGTTTCGTCCCTGGCAGCCCTCTCGAGCGCTGCCCTGAGATCGGGATCCGATGGGCGCGCGGGTGCCGGCATGCCAACCGGGGCGGCGTCCTGCGACGCGATGTCCCCGGCGATATCAGGATTGCTGCTGCCGTAGGCGGCCGCGAGGCGCTCCGCACTCAGCGCTGCGCCGGGCGGGCGGGCTCGGGGCGGGGTGAGGGTCTGTGCCGCAGCCATAGCGCTCGGGGTGCCGGGCGTCTCGAGGGGCGCTACCGCCTCGACCGGTGCCATCGAAGCCTCCCGCGTGACCGCCTCAGGTGCCGATACCCCGGACGCGGGCGCCAGATCGGTCTGCTCATTCACATAGCGCAGCGAATCCAGCCCCGAGAACACATGCCGGCAGGCGCCGCAGCGCACCAGGCCCCGCCGGATCTTCAGCTGGTCGGGAACGACCCGAAAGCCGGTCTGGCAGCGGGGGCAGGTGGTGGCCAGGGCCATGGCGCCCCGATCATCGGACGCGACGGCCGGCCAGGCAAGCCCAGCCGTCGACGCAGTCGGCCACGCGCAGGTCCACCTCGGGATAGCAGGCAGAGACCTCCTCGACCTGCCGCTCCAGCAGTCCGGCCAGCACCAGGGTGGCGCCGGGGCGCAGGAGCGCAACCAGTGCGGGCGCCAGCACCTTCAGCGGATTGGCCAGGATGTTGGCGAGCACCACATCGGCTGGCGCCAGCGGTGCCGACGTGGGTTGCACCTGCACGCTGACCTGATTGGCCAGGGCATTGTCGGCCGTGCTGGTCAGGGCCTGCGGATCGATGTCGGTGGCCACCACCTCCTGCGCGCCGAGCAGCGCCGCGGCGATTGCCAGGATGCCCGAGCCGCAACCGTAATCGATGACCCGCGTTCCCGGCGCCAGCTCGCGCGACAGCCAGCCCAGACACATCCGGGTGGTGGGGTGGCTGCCGGTCCCGAAGGCCAGGCCGGGGTCGAGCACCAGCCGGGTCACCCCGGAGGCCAGCGGTGCATCGAGATGCCAGGTGGGCGTGATCACCAGCCGCTCGCCGATCGGGATCGGCTCGAACTGCGCCTGCGAGGCGCGCACCCAGTCCTGGTCGTCGAACTGTGCGATGCTCAGATCGGCGGGGAGCGGTGCGCCGAGTGCGTCGGCCGCCGCCTGCAGCAGTGCTTGCGCAGCCGCGCCTTCGGCCAGCAGTGCCCGCAACCGGGTGCGCTGCCACCCCGGCTGCGGCGCCGGCATGCCGGGCTCGCCGAAGATCGCCTGCTCGTCGGGCGAGTCGGCGTCGGCATCCTCGGCCTGCACCGAGAGCGCGCCGGCATCGAGCAGCGCATCGGACCAGGCGTCGACCTGCCCGGCCGGTACGGTGAAGACCAGTTCCCGCCAGAAGGCCATCAATGTCTCGAATGAACGCGGCGCCTGCCCGCCGGGCCGCAGCGCTCAGCCGCCCTGCGCGACCTTGCGCTTGGCGAGCTTGCGCTCCAGGTAGTGGATGGAGGTGCCGCCCGCCACGAAGCTGGCATCGGCCATGAGCTCGCGGTGCAGCGCGATGTTGGTCAGGATGCCCTCGACCGCCATCTCGGAGAGCGCGATCTGCATGCGTCGGATCGCCTGCTCGCGGGTGTCGCCATAGGCCAGCACCTTCGCGATCATCGAGTCGTAGTGCGGCGGGACCAGGTAGTTCGCGTAGGCATGGGAGTCGACCCGGATGCCGGGGCCACCGGGCGGATGCCAGGTGGTGATGCGCCCGGGCGAGGGCGTGAACTGGAACGGGTGCTCGGCATTGATGCGGCACTCGATCGCATGCCCACGCAGCATCACATCGCGCTGGCGCAGCGTGAGCCGCTCGCCGGCGGCGATGCGGATCTGCTGCTGCACGATGTCGAGCCCGGTGATCAGTTCGGTGACCGGGTGCTCCACCTGCACCCGGGTGTTCATCTCGATGAAGTAGAACTCGCCGTCCTCGAACAGGAATTCGAAGGTGCCGGCGCCGCGGTAGCCCATCTTCTTGCAGGCCTCCGCGCAGCGCAGCCCGATCTTGTCGATCAGCCGCCGGGCAACGCCGGGGGCGGGCGCCTCCTCGAGGATCTTCTGGTGCCGGCGCTGCATGGAGCAGTCCCGCTCACCGAGATAGACCGCGTTGCGGAACTCGTCGGCCAGCACCTGGATCTCGATGTGGCGCGGGTTCTCGAGGAACTTCTCGAGGTAGACGGCCGGGTTGCCGAAGGCTGCGCCCGCCTCGCTGCGCGTCATCACCACCGCGTTGAGCAGCGCCGCCTCGGTGTAGACGACGCGCATGCCGCGTCCGCCGCCGCCGCCGGAGGCCTTGATGATCACCGGATAGCCGACCGCCCGGGCGATCTTGACGATCTCCTTCGGGTCCTCGGGCAGCGCGCCCTCGGAACCCGGGACACACGGCACGCCGGCGGCCTTCATCGCGTCCTTCGCGCTGACCTTGTCGCCCATGATGCGGATCGACTCCGGGCGCGGACCGATGAACACGAAGCCGCTCTTCTCGACGCGCTCGGCGAAGTCCGCGTTCTCGGAGAGGAAGCCGTAGCCCGGGTGGATCGCCTCGGAGTCGGTGACCTCGGCGGCGCTGATGATCGCCGGGATGTTCAGGTAGCTGTCGCGCGACGGGGCCGGGCCGATGCAGACCGACTCGTCGGCGAGCTTGACGTACTTCGCCTCGGTGTCGGCCTCCGAGTGCACCACCACCGTCTTGATGCCGAGTTCGCGGCAGGCCCGCTGGATCCGGAGCGCGATCTCGCCGCGGTTGGCGATCAGGATCTTGTCGAACATCGTCCGGTCACTCGATCACGAACAGGGGCTGGCCGTACTCGACCGGCTGACCGTTCTCGACGAGCACCGCCTTGACCGTGCCGGCCTTGTCCGACTCGATCTCGTTCATCAGCTTCATCGCTTCGACGATGCACAGCGTCTGACCTTCCTTGACCTGCGTGCCCACCTCGGCGAAGGGCGGCGAGTTCGGGTTCGCCGAGCGGTAGAAGGTCCCGACCATCGGGGACTTGACGACGTGACCGGTCTCGACCGGCGGCGCGGCGTCGACGACCGGCGCCGGGGCCGGTGCGGCGGCGGGCGCAGGCGCCGGGGCCTGCTGCATCGGCATCGGCTGCATCTGCATCGGTGCCTGCATGTAGCCCTGCGGCATCGGGGTCGGGCCCTTGACGATGCGCACCTTGCCTTCGCCCTCGGTGATCTCGAGCTCCGAGATGCCGGACTCGGCAACGAGGTCGATGAGGGTCTTGAGCTTTCGCAGATCCATGGGAGTGTCCTGGCGGTTGGGCGTCGGCGGTCCGGTCGGCTCAGCGCCGGACCGTCTCGATCGCGAACTGCAGCGCACACCGGTACCCGGTCGGGCCGAGTCCGGCGATCACTCCGACCGCGAGGTCGGAGAAGTAGGAGTGATGACGGAAGGGTTCGCGCCGATGCACGTTCGAGAGGTGGATCTCGACGAACGGAATCGCGACGCCGGCGAGCGCGTCCCGGATCGCGACGCTGGTGTGCGTGTACGCAGCCGGGTTGATCAGGATGAAGTCGACCTTCGCGTCGCGCGCGGCGTGGATGCGCTCGACGAGCGCCCCCTCGTGATTGCTCTGGAACGATTCGACGCGAACGCCCGCTGCCGCGCCTTCATCGCGCAGCATCGTGTCGATCTGCGCGAGCGTGGTCGACCCGTACACACCCGGCTCGCGGGTGCCGAGCAGGTTCAGGTTGGGGCCGTGAAGCACCCAGATCGTCTTGTCCATCGAACAGGCGGCCATTTCGCATCGAACGGCGCGGATTGTGCTCTCGCCAAGTGGGCACTGTCCAGCCTGTGGACTCCCGGATGCACGCCGGCGCATGCCGCGACGAGGGGTCGCCCCCGCCGCGCTCACCCGGTGAGGGACGCCGCCATCGCCTTCAGGCGACCGATGTCGACCCGCCCGAGCAGCCGGTGCGCGATCTGTCCGTCACGGCCGACGAGGACGGTGAAGGGCAGCGCGCCGGCCTGGTTGCCGAAGCGGCGTGCAAGCTCGCTGCCGCCCATCCCGGCCACGACCAGCGGATACGAAACCGGGTTCTTGGCGGCGAAATCGGCGATCTTGGCAGCGGAATCGACACCGATGCCGACCATGCCCAGACCCTTGGGCGCGAGTTCGGCGTGGAGGGCGGACAGCTCCGGCATCTCCTCGACGCAGGGTGGGCACCAGGTCGCCCAGAAGTTGACGACCAGCGGCCGCCCCCTGAAGCGGCCCAGGTCCAGCGGCTGGCCGGCCGGGTCCGG
>CAIZPE010000062.1 GCA_903934795.1 uncultured bacterium | reverse complement strand
GATGGCAGCGTCGGTGAGCGGCATGGGCGGTCTTCCGTGTACACATGACGACGATTCGCCATGATACGCCGGATGTGTACCCATGCGTGTACACGAAATCGTTCGGCTCTTGCCGGAAGCCAGCGGTACGCCTGAGACTATAAACCTATATCGATCAATGGTTTATCTTCAAAACCCGGAAGCTGCCGGAATCCTTCGGAACCGCACCTACTTCCCGATGCAGAACCGCCCAAAAATCACCCCCAGCAGATCATCCGCCGAAAACTCCCCGGTGATCTCCCCCAGACGCTCCTGAGCAAGCCGCAGCTCTTCGGCAAACAGCTCCAGCTGCCGATCACCCTGAGCCGCGCGGCTGCGTGCCTGCATCAGGTGCTGCTGCGCCTGCCGCAGCGCGATGAGATGCCGTTCGCGCGCGATGAACACCGACTCGCCCGCTGACTGCGCCCCTGCCAGCTCGAGCAGCGCTTCGCGCAGCAGTTCAATGCCGCGGCCCTCGCGCGCCGAGAGCCCTACCGTCAGCGGCTGCCCGGCATAGTCACGCGCCACCCGCGCCGGCTCGCCGCTGAGGTCGATCTTGTTCACCACCCGCAGCACCGGCACGCCCGCGGGCAGACGCTGCGCCAGCGCCGCGTCCACGGCGCCACTCGGCGCAACGCCGCCAGCATCGGCCGCCACCAGCTGCAGCACCAGATCGGCCTGCGCCACTGCCTGCCAGGTGCGCTCAATGCCAATACGCTCGACCTCATCGGTCGCCTCTCGCAGGCCGGCCGTGTCGATCACATTCAGCGGCACGCCGCGCACCTGGATGGCCTGCGAGACCCGATCGCGCGTGGTGCCGGCGATCGGCGTGACGATCGCCACCTCGGCGCCAGCCAGCGCGTTGAGCAGACTGCTCTTGCCGACATTCGGCTCGCCCACCAGCACCACATCCAGCCCTTCGCGCAGCAGCGCGCCCTGCCGGGCCTGCGCCAGCAGGCCGGCCAGCTCCGTCTCGAGCCGAGCCAGTCGGCCCAGCGCATCCGCGCGCTGCAGGAAGTCGATCTCCTCCTCGGGGAAGTCCAGCGTGGCCTCCACCAGCATGCGCAGGTCGATCAGCCCCTCCACCAGCGCGTGCACCGCGCGCGAGAACACGCCCGCAAGCGAGCGCGCCGCCGAGCGCGCGGCCTGCCCGGTGCTGGCATCGATCAGATCGGCCACGGCTTCGGCCTGCGCCAGATCGAGCTTGTCGTTGAGGAAGGCCCGCAGGGTGAATTCGCCCGGCTCGGCCAGCCGCACCCCTTGGGCACTGCCCGCGCGCAGCACGCGCTCGAGCAGCAGCTGCATCACCACCGGGCCGCCGTGGCCCTGCAGCTCGAGCACCTCTTCGCCGGTGTAGGAATGCGGCGCCGGAAACCACAGCGCCAGGCCGCGATCGATCTCGCCGCCGTCATCATCGAGGAAGGGCCCGTAGAGCGCGGTGCGTGGCGCCAGCCGCGCTGCCTGCGCCGGGCCCAGCAGCGCCTGCGCCAGCGATTGCAGACCAGCCCCCGAGACTCGCACCACGCCGATGCCGCCCCGCCCGGGCGCGGTGGCGATCGCGGCAATCGGCGAATCGCCCGCGGCAGGCTCGGCCGGGGCGCTCACCGCAGCGCTCAGGCCTTCTTGGCCGCCGCGGCCTTCTCGATGGCCCGGGTGATGTACCACTGCTGCGCGATCGAGTAGATGTTGTTCACCAGCCAGTACAGCACCAGACCCGCCGGGAAGAAGAAGAACATCACCGAGAAGATCAGCGGCATGGCCATCATCACCTTGGCCTGCACCGGATCGGGCGGGGTCGGGTTGAGCTTGATCTGGATGAACATGGTGCCAGCCATCACCGCCGGCAGGATGAACCAGGGATCGGGTACGGCCAGGTCATGAATCCAGCCGATCCACGGCGCATTGCGCATCTCGACCGAGGCAAGCAGCACCCAGTAGAGCGCGATGAACACCGGTATCTGCACGACGATGGGCAGACAGCCACCCAGCGGATTGATCTTCTCCTGCTGGTAGAGCTCCATCATGGCCTGGTTCATCTTGGCCCGGTCATTCGCGTGACGCTCGCGGATCTGCATCATGCGCGGCGTGACCGCCTTCATGCGCGCCATCGACTTGTAGCTTGCCGCCTGCAGCGGGAAGAACAGGGTCTTGATGATGATGGTGAGCAGCACGATCGCCCAGCCCCAGTTGCCCACCAGGCGGTGGCACATCTCGAGCAACCAGAAGATCGGCTTGGCCACGGGCGTGAGCCAGCCGTAGTCCACGCTGAGATCCAGGCCCGCCGCCACGGTCTCGAGCATGCGCTGGTCCTGCGGGCCGATCAGCAGACGCGTGTCGGTGGCCAGGCTCGCCTTGGGCGCAATCTCGGCAAGGGGCTGCAGTGCGCCGATGGCATACAGGTTGTTGTCGACGCGGTTGCCGTAGTACTCGCGCCCGGCCTTGTCGGTGGGCAGCCAGGCCGACACGAAGTAGTGCTGGATCATGCCCACCCAGCCATCCACCGCGTTCTTGGCAAGGTCGGTCTTCTTCTTCTCGATGTCGCCGAAGTCCACCTTCTGGAACTTCTTCTCGTCGGTGTAGACCACCGGGCCGCTGTAGGTCACCGCGCCACCCGTGAACATCGCAAACGCCGAGTTGCTCTTCGACTTGAGATCGGCCTCGCTGGTGAATTCGGCATTGCGGGTGAGCTGCATGTAGAGCGTGGGCTTGACCGGCGCCTCGCCCAGGTTGGTTACCTCGTCGCACACTGCCACCACATGGCTGCCGCGCTCCAGGCGATAGGTGCGGGTAAGCCGTACACCACCCGACTCTGCCGTGAGCTTGAGCTCCACCGCCTTGGCATCGCCCTGCAGGTTGCGCGGGCCTTCGGCCACGCTGAACACCGAGCGGTGCGTGGGAAAGCTGCTGCCGGCCGGTGCGCCCACCAGGCCCGACTGGGCCACGTACACCCGGCCCGGGTCATCCTGGAGCAGCACCACATGGCCCTCATTGGGCGTGAGGGTCTCGGAGCCGGCCTTGTGGCGCAGCAGCACGGCGCGACGAACCTGCCCGCCAACCGGATCGACCTTCAGCTGCAGGGTGTCGCTGCTCAGGGTGATGAGTTCAGCCGCGGGTGAGCCTGCGGTGGCTGCCGGCGCGCTCTGGGCGGGCGCCGCCGCGGGCGCGCCACCGGGTACCGAGGCGGCCGCCGGTGCCGAGGGCACGGCACCCGGGGCGGCCGCACCACCCGGCACATCGGCGCCGGCCTTGGCGGCCGGTGCCTCGGCCGCGGGCTGGCCCGAGAGCAGCGAGGGCTTGCCGTTGTGCCGCTGCCAGCTGTCCCACAGGAACAGCAGCGACATCGAGAAGACAACCCAGAGAATGGTGCGCTGCAGTTGCATGGGGATCATTCCGACTTGGGAGAGGGCGGCACCGGATCGAGGCCGCCAGGGTTCCAGGGGTGACAACGGCACAGCCGTCTTGCAGCCAGCCAGCCGCCCGACAGCGCGCCGTGGCGCGCGATGGCTTCCAGCGCATATTCGGAGCAGCTCGGGAAGAACCGGCAGGCCGGCGCCATCATCGGGCTGATCGCGTAGCGATAGGCGTGAATGGGCGCCGACAGCGCCCGCCGCGCCAACGACGGTCCGGGCATGGAACCGCGCGACAGCTTGTCGCTCACGCCGGAGCTCGGGCGCGCGCCCGCCGGATGAGCAGATCGAGTTCTGCGCGCCATACCCGCTTGAGCGCACCGCGGGGCAGGCTTCGCCAGGCATCGCTGCGGCGACGCAGTCGAATCATCGCGAGCGCAGGCCGTGGCGCATCGGGCCACTCGGCCAGCCGCCAGGCCTCGCGCGCCACCCGCTTGAGGGCGTTGCGCTCAACCGCCAGCGGCAGCAGACGCTTGGGGATTGAAAGGCCCAGACGAGCGATGTCGGCGTGACGACGCATCGACACACCGAAATGCTCGGTGCTCGAATCGGCCCGCTGGCGCGACAGCGCCATCAGCCCGGCATCAGCGCGTTGTCTGCCCATGGTGTTGCCAGGACCCGACGGAAGCAGCCCCGCTGCAGCGCCGCTTCAGCGGCAACGAACAGACATGGCTGCCGGCCCGCGGGCCGGGGAAATCACAGGCCCAGGCGCTTGCGGCCCTTGGCGCGGCGCGCGGCGATCACGGCACGGCCACCGCGGGTTTTCATCCGCACGAGAAAGCCGTGGGTGCGCTTGCGCCGCACCACGGAAGGCTGGAAGGTACGTTTCATGGTGGTTCTCGGAGAAAAAGCCCTCGATTGCATCAGAAGGGACCGCGACCGTCAACTCCGGGCCTGTGGAAAACTTCGGGAGTCAGGTAAAATCCCCGGCTGGTCAGACCCACGCCGCACCCGGTCCCCGACCGCCTCCCCAGTCCCCGGATACCTTCCCCAGACCATGCAGGACCGCTGGAACGCCTGTGCATCACGGCTAGAGGCCGAGGTGCCCGAGCAACTCTTCAAGACCTGGCTCAAGCCGCTGGTCTGTCTGGGCCATGAACCCGCCAGTGGTCTGCTGCGCCTGGGTCTGCCCAACCAGTTCAAGCTGAACTGGGTCCGTAGCCAGTACGGCTCGCGCATCGGCCAGCTCGCCACCGAGATCTTCGGGCCCGACACCCGCGTGGAGTTCGAGCTGCTGGCAAGCACCGAGCCTGCCCGCCAGGCCGCGCCCCGGCCCGCGGCAGGCGCGCTGCGTCAGGCGGTGGCCACCGGCGCGCCCGATGGCGCGCTACCCGACGCAGCCCCCGAGACCGCGCCGGTGCTGGTACCCCTGGCCAATGACCGCACCCGCCTGCGGCCCGACCTGGCCTTCGACAACTTCGTCACCGGCAAGGCCAACCAGATGGCCCGCGCAGCCGCGCTGCAGGTGGTCGAGCGCCCGGCCACCTACAACCCGCTCTTCCTCTACGGCGGTGTGGGGCTTGGCAAGACCCACCTCATGCACGCGGTGGGCAACGCCTTCATGGAGCGCAGCGCCAGCGCGCGGGTGCGCTACATCCACGCGCAGGAATACTTTGACGAGATGGTCCGCGCCATCCAGCGCAAGACCTCCGAGGACCTCAAGCAGTACTACCAGTCGCTCGACCTGCTGCTGATCGACGACATCCAGTTCCTCTCGGGCAAGCCGCGCACGCAGGAGGAGTTCTTCTACACCTTCGACGCGCTCTACGCGGCCCGTCGCCAGATCATCATCACCTGCGATACCTATCCCAAGGAGATCGCCGGGCTCGAAGAGCGGCTGATCTCGCGCTTCGACTCCGGTCTCATCGTAGCCATCGAGCCGCCCGAGCTCGAGATGCGGGTGGCCATCCTGCTCAAGAAGGCCGAGCAGCAGGGTGCGGCACTGCCCGAGGATGTCGCCTTCTTCATCGCCAAGCACCTGCGCAGCAATGTGCGCGAGCTGGAAGGCGCGCTGCTGCGGGTGGTGGCCTATGCCGGCTTTCGCGAGCGGCCGGTGTCGCTCGAGCTCGCCAAGGAGGCGCTGGAAGACCTGCTGGCGCTGAACCGCCGGCAGATCTCGGTCGAGTTCATCCAGAAGACCGTGGCCGATTTCTACAAGACCAAGGTTGCCGAGATGTACGGCAAGCGCCGCCATGCACACATCGTGCTGCCGCGGCAGGTGGCCATGTACCTGGCCAAGGAGCTCACCCAGAAGAGCCTGCCGGAAATCGGCGAAGCCTTCGGCGGGCGCGACCACACCACGGTGCTGCATGCGGTGCGCAAGATCGCCGAGCAGCGCCAGCACGACACCGATCTGAACCACCAGATCCATGTCCTCGAACAGACCCTGCGCGGATGAAGCCGGCACACCGCTCCAGCACCGCCACCCGCCGAGTCCGCCGGGCCTGTGCGAAACCCGTGCACATCGGCTTGAGCCAGTGTGCACAACTCGCGGGTTTTCCGGCCGCGGCCGCCCGTCCCCGGGTTGCCCACAATCGCCGAACCGGCTTGTCCACCCCATGTCATTGCCCGGCGAGCCGCGCCGGTGCTGCATCTGCGCTGGTTGTCCACAGCGTTGCCGCTTCCTCATGAACAACAACAGGAAGAGATAAGACAATGCAATACCTAAGAGCCACCCGAGACGCGATCCTCAAGCCGCTGACCACCGTGGCCGGCATCGTCGAGCGCCGCCACACCCTGCCCATCCTTGCCAATGTGCTGCTCAGCAAGCGTGGCGAAGAGGTCTCCTTCCTGGCCACCGATGTCGAGATCCAGATCAGGACCACGGCCTCGCTCGGCTCGGGAGCCGATGAAGGCGCCACCACGGTCTCGGCCCGCAAGCTTCTGGACATCCTGCGCGCGCTGCCGGAAGGCCCCGAGGTGAGCCTCTCGGTCACCCAGCGCAAAGCCACCATCCAGGCTGGCAAGAGCCGCTTCGCGCTGCAGACTCTCGGCGCCGAGGAGTTCCCCACGGTGGCGGTCAACGAGAGCTTCAGCGCCTCGTTCGCGCTGCCGCAGCGTCAGCTCAAGCACCTCTTCCAGATGGTGCACTTCGCCATGGCGCAGCAGGACATCCGCTACTACCTCAACGGTCTGCTGCTGGTCACCGAGGGTGATGTCGTGCGCGTCATCGCCACCGACGGCCACCGTCTGGCCTACTGCCACACCACGCTCGAAGGGGCTCAGCTCGCCCGCAACGAGGTGATCATCCCGCGCAAGACCGTGCTCGAACTGCAGCGGCTGCTCGCCGACAACGACGAGCCGGTGCAGATCGATGTCGCCGCCAACCAGGTGCGCCTGCGCTTCGGCGAGGTCGAGATGCTGAGCAAGCTGGTCGAGGGCAAGTTCCCGGACTACCAGCGCGTCATTCCCACCGGTTATCGGCGGCGCGCGCTCATCTCCCGCGAGGCCCTGGCGGCGTCGCTCGGACGAGCCTCCATCCTCACCTCCGACAAGTTCCGGGGGGTACGACTGGCGCTCACCGCCGGCACGCTGCGCGTGCAGACCAGCAACGCCGAGCAGGAAGAGGCCATCGATGAACTCGAGGTCGACTACACCTCCGATGCGCTCGAGGTGGGCTTCAATGTGGGTTACCTGCAGGATGTGCTCGGCAACCTGAAGTGCGATCAGGTGGCCATCGACTTCGGTGACGCCAACAGCAGCGCGCTGCTCACCGTGCCGGGCGATGACAGCTTCAAGTATGTGGTCATGCCGATGCGCATCTGAGCGCGGTCGCCGGTATCCGCGAGCACGGCTCCCGTTTCACCGTTTCCGTTTCCTGAATCCTGATCCATCCCCCCGGCCATGTGCCGGGCTGTCTCACCACGCAGGACACCGCACCGAATGAGCGACGCCGCCAAGAGCTACGATTCCACCTCCATCCAGATCCTCGAGGGCCTGGAAGCGGTGCGCAAGCGCCCGGGCATGTACATCGGCGACACCTCCGACGGCACCGGGCTGCATCACCTGGTCTTCGAGGTGGTGGACAACGCCATCGATGAATCGCTCGCCGGCCACTGTGACGAGATCGTGGTCACCATCCACACCGACAACTCCATCTCGGTCACCGACAACGGCCGCGGTATTCCCACCGGCATCAAGTGGGACGACCGCAACGATCCCAAGCGCAGCGCCGCCGAGATCGTCATGACCGAGCTGCACGCCGGCGGCAAGTTCGACCAGAACAGCTACAAGGTGTCGGGCGGCCTGCACGGCGTGGGTGTGTCATGCGTGAACGGCCTCTCCAAGTGGCTGCGGCTGGTCATCCGTCGCGATGGCAAGGCCTACTTCATGGAGTTCCATCGGGGTGTGCCGCAGAACCCCGAGCCGGTGCAGGTGCTGGTGCCCGAAGGCGACAATGCACTCGGCGTGCCCGCGGGCACCCCGGTGATGGT
>CAIZPE010000061.1 GCA_903934795.1 uncultured bacterium | reverse complement strand
CGGCCCTGTGAACCCGCCTGCCGACGCGGCCGCGTCGTGGAAGCGCAGCAGGAGCGGCCCGAACCGGTGGCCATTTGCCGCCTGAAACGGGTGGCCGCCGATTTCAAGGACGACATCTCGGCGCGCCTGCCGCCGCCGGCGGCACGGCCCAACGGCCGGCGCATCGCCTGCGTGGGCGCCGGGCCGGCCTCGCTCACCGTGGCCCGCGACCTCGCCCCGCTCGGCTATCAGGTGACGGTGTTTGATCGAGACACCCGCGCCGGCGGCATGATCCGCTCGCAGATTCCGCGCTTTCGTCTGCCCGCCGAGGTGATCGACGAGGAGACCGGCTATGTGCTGAGTCTGGGCGTGGCGTTTCGCGCCGGCGTGGAGATCAGCTCCATGAAGTCGCTGCTCGCCGAGGGCTACGACGCGGTGTTCGTGGGCTCCGGCGCGCCGCGCGGCCGCGACCTCGACCTGCCCGGTCGCCAGGAAGCGGCGGCCAACATCCGTGTGGGCATCGAGTGGCTCTCCTCGGTGTCCTTCGGCCATGTCGAGAAGATCGGCCGGCGCGTGATCGTGCTGGGCGGCGGCAACACCGCCATGGACTGCTGCCGCACCGCCCGCCGCCTCGGCGGCGACAGCGTCAAGGTGATCGTGCGCTCCGGCTACGACGAGATGAAGGCCTCGCCCTGGGAGAAGGAAGACGCCATCCACGAGGGCATCCCCATCCTCAACTTCCTGGTGCCCAAGGCCTTCCTCCACGACAACGGCCGCCTCACCGGGATGAGCTTCGAGAAGGTGCGCGCCGAGTACGACGCCAAGGGCCGTCGCAACCTCGTGCCCACCGGCGAGCCCGACACGATCGTCGAGTGCGACGATGTCCTGATCGCGGTCGGCCAGGAGAACGCCTTCCCCTGGATCGAGGCCGATACCGGCATCGAGTTCGACCGCTGGGGCATGCCGGTGCTCGACCAGGTCACGCTCCAGTCCACCCTGCCGCGGGTGTTCTTCGGCGGCGATTCGGCCCTGGGCCCCAAGAACATCATCTGGGCCGTGGCCCATGGCCATGATGCCGCCGTGTCGATCGACCGCTTCCTCAACGGCGAGGATGTCCGCGAGCGCCCCGCGCCGGGCGTCAATCTCGTGTCCCAGAAGATGGGCATCCACGAGTGGAGCTACGACAACGAGGTGGCGCCCGAAGCCCGCAACAAGGTGCCCTGGCGCGACATCAACAAGGCGCTGCGCGACATCAAGGTCGAGGTGGAACTCGGCTTCGACCCCGCCACCGCCCTGAAGGAGGCGCAGCGCTGCCTGAACTGCGATGTGCAGACGGTGTTCAACGCCGGCCAGTGCATCGAGTGCGATGCCTGCGTCGACATCTGCCCCACCGACTGCATCACCTTCACCGCCAACGGCGAGGAAGCCGACCTGCGCACCCGGCTGCGCGCGCCGGCCCGTCACACCGACCAGAGCCTGTATGTGTCGCCCGACCTGAAGACCGGCCGCGTGATGGTCAAGGACGAGGATGTGTGCCTGCACTGCGGCCTGTGCGCCGAGCGCTGCCCCACCGGCGCCTGGGACATGCACAAGTTCCTGCTGACCACGACCCACGCCGGCCCGGGATGCCGGACGCCCCAGCGAAAGGCAGCCTGAGCCATGAACGCACCTGCTCCCCGCCGCATCGCCGGCATCAACGACTTCGTGATCAAGTTCGCCAATGTCAACGGCTCCGGCTCGGCATCGGCCAACGAGATGTTCGCCAAGAGCTTCCTGCGCATGGGCGTGCCGGTCAGCCCGCGCAACATCTTCCCGTCGAACATCCAGGGTCTGCCCACCTGGTACGAGGTTCGGGTGACCGAGAAGGGCTACCTCGGCCGACGCGGCGGCGTCGACATGATGGTCGCCATGAACCCGCAGACCTGGGACAAGGACATCGCCGAGATCGAGCCGGGCGGCTACCTGTTCTATGACAGCACCCGGCCGCTGGCGCCGGGCCGCGTGCGTGCCGATGTGCATGTGATCGGCGTGCCGCTCACCGAGATGTGCAACGCGGCCTACCAGGATCCGCGGGAGCGCCAGCTGCTCAAGAACATCATGTACGTGGGCGCGCTGGCCTGCATGCTCGAGATCGAACCCGATGTGGTGCCCAGGCTGCTGGGCGAGCAGTACAAGGGCAAGCAGAAGCTGATGGAGCCCAACCTCGACGCCTTCCGCAAAGGCTACGAGTACGCCGCGCAGCATCTGGCCGATGCCTGCGATCTGAAGGTGCGCCGTGCCGACAATGTCGGCGAGAAGATCTTCATCGACGGCAACGCCGCCGCCGCGCTGGGCTGCGTCTACGGTGGCGCCAGCGTGTGCGCCTGGTACCCGATCACCCCGTCCTCGTCAGTGGCCGAGGCCTTCCAGAACTATTGCTCGCGCCTGCGGGTCGACAAGGAGACCGGCGAGAACCGGTTTGCGATCGTGCAGGCCGAAGACGAGCTGGCCTCGATCGGCATGGTGGTGGGCGCCGGCTGGAACGGCGCGCGAGCCTTCACCGCCACCTCGGGCCCCGGCATCTCGCTGATGACCGAGTTCATCGGCCTGGCCTACTTCGCCGAGATCCCGGTCACCATCATCGATGTGCAGCGCGGCGGCCCCTCCACCGGCATGCCCACCCGCACCCAGCAGGCCGACCTCTTCGCCTGCGCCTATGCCTCGCACGGCGACACTAAGCATGTGCTGCTGCTGCCCGAGGATCCGCACGAGTGCTTCGAGTTCTCGGCGCTGGCGCTCGACCTCGCCGACCGGCTGCAGACCCCGGTGTTCGTCATGACCGACCTCGACATCGGCATGAACCAGCGCCTCACCCAGCCCTTTGTCTGGGACGATGCCCGCGAGTTCGACCGCGGCAAGGTCATGACCCACGAGCAGCTCGAGGCCGGCCAGGTCTTCGGCCGCTACAACGATGTCGACGGCGACGGTATCCCCTACCGCACCTACCCGGGTACGCACCCCAACCGCGGCGCCTACTTCACCCGCGGCACCACCAAGGACCGCTTCGCGCGCTACTCCGAGGCGGGGCCCGACTATGTCGAGAATGTCACCCGGCTGCTGCGCAAGTTCGAGACCGCCCGCAAGCTGGTGCCGCCCTCGGTGCTCAAGCCGGCCTCGCAGAAGACCCGTTTCGGGGTGATCTACTTCGGCTCGACCAGCCCGGCCATGGCCGAGGCCAGCGATGTGCTCGAGGCCGATGGCGTTCATGCCGACCTGCTGCGGGTGCGCGGCTTTCCCTTCGACGCCGCGGTCGAGCGATTCCTCGAGGATCACGACACCGTGTTCGTCGTGGAGCAGAACCGCGACGGCCAGCTGCGCTCGATGCTGATCAACGAACTCGATGCATCCCCGGCCGCCGTGGTGCCCATCCTGCACTTCGACGGCACGCCGATCACCGCCCGGTTCATCGTGCGCGAGATCGGCGACCGCATCCGCGGCAGCAATGTCGAGCCGATCACCCGCGGCAAGGCTGCCTGAGCCGGCACACCGCACGCACACCAGGGCACGCGATGACCTACATCACCAAACCCCAGCTCCATCACCCCACCCTGCCCTACAACTCGCTCGGTTACACCCGCCGCGACTACGAGGGCAAGATCTCCACCCTGTGCGCCGGCTGCGGCCACGATTCGATTTCGGCGGCCATCATCCAGGCCTGCTGGGACCTCAGCATCGAGCCGCACCGCGTGGCCAAGCTCTCGGGCATCGGCTGCTCGTCGAAGACGCCCGATTACTTCCTCGGCAACTCGCATGGCTTCAACACCGTGCACGGCCGCATGCCCTCGGTGCTCACCGGCGCCAACCTCGCCAATCGCGAGCTGATCTACCTGGGCGTGTCAGGCGACGGCGACTCCGCCTCGATCGGCCTGGGGCAGTTCGCGCACGCCATGCGCCGCGGCGTGAACATGACCTACATCGTCGAGAACAACGGCGTCTACGGTCTCACCAAGGGTCAGTTCTCGGCCACCGCCGACCAGGGCTCCAAGTCGAAGAAGGGCATCGTCAACAGCGACTCGCCCATCGACCTGGTGGCCATGGCGCTGCAGCTCGGGGCGACCTTCGTGGGCCGCAGCTTCTCGGGCGACAAGGAGCAGCTCGTGCCGCTGATCAAGGCGGCGCTCGCGCATCCCGGGGCGGCCTTCATCGATGTGGTCAGCCCCTGCGTGGCCTTCAACAACCACGCCGGCAGCACCAAGAGCTACGACTATGTGCGCGAGCACAACGAGGCGGTCAACAAGATCGACTTCATGCCGCGCCGCTCGGAAATCACCGCAGCCTACGCCCCGGGCGAGGTCACCGAGGTCACCCAGCACGACGGTTCGGTGCTGCGGCTGCGCAAGATCGCCACCGACTATGACGCCACCGACCGGCTGGGCGCGATGTCCTATATCGCCACCCACCAGGCCCGCGGCGAGGTGGTCACCGGTCTGCTCTATGTCGATCCGCAAGCCCAGGACCTGCATGCCCATCTGAGCACACCGGCCAGGCCCTTCAACACCATGGGCGCGGCGCAGCTGTGTCCGGGCTCGGCGGCGCTGGAGCGGATCAACCAGTCGCTGCGCTGACGCCTGCGCGCCCTTCAGCAACAAGGGCGCCCTAGGGCGCCCTTTGTCTTTCCTGGGCCCGGGCTCACGCCGGGCCCGGATTCAGGCCGGATCAGCGATTGCCGATCGCCTGGACATCGCGCCGGGTGGCGCCGGTGAAGAGCTGACGCGGACGGCCGATCTTCTGGTCAGGGTCGGAGATCATCTCGTTCCACTGCGCGATCCAGCCGACGGTGCGGGCCAGCGCGAAGATGCAGGTGAACATCGAGGTGGGGATGCCCAGCGCCTTCTGCACGATGCCCGAGTAGAAGTCGACGTTCGGGTAGAGCTTGCGCTGCACGAAGTAGTCGTCCTCGAGGGCGATCTTTTCGAGCGCCATGGCCAGCGCGAACGAAGGGTCGTTCTCCAGGCCGAGCTCGCCGAGCACCTCGTAGCAGGTCTCGCGCATGAGCTTGGCGCGCGGATCGTAGTTCTTGTAGACCCGGTGCCCGAAGCCCATGAGCTTCACTGAGGAATTCTTGTCCTTGACCTTGGCCACGAACTCGCCGATGCGCGCCACGCCGCCCTGGGCCTGGATGTCATCGAGCATCTCGAGGCAGGCCTCGTTGGCGCCGCCGTGGGCCGGGCCCCACAGGGTGGCGATGCCGGCGGCGATGCAGGCGAAGGGGTTCGCGCCCGAGGAGCCGGCCAGCCGCACGGTGGAGGTGGAGGCGTTCTGCTCATGATCGGCGTGCAGGATCAGGATGCGATCGAGCGCGCGCACCAGGACTTCATTGGGGTGGTAGTCCTCGCAGGGGGTGCCGAACATCATGCGCATGAAGTTCGCCGAGTAGGAGAGCTCGTTGCGCGGGTACATGAACGGCTGGCCCGTGGAGTACTTGTAGGCCATGGCCACCAGCGTGGGCATCTTGGCCACCAGGCGGATGGCCGAGATGAAGCGGTGCTCGGGGTTCTGGATGTCGAGGGAGTCGTGGTAGAAGGCCGAGAGCGCGCCCACGCAGCCCACCAGCACCGCCATCGGGTGCGCGTCACGACGGAAGCCCTGGAAGAAGCGGGTCATCTGCTCGTGGACCATGGTGTGGATGGTCACCCGGCGCACGAAGTCCTTCTTCTGGGCGATGTTGGGCAGGTCGCCGTTGAGCAGCAGGTAGCAGGTCTCGAGATAGTCGCAGTTCACCGCGAGCTGCTCGATCGGGTAGCCGCGGTAGAGCAGCTCGCCCTTGTCGCCGTCAATGTAGGTGATCTTCGATTCGCACGAGGCGGTGGACAGGAAGCCGGGGTCGAAGGTGAACTTCCCGCTTGCCCCGTAGAGCTTGCGGATGTCGACGACATCAGGACCCACCGTGCCCGGGTAGACCGGAAACTCGACGGAGGGCGTGCCATCCGAGAACGAGAGTGTGGCTTTCTGCTGCGTGGTCATGGCGGAGGTCCCCTGGATCGGTCGGTTGGGCGAAGGCGGAGTTCGGTCAGAGCTGGCGCAGTTGCGCGAGAACGCGCACCGCAGCCGGCGTGGCGGCCTCGCCCTGCAGTTCGGTGCGGGCGAGGATCAGATCGAGCAGTTCATTGTCGGGCGCGTCGAGCAACTGGTCGAGCCCGGCGACATCATCATCGGAAAGCGAGTGCTCGTACCGATCGAAGAATCGGGTGAGCATCAGATCGTTTTCAAGCAGACCGCGGCGCGAGCGCCAGCGCAGCCGGCGCCGCCGCGCGGCATCGATCAGCCCGCCGGCGGCGCTCGGCCCGCCGGCATCGATCGGCCCGCCGGCGGCGCTCGAGTCGGTGATGTCGCTGTGCAGGTCAGAGGGCATGGTGGGGCGACGAGCGACGCAGGCAGCGGGCGGGGAAGCGGGACACTGAGAGGGGCCGGGGTCAGACGGCCCGGCGGACCATCAGTTCCTTGATCTTGCCGATCGCGCGGGTAGGGTTCAGACCCTTCGGGCAGACATCGACGCAGTTCATGATGGTGTGGCAGCGGAACAGGCGGTAGGGATCTTCAAGGTTGTCGAGCCGCTCGGAGGTGGCCTGATCACGACTGTCGGCGATGAACCGGTAGGCCTGCAGCAGACCGGCCGGCCCCACGAACTTGTCGGGGTTCCACCAGAACGAGGGGCAGGAGGTGGAGCAGCAGGCGCACAGGATGCACTCGTAGAGCCCGTCGAGTTCCTCGCGCTCTTCGGGGCTTTGCAGGCGCTCCTTCTCGGGCGGCGGGGTGTCGTTGATCAGGAAGGGCTTGATCGAGTGGTACTGCTTGAAGAACTGCGTCATGTCGACGATCAGGTCTCGCACCACCGGCAGACCCGGCAGCGGCTTGAGCACGATCGGCTGCTTGAGGTCGCGCAGGTTGGTGATGCAGGCCAGCCCGTTCTTGCCATTGATGTTCATGGCGTCAGAGCCGCACACCCCCTCGCGGCATGAGCGGCGGTACGACACCGAGTCATCGGTGGTCTGCTTGATACGCATCAGCGCGTCGAGCAGCATCTTGTCGGTGGGCAGCAGCTCGACCTCGATGTTCTGCATGTACGGCCGCTCGTCCTTGTCAGGGTCGTAGCGGTAGATCGAGAACTTGACCACACGGGTGGCGGCCGCGGCGGGCGCGGCGACAGGGGCTTCGATGGTGGCGCTCATGTCGGTGGCGGCTTTCTCAGAAGGTGCGGGCCTTGGGCTCGAAGGTCTCGACCGTGAGCGGCTTCATGTTCACGGGCTTGTAGTCGAGGCGATTGCCCTCGGAGAACCACAGGGTGTGGCGGATCCAGCTGGCGTCGTCGCGGTTGGGGAAGTCGCGGTGGGCATGTGCCCCGCGGCTCTCCTTGCGGGCCTCGGCCGACACGATGGTGGCCTTCGCGGTCTCGGTGAGGTTGGCCAGCTCCAGCGCCTCGACGCGGGCGGTGTTGAAGACCTTGCTCTTGTCCTTGAGGTGGATGTGCTGGGCGCGCGCATCGAGCTCGAGGATGCGCTCGGCACCCTGGCTGAGCAGCTCGGAAGTACGGAACACGCCGCAGTGGGCCTGCATGGTGCGGCGGATCTCGTCGGCCACCACCTGGGTGTTCTCGCCGCCGGAGGAGCCATCGAGGCGGGCCAGGCGCGCCAGGGTGGCATCGCCGGCGTCATCGGGCAGGCGCTTGTGGGCCTCGTCCTTCAGGCGGCTGGAGACGATGTGATTGCCGGCGGCGCGACCGAAGACCACCAGGTCGAGCAGCGAGTTGGTGCCCAGCCGGTTGGCGCCGTGCACCGACACGCAGGCGCACTCGCCGATGGCATACAGACCCTGGACCACGCTGTTGGGGTTGCCGTTGCGGGGCACCACCACCTGACCATGGAAGTTGGTGGGTATGCCACCCATCTGGTAGTGAATGGTGGGCACCACCGGGATGGGGTCCTTGATCGGATCGACGTTGGCGAACTTGATCGCGATCTCGCGGATCGAGGGCAGCCGCTTCATGATGGTGTCGGCGCCGAGGTGATCGAGCTTGAGCAGCACGTAATCGCCATCGGGGCCCGCGCCGCGGCCTTCCTTGATCTCCTGGTCCATCGAGCGCGAGACGAAGTCGCGCGGGGCGAGGTCCTTGAGGGTGGGCGCGTAGCGCTCCATGAAGCGCTCGCCGTGCTTGTTCAGCAGGATGCCGCCTTCGCCGCGCACGCCTTCGGTGATGAGCACGCCGGCACCGGCCACGCCGGTGGGGTGGAACTGCCAGAACTCCATGTCTTCCAGCGGAATGCCGGCGCGCGCCGCCATGCCCATGCCATCACCGGTGTTGATGAAGGCATTGGTGGAGGCCGCCCAGATGCGCCCGGCGCCACCGGTGGCGAAGACGGTGACCTTGGACTCGAGGATCATGACCTCGCCGGTCTCCATCTCGAGGGCGATCACGCCGACGCAGTCGCCCTCGGCGTTGCGCAGGATGTCCAGCGCCATCCACTCGACGAAGAACTGGGTGCGGGCGCGCACATTGCGCTGGTACAGGGTGTGCAGCAGCGCATGGCCGGTGCGATCGGCCGCAGCGCAGGCGCGCTGCACCGGCTTCTCGCCGAAGTTGGCGGTGTGACCGCCGAACGGACGCTGGTAGATGGTGCCGTCGGGGTTGCGGTCGAACGGCATGCCGAAGTGCTCGAGCTCGTAGACCACCTTGGGTGCCTCACGGCACATGAACTCGATCGCGTCCTGGTCACCGAGGTAGTCGGACCCCTTCACGGTGTCGAACATGTGCCAGTACCAGTTGTCCTCGCTCATGTTGCCGAGCGAGGCGCCAATGCCGCCCTGCGCCGCCACGGTATGTGAGCGGGTGGGGAACACCTTCGAGAGCACGGCCACGCTGTAGCCGGCCTCGGCGAGCTGCAACGAGCAGCGCATGCCGGAACCACCGGCACCGATGATCACCGCGTCGAACTTGCGTCGCGGCAGGTTGTTGGCCAGGTTGTTGAGGACTTCGGCCATCTCAGACTCTCCAGAGGATCAGGACCGCCCAGCAGGCATAGCCGGCCAGCAGCACGATGGTGCCCACCTGCAGCACGAGGCGCACGCCGGTGGGCTTGATGTAGTCCATGTAGATGTCCCGCACGCCGATCCAGGCGTGGTAGACCAGCGAGAGCAGCGCCAGCAGCGTGAGCACCTTCATCCAGCCGCTGGCGAACAGCCCTGCCCAGGTGCCGTAGCTCAGCTCGGGCAGGGTGAGCAAAGACACCAGCAGCACCAGGGTGTAGACCGCGAGCAGCACCGCGGTCACGCGCTGGCCGAGCCAGTCGCGCATGCCGTAGTGGGCCCCGACGACGATTCGCTTGGTGGTCATGTCAGAACACCCCGAAGAGCTTGAGCGCGACCAGCGCGGTGAGGAAAAGGCTTGCGCCCATGGCGATCGTGGCCGAGGTGCGCGCCTGCTCCTTGGCGGTACCCATGTGCAGGTCGAGCAGCAGGTAGCGGATGCCGGCGCAGAAGTGGTGCAGGTAGGCCCAGCTCAGCACCAGGATGACCAGCTTGCCCGGCACCGATCCGACGATGGCGCGGTAGGCATCGAAGCTGATCTCGGAGGTGATGCTCTGCTGGAACAGATAGAGCGCGAAGGGCAGGCCGACCAGGAACATGAGCGCGCCGCTGACCCGGTGAAGGATCGAGATGACCCCGGCGGCGGGGAGACGGTACTGGAGGATCTGCGAGACGTGGATGTTCCGGAATTGAGGACGGGCCCGCGGCCCCTTGTTTCCTGCGAGTTCTGACATCAGTGCCTCATCGGGGACGGAGATTCGAACGGTGCAACAAAAAGGCGGTCGTATTCTGAAGCATTTTTGCGCGCCGCACCAATGCAGTGCCCGGGGTCCGGGTCCGGTTCACGGGCAGCATCAGCCGAGCGCGCTGCGGTAGTGGAAGGCATCGGTGACATAGCGGCCGCGACGCACTTCGACCGGCCGGTCCTGGTAGGTGTAGGTGACCCGCTCGGCCTGCAGCAGCGGCGAGCCCGGCGCCACGCCCAGCAGCGTGGCGGCCTCACGATCGGCGGCCACCGCACGAAGCTGCTCGGCGGCGCGGATCATGCGCACGCCGAACTCGGACTCGAACAGGCCGTAGAGCGGCCCGACCGAGGCGCCGAGACGCTCGGCGCTCAGGCCACGAAACAACGCGCCCGGCAGCCAGATGTCATCGAGCACGGTGGGCCGCTGCTCGAACGAAAGCAGG
>CAIZPE010000060.1 GCA_903934795.1 uncultured bacterium | reverse complement strand
TTGCGCTTCTGGTACTCGTGGCTGGCCAGTTCCTCGAAGCGGGTCAGTCGGGCCTTGCTCTTGGCCTGCCGGCCCTTGGGGTTCTGCCGCACCCACTCCAGCTCCTTCTTCAGGGCCTTCTGGCGGGCGCTCTCGGAGGACTCCTCCTGCTTCAGGCGGGTCTGCTTCTGGTCGAGCCAGGAGCTGTAGTTGCCCTTCCAGGGGATACCGGCGCCGCGGTCGAGCTCGAGGATCCACTCGGCGGCGTTGTCGAGGAAGTAGCGGTCGTGGGTGACGCCCACCACGGTGCCCGGAAACTTCTGCAGGAACAGCTCCAGCCAGTCGACGCTCTCGGCATCGAGGTGGTTGGTGGGCTCGTCGAGCAGCAGCATTTCGGGCCGCGACAGCAGCAGCTTGCACAGCGCCACGCGGCGCTTCTCGCCGCCGGACAGATTGCCGATGACCGCATCCCAGGGCGGCAGGCGCAGCGCGTCGGCCGCCACCTCCATCTGCTGCTCGGTGTCGGCGCCGGCGGTGGCGAGGATGGCCTCGTACTTGGCCTGCTCGGCGGCGAGCGCATCGAAGTCGGCATCGGGCTCGGCATAGGCGGCATAGATGGCGTCGAGCTTGTCCTTGGCCTGCATCACCTCGCCCAGTCCGGCCTCGACCTCCTCGCGCACGGTCTTGGCGGCATCGAGCTGCGGCTCTTGCGGCAGATAGCCGATCTTCAGGCCGGGCATGGGGGTGGCCTGCCCTTCGATGTCGGTGTCGATGCCGGCCATGATCTTGAGCAGCGTGGACTTGCCCGCGCCGTTCAGGCCGAGCACGCCGATCTTGGCGCCCGGGAAGAACGACAGCGAGATGTCCTTGAGGATCTGACGCTTCGGCGGCACGGTCTTGCCGACGCGGTTCATGGTGTAGACGTACTGGGCCATGGCGAATGCTTCCGGCAGGCGCGCGGCCTGCCTGCGGTGAATTGAGTGGGGATAACCCGCTAGCTTACCGCGTTCGCCTCGGCGCAGGCCGCTGGGCTACCATCGGCCCGGTCTTTCTTCCGGCCGTCACGATGACCGATACCGCCCTGCCACCCATCCCAGCCCCCCTGTGGCCCGCGCCCGCGCAGGCCGAGCGGCCGCTCGCCGCTCACGCCGGCGCGCCGAAGGTGCATGTGGCGGGCGGCGTGGCGCAGCTGCGTCTGGACCGCGCGGCCGAGCACAACCGTCTGGACCCCGCCGACCTCGATGCGATGACCCGCTGGTTCGGCGAACTGGCGGCCGACCCGGCCATCCGGGTGCTGGTGATCACCGGCACCGGCGAGCGCAGCTTCAGCTCGGGTTACACGCTGGAGGCGATCCTCTCGGACCTGGACGACCGGCTCGAGCGCATGCTCGACACCCTGGAGCAGCTGCCCTTCCTGACCGTGGCCGCGATGAACGGCAGCGTCTACGGCGGGGCCACCGACCTCGCCCTGGCCTGCGACATCCGGCTGGGACCGCAGGGCTGCCGGATGTTCATGCCGGCAGCAAAGTTCGGGCTGCACTACTACCCGGGCGGGCTGCGGCGCTATGTGACCCGTCTGGGCCTGCCCGCGGCGCAGAAGCTCTTTCTCACCGGCATGACCCTCGAGAGCGAGGAGATGCTGCGCATCGGCTTTCTCACGGAGGCGGTGCCGGCCGATGCGCTGGCCGCGCGCGTGGATGCCTACCTGCAGGCCGCGCTGCAGACCGAACCGGTGGCGGTGCGCGAGATGAAGCGTCATCTCGCGCAGGTGGCCGCCGGCCGCTACGATGAGCTCACCCTGCGCCGCGCCACGCAGACCAGCCTGGCCTCACCGGTGATCCGGGAGCGGCTGGCGCGGCAGTTGAAGGGGCGAGGGGGTCGTTAGACAGAGATCTGACCATCTGCGCGCGGGCGGCAGGAGGCCCGGGGAGCGCACTGCCTGGATCACTCAGAGTCCATGCCGCAGCTCGCCGCTGCCCACTGCCTGCATGATGGCCCAGACCAGGCCCGCCGCCCCAGCGCCGAAGGTGACGATCTGGTCAGGCTTGAGCCGTGAAGCGAGTGCCTGATGGATGGCGGTCGCCGACTCGCTGACGGTCTGCTTGGCCTTGCAGGCAATGTTGTCGCTGTTGCTGAGCAGCGAGGAAGCCGCTGCCGTGGCCCCCTCGAAAATCGCCAATGGCATGACGTTGTCGAACCGCCCGAACTTGACACCGAGCTGGCCGTCGCGCGCGACAAGCTGGGCCTGCAGACCCACACCGGTGGCGGCGCGCGAAAGGACGCCGGGCTCCATGGTGGTCCCGGTCCGCTGGCCGCGGCTGTTCAGGATGGGCGATGTGGTCTTCTCGTCGCAGCGAGGGCTCTGGATGACGCCGAAATTGAGGGTGCCAACCGGGATGTCCTTGCCCTGCGACTTCAGGGACTTGGCAGTCGCCGCAGCAAGCCCGTCAGGGCTGACCCTGGCGTTGTAGAAGTAGCCGTAACCCTGGTGCATGACGCTGTTGCCGACACCGAGCTGCCAGGTGTTCATCTCATGGTTGTAGGTGGCGACATACTTCAGCCGACCCAGTGCCGGGTCCAGGCCCAGGGCGCTCGCGCCCTTGCTGATGCCATTGCCGACGAGGGGAGCCGCGACGCTGCCGGTCGAGGTGATGAAGGCGGTCTTGGCCTCGGGGAAGTAGACCGCAAGCGCCGGCCCGAATCCGTTCAGATCCAGCTTGCGATTGATCCAGGGGATCATGAACTTCTGGTCCTGAGCGCCCAGCTTGACGCCCACGAACCAGTTACCCGCTGCCGGATCAGGGACCGTGCCGGCCTTGACCCCAGGCGGCGGCGCAGGCGGGGCCTTGCCCCCGGACGGCGGCACCGCCTTGGCCAGCAGCAGCGGCGAGGGCGGACCGAAGATCTCCTCGAAGCTGCGCCCGGACATCAACGGCTGCAGCGGCGGCTCCTGGGCTTCGCCGGCAGGGTTCGCGGCCGGGGTGTCGAGCCAGGCGGGCTGGAAGCGTTGCAGGTCGATCGCGCTGCGATCGAGTGCGGCAAGAGACATGGCGAAGACCTCGTCAGGGGAAGCCTGCGACGACGCAGCGCGCGACGGGCAAGGCCGCAGGCGGCGCAGGATGTGTGAAATATCACCGCCTGAGCGGGCGGCCACGAGATGGGGCGTGCCCTAGTGCGGGCAAACCCTTGCTGGGGTCGACCCCAGCATGCCGTGCCCGGCCGACACGCGCCAGCGCTAGGGCCGCAGCCCGCCGCGCTCAGGCCACGGCACTGATCCGCAGGCAGCGGGCCTGATGCTGAGGCCCCACGCTCACCGGCTCGGGCTGGCGCGTGCGGCACTCGGCCTGGGCCTGCGAGCAGCGCTCGGCAAAGGCGCAACCCGGCGGCAGCGCCGAGCAATCGGGCGGGGAGCCCGGGATGACCGGCAGGCGGGCATCGGGATCGAAGCCGCCGTGCACGCGGCTGCCGAGCAGCGCCACCGTGTAGGGATGGCGCGGCGCGCGCAGCACCTCGCGCACCGGGCCGGTCTCGACGATACGGCCGGCATACATCACCGCCACCCGGTCGGCCACCTCCACCGCCGCGCCGATATCGTGGGTGACGAAAACGATCGCCAGGCCGAGGTCGCGCTGCAGTTCGCGCAGCAGCAGCAGGATCTGGATCTGCACCGTGGCATCGAGCGCGGTGGTGGGCTCGTCGGCCAGCAGCACCTGCGGATTGCAGGCCAGCGCGAGCGCGATCATGGCCCGCTGACGCATGCCACCCGACATCTCGTGCGGATAGTTCTGCAGCCGCCGCTCGGGGCTCGGGATGCGCACCCGCTCGAACAGCGCGAGCGCCCGCGCGCGCGCCGCCTCGCGGCCGACCTTCTCGTGGCGCAGGATGGTCTCGATGATCTGCTCGCCCACGGTGTAGACCGGGTCGAAGGCCAGCAGCGGCTCCTGGAAGATCATGGACACCGTGGCGCCGCGCAGATCGGCGAGCTCGCGTCGAGCCATGGTCAGCACCTCGCGGCCGGCCACCTTCACCGAACCGCCGATGCGGGTGCGGGCTGCAGCGTGCAGCGCCATCACCGAGCGCAGCGTGACCGACTTGCCCGAGCCCGACTCGCCGATCAGGGCGACCACCTCGCCACGGCGCACCGAGAGGTCCACGCCGTTGACCGCATCGATCGGCGCGCCCCCGGTGAGGAAGCGCACGGTAAGGCCGCTGATCTCGACCGCGGGAATATCGGTGGACTCAGGCATCGATGCTCAGTGCCGGCGAGGCGGCATAGCCGCTGTCGGGTTCGTGGATCAGGCAGGCAACCCGGCGCAGACCGTCGGGCGCGCTCAGCGCCGGGGTGCGCTCGCGGCAGACCGCGCGCGCCTGCGCGCAGCGGGTGTGGAAGCGGCAGCCCGAGGGCGGATCGATGGGATTGGGCGGATCACCCGAGAGCGGCGGCTCCTCGGTGCGGTGATCGGGGTCCATGGAGGGCATGGACGAGAGCAGCGCCCGGGTGTACGGATGGGCAGGCTCCTCATAGAGCGCGCGCGAGGGCCCGATCTCGGCGACGCGGCCGAGGTACATCACCATGACGCGGTGGCACAGGAAGCGCACCACATGCAGGTCGTGGCTGATGAAGAGGTAGGTGAGGCCGAACTCCTGCTTCAGGTCGAGCAGCAGGTTGAGCACCTGCGCCTCCACCGACTTGTCGAGCGCCGACACCGCCTCGTCGAGGATCACCAGCCGCGGCTCGAGCGCAAGCGCACGGGCGATGTTCACCCGCTGGCGCTGCCCGCCCGAGAGCTCGTGCGGATAGCGGGCCGCAAAGCGCGAGGGCTCGAGACCCACCCGGGCGAGCAGGTCGCGGGCGCGGGCGAGCGCAGCACGCGCCGGCAGGCCGTGCACCTGCGGCCCGAAGGCAATCGACTGCTCGATGGGCATGCGCGGATTCAGCGACGAGTAGCTGTCCTGGAAGACCATCTGCACCTGACGGCGGTACTCGCGCAGCGGCAGATCGCGCGAGCCCACCTGACGGCCATTGAAGATCACCTCGCCGGCGCCGGGCTCGATGAGGGACATCAGCAGCCGCGCCGTGGTGGACTTGCCGCAGCCCGACTCGCCGACCACGCCGAGGGTCTCGCCCGCCAGCACCTCGAAGTCGACCCCGTCGACCGCACGCACCACGGCGCCGCCACCCCGATGGCGCACCGGGAAGTGCTTGAGCAGACCGCGCACGGTGAGCAGCGGTTGCGCCGTGCGCTCGCCGGCCGGCATCGATGCGGACGCCGGCGCGCTCATCGCTTCACATCCATGGCCGAGCGCAGGCCGTCGGAGAGCAGGTTGAAGGAGATGGAGGTGATGAAGATCATCGCGCCGGGCAGCGCCGCCACCCAGGGCTGGGTGTAGATCGCGGTGCGCAGGGTGTTGAGCATCAGGCCCCACTCCGGCTCCGGCGGCTTCACGCCCAGGCCCAGGAAGGACAGGCCCGAGGCGAGGATCATCGACACCGAGATGAGGCTGGTGGAGTACACGAAGATCGGCCCGAGCACATTGCCCAGCACATGCACCCGCACGATGGTGAGCGCACCGGCGCCCGAGGCGCGCGCGGCCTCGACGAAGTCGCGGTTGCGCACCTGGGTAGTGACGCTTTCGGCCACCCGCGCGATCTGCGGCACGAACACCACGGTGAGCGAGAGCAGCGCGTTGCCGATGCCCGCGCCGAGCGCGCCCGACAGGGCAATCGCCAGCAGCACCGACGGGAAGGCGTAGAAGACATCGATGGTGCGCATGATCACGCTGTTCACGGCGCCACCTGCGTAGCCGGCCACGATGCCGATGGTCGAGCCGATCACGAAGGCCGCGATCACCGGCGTGATGCCCATGAAGAGCGACAGGCGCGCGCCGAGCATGAGGCGCGAGAGCATGTCGCGGCCGAGCTCGTCGGAGCCGAGGAGGAAGCCCTCGCTGCCGATCGGCTTGAGGCGCTTGAGCATGGCCGAGGCGAAGGGATCGGCCGGCGAGAGCCAGGGTGCGAACACCGCCATGATCACCAGTGCGGCGATCACCAGCAGCGCGCCCATCGCGACCGGGTCGCGCAGCAGCCGGCGCAGCACGCCGGTCCAGTAGCCCGCGCCGCCCGCGGGCATGGGCGCCGCCGTTGCGCCCGCGGCGCCAGGCACGCTCACCACCGACTCAGCCACGGGCCATCCTCGGGTCGAGCGACGACTGCAGCGCATCGACCAGCAGATTGAGCAGCACGAAGAACATCGCCAGCACCAGGATGGTTCCCTGCAGCAGCGGCAGGTCGCGCTGGAAGATGGCCGAGTTCAGCAGGAAGCCGGTGCCCGGCCAGGAGAACACGGTCTCGATGAGGATGGAGCCACCGAGCAGGTAGCCGAGCTGCAGGCCCATGACCGCCAGCGCGGTGGGCGCGCAGTTCTTGACCACATGCAGGAACACGCCGAGGTCGGTGAGGCCCTTGGCGCGCAGGCCGACCACGAACTCCTGGGCCAGCATCTCGGCAACCAGCGCGCGCACGGTGCGCGCGATGATGCCCATGGGGATCACCGACATGGTGATGGCGGGCAGCACGAGATGACGCATGTGCTCCCAGTTCCAGACCCAGGCATCCGAGCCGCCAGGTCCGGCGCCGGTGGCCGGCAGCCAGTTGAGCTGGGCCGAGAAGATGATGACCAGGACCATGCCCAGCCAGTAGTGCGGCACGCTGACCCCGAGCACCGACAGCGCCGAGGCGGCGCGATCGACCCAGGAGTCGCGGAAGTAGCCGGCCACGAAACCGAACAGCGATCCGAGCAGGAAGCCGATGGCGGTGGCGAAGACCGCCAGCATGAGGGTGTTGCCCACCGCCTTGGTGACCTCGGAGGTCACCGGACGGCCGCTGGCGATCGAGGTGCCGAGATCGCCCTGCAGCGCCCGCCACAGCCAGCGCACGAACTGCTCGGGCAGGGAACGATCGAAGCCGTAGAGGGTCATCAGCTGGCGCTGCAGCTCCACCGAGGCATCGGGCGGCAGCACCGACACCAGCGGATCGCCGGGCGCGAGATGGACCAGCAGGAAGCAGAAGAGCGCCACGCCGAGCATGATGGGCAGCGCGTAGAACGCGCGGCGACCGAGATAGGCAAGCATCGGCGTGGCGACAGGCGGGCGGCAGGGCCTGCGTCAGTCCAGCGACATGGTGGCGATGTCGATGAACCAGCTCTTGGGCTGGACCACGCCCTTGACCTTGGCCGACATCGCGCGCGGACCCACGTCATGGGCGATCCAGACGAAGGGCGCTTCCTCGACGATGCGGGCATGCAGCTTGGCCAGGGCCGCGTTGCGCGCCTTCTCGTCGAAGCTGGTGCGGGCGTCGGCGATCATCTTGTCGATCTCGGCGTTGCCGAAATAGCCCCAGTTGTTCGAGACCGGCGGGAAGGCCTTGGTGCTGGTGAAGCGCACCATCGCGAAGAACGGGTCCATGGTGGCGAAGCTGACATTGATCGCGTTGGCGCCGTTGGCCGACGGATCCTTCGCGCCCTTGCGCCAGTTGGTGAACAGCGTGTTCCACTCGATGACATCGAACTGGACATCGAAGTGGCAGGCCTTCAGCGACTGCTGCACGAACTCGTTCATCGGCAGCGGCTGCATCTGGCCCGAACCCGAGGCCGAGATCTGCACCTTGACCTTGAGCGGCTTGGCGGCGCTGTGACCCGCTTCGGTCATCAGCTTGCGGGCGGCTTCGGGGTCATAGCGGATATCGAACTTCGGGTCGCCCCACCAGGGGTGGCCGGGAGGCACCGTGCCCTTGGGCACGCCCATCATGCCGCCGAGCAGCTTGAGCAGGCCGGTGCGGTCGACGCACAGGTTGGCGGCGTGGCGCACCCGCTTGTCGAGCCAGGGCGAGCCGTCGGCGAAGGACAGCTGCCACGGCCACACATGCGGCTGCGGGTTGAAGTACATCTTGAAGCCGCGCTGCTGGATGGTGGGCATGGCGTCGGGCGCCGGCGCCTCGATCCAGTCGACCTGACCCGAGAGCAGGGCCGCAGTGCGGGCGTTGGCCTCGGGCATGGGCACCATCACCACGCGGTCGATCTTCGGCACGCGCTTGGGATCCCAGTAGGCCTTGTTGGCCACCACCTCGAGACGCTCGCGCGGCACGAAGCGGGCCATGCGGAACGGGCCGCTGCCCGAGGCATCGGCGGCAAACGCGGTCCAGGCGGTCTTGGCCTTGTCGGCCGGGGTGGCGCCGGCGGCGGCGTCGAACTTCTTCTGCCAGTGCGTCGGCGACGCGATGAACAGGTTGGTGAGGTTCAGCGGCAGGAAGGAGTCGGGCTCGCTGGTGGTGAGCTCGACCGTGAGGTCATCGATCTTGCGGGCGCTGCGCAGGGTGGGCATGCGCGATGCGGTGACGCCCACCTGGCTGGCGTCGAAGTGCGGCGCCTCCTTGTCGAGCACCTTGCGGACATTCCAGACGATGGCATCGGCGTTCACTGCCGAGCCGTCATGGAACTTCACGCCGGGGCGCAGCTTGAACACCCACTTGGTCTTTTCCTTGGCATCGACCGCCCAGGAGAGGGCCAGGCCCGGAATCACCACGCTGGGCGCATCGGTCTTGCTGAGGTCCCACTGCGTGAGCGCGTCGTACATCGGGATGCCGGTGAACCGGTTGCCCTCGAAGCCCTGGTCTGGCTGGCCGAGGGTGCGCGGAATGTCGGCGGCGGTCATGGCGATGCGCAGGACCTTCTCCTGGGCGAGGGCCGGCGCGGCCAGCAGCGAAGCGCCCAGCGCGAACGCGGCACCGAGCGCCGCCATCGGGCGCGAAACGACGGAACGATTCATGAACTCAGACTCCTTCCCGGCAAGGCCGGCGGTAGTGAAGACACGACCCCGATGCAAGTGGCATGCCACGGAGAGACGGCGGGGATTTTGCTGCGGACATCCATCGGCCGACCCCGCCAACCCGGTGCGGGACGGCCGCACGCACCAGAACGGGACCTGGCAGGCCCGCGATGGTGCACGAAACCCGCTTTCGGTGCATCTTGAGGGGTAATCCGCCCCGTCCCGGTGACGCCGACGCGGATGCTCGACTCAGGCCGAGGCCGGCGAGGCCAGCGTGGTCAGCAGGCAGAGCACGGCCACTGCGCTCAGGCGGGCGCGCAGCCGCATGAAATCGGCAAGCCAGTCGGCCTCGCGCTCGGCCTTGAAAAGCACGAAACGGTCGAGCAGCCAGGCCAGGACCAGACCCGCGGCGATCATGATCAGCCCGAGCCGGTTCGAGTACGAGAGCAGCAGCGCCAGGCAGGCCCACAGGGAGGGCAGCACGCTCCAGACCAGGGTGGCGACACCAACCCGGCCGGTGTCGGGCCCGAGGCTGCGGCCCCAGTGCACCGCGCCGACGAAGCACAGGATCATGGCGCCGTAGGCAAGCTGCATGGCGACCAGGAAGCGGGCCACCGGCTGCGGGGTGAGCCAGACCAGCAGCGCCAGGCTCACGAACGGCACCAGACCGCCATAGCCGAGCACGGCGCGCCAGCGCTGCAGGGTCATGCCGCCTCCGGCGCGCACGAGAAGCGGTAGATCGCCTGGGTGGCGCGCCAGCCGGCGAGACCGCTGACCGGCTGGCCATCGGCCAGGAAGGCACGGGCCCGCACCACCAGCCCGAGACTGCCGAGCAGGTCCTCGAAGTCGCGGGGCGTGGCCAGATGCAGGTTGGGGGTGTCGTACCACTGGTAGGGCATCTCGCTCGACATCGGCATGCGGCCGCGCAGCAGCGACCAGGCATGACGCCAGTGGCCGAAGTTGGGGAACGAGACCACGCACTCGCGGGCCACGCGGCTCATGTCGCGCAGGACATCGGCGGTGCGGTGGGTGGCCTGGATGGCCATCGAGGACACCACGAGGTCGAACTGCGCGGCGGCGAACATGTCGAGCCCGGCCTCGATGTCGCGCTGGATGACATCGACGCCGCGCCGCACGCAGGCAAGCACCGCGGCATCGTCGATCTCCACGCCATAGCCCTGGCAGCCCTTGTCGCGCCGAAGATGGTCGAGCAGGGCGCCATCACCGCAGCCCAGGTCGAGCACCCGCGAGCCGGGCGCGATCCAGCCGGCGATCAGGGCGAGGTCAGGGCGCAGCGCGCTCATGTCAGCCCCTGCGCGATGCGCTCGAAGTAGGCCCGCACCACCGAGTGGTACTGCGGGTCGTCGAGCAGGAAGGCATCGTGGCCATGCGGCGCGTCGATCTCGGCGTAGGTGACCGCGCGGCGGTTGGCGAGCAGCGCGTGCACGATCTCGCGGCTGCGCGCGGGCGAGAAACGCCAGTCGGTGGTGAACGAGGCGATCAGGAAGTCAGCGGTGGCCGGCGCCAGCGCCGCCGCGAGATCGCCACCATGGGCCGCGGCCGGGTCGAAGTAGTCGAGCGCCCGGGTGATCAGCAGATAGGTGTTGGCGTCGAAGTAGGCCGAGAACTTCTCGCCCTGATAGCGCAGGTAGGACTCGATCTCGAACTCGACCTCGAAGCCGAAGTCGTAGCCGTCGCCCTCGGCGCGGCCACGACGGGCGCGGCCGAAGCGCTCGGCCATGGTGTCATCGGACAGGTAGGTGATGTGGCCGATCATGCGCGCCACCTGCAGGCCACGCCGCGGCACCACGCCATGGTCGTAGAAGCGACCGCCGTGGAACTCGGGATCGGTGATGATCGCGCGCCGTGCCACCTCGTTGAAGGCGATGTTCTGCGCGGACAGCCGCGGGGTGGAGGCGATCGCGATGCAGTGGGCCACCCGCTGCGGGTACAGGGTGGCCCAGGCCAGCGCCTGCATGCCGCCGAGGCTGCCGCCCATCACCGCGGCAAAGCGCTCGATGCCCAGCGCATCGGCCAGTCGGGCCTGGGCATGGACCCAGTCTTCCACGGTGACCACCGGGAAGTCCGGGCCATAGCGCCGGCCGGTGGCCGGGTTGATCGACATCGGCCCGGTGGAGCCGAAGCAGCTGCCGGGATTGTTGATGCCCACCACGAAGAAGCGGCGGGTGTCGAGCGGCTTGCCCGGCCCGACCATGTTGTCCCACCAGCCCTCGTTGCCGGGGGTGTCGGCATGCACACCCGCCACATGGTGCGAGGCATTGAGCGCGTGGCACACCAGCACCGCATTGGAGCGGCTGGCGTTGAGCTCGCCGTAGGTCTCGTAGACCAGTTCGTAGTCGGCCAGACTGGCCCCGCTGGCCAGCGCCAGCGGCTGCGCAAAGCGCATGCGCCGGGGCATGACCACGCCGACCGACGCAGCGTCGGTCTGTGCAGCAGGGGAAGGGGCTGGGGCTTGGGACACGCGGCGCGACTGCACGAAAAAAAACCCGACCCGCTTGCTGATCCGGCCGGGTCGGGCTGGTGGGAAGACTGACTTCCCACGCCGCTTTAGCCGTATTTGTTATGCGCCCGCAAGCTGATCGTCAAATCGGCGCAGGCCGCCAGCCTAAGGAGGGGGCCTGCGGGTGTCAAGTTAAGCCCGGCGCGCCGGGCCGGGTGAGGGCTTTGCTCTAGACTGGCCCGATACCCGGAGAATCCCCATGCCCCTGCGCCTCACCCGGATGTTCGCGCTTCTTCTCCTCGCGGCGGCCCTGCCGGCCGCCTGCACGCCGCTGGAGCGGGCCGCCTCGCCGGGCACGGGTGCGGGCACGGGTGCGGGCGCGCCCGCGGCCCCCGCGGCGCGGCCCGATACCACCGCCCTGCTCGCGTCGCTGCAGGGCTCGCAGTGGCTGCTCGAGGACATCACCGGCCGCGGCGTGATCGATCGCCTGCAGTCCACCCTGGGCTTCCCGCAGGCCGGACAGCTCGGCGGCTCGGGCGGCTGCAACCGGTTCATGGGTCCGGTGCGCGTGAGCGAGGGGCGGCTGACGATCGGCCCGCTGGTCACCACCCGCATGGCCTGCGCGCCGGCGGCCATGACCCAGGAGCAGCGCTTCCTGGGGCTGCTCGGTCAGGCCAGCGGCATCCGGCTCGAAGAGCCCTGGCTGCTGATCGAAACCCCCGAGGGCGTGCTGAAGTTCACCCGCCAGCGCTGAAGCGCGGGCACCCCATACAGCGTCGGACCATCCCCAGGGAGAACGGCATGAGCCACTGGCGAGCGCGGGCGGGAACGCCCTTCAGCAACGAGAAACAGCCGGCCACCGGGTCGCGCGGCATGGTGGTCACCAACCATCCACTGGCCAGCGCGGCCGGCGCGGAGATGCTCGCCGCGGGCGGCAACGCGGTGGATGCGGCGGTGTCGGCGCTGTTCACGCTGACGGTGGTCGAGCCGATGATGGTCGGCATCCTGGGCGGGGGCTTCGCCAACATCCGCCTGGCCGACGGCAGCCAGACCATCCTGGAGGGCCAGGCCCGCTGCCCGGCGGCGATCCGCCCCGACAGCTTCACGCCCGACCCCGAGGCGCCGCCAGGCGTGCTCGACACCGTGGGCCGGCGCAACGCGGTGGGCCGCAGCGCGGTGGGCACGCCGGGCAACCTGATGGCCTGGTGCGAGATGCTGCGCGAGCACGGCACGCTGTCGCTGGCCGATGTGGTCGAGCCGGCGATCCGCCATGCCGAGCGCGGCTTCGCGGCCACGCCCTTCCTGTCGGACTGCGTCACCGACTGCGCGGCCGACATGCTCGCCGACCCGGAGATCTCACGGGTGTTCCTGCCGGCCGGCACGCCGGTGAAGGCCGGCGAGCGGGTGCGCAACGGCGCCTACGCCGACACGCTGCGCGCGGTGGTGCGCGAGGGGCCGGCGCTGCTCTACGGCGGCGCCCTGGGTGTCCGCCTGGCCGACGACATGCGCCGCCACGAGGCCTTCCTGGCCGAGTCCGACCTGATTGCCTACCGCACCCACCGGCTGCCGGTGTTGCGCACCGCCTATCGGGGCTTCGAGATCACGGGGCCGCCGCCGCCCTGCGCCGGGCCGCTGCACATCGGCCAGATGCTCAACATCCTCGAGGGCTTCGACCTGCGCGCCAGCGGCTTCGGCAGCGAGCAGACCCTGCACCTGATCGCGGAGGTGATGCGCATCGCCTTCGCCGACCGGGCCGCGGCCACCGCTGACCCCGACTTCGTGCCGGTGCCGGTGGCCCGGCTGCTGTCGGCCGAGTACGCGGCGCAACGGCGCGCGCAGATCGACCCGCTGCGCAGCCGCGACTGGTCGCCGGGTGTGGTGCCGGCCGAGGGCGCCAACACCACCCACCTCACCGTGGCCGATCGCGATGGCCGGATCGTCAGCGCCACCCAGACCATCAATTCGCTGTTCGGCGCCCGCTACATGGTGCCGGGCACCGGCGCCATCCCGAACAACTACCTCTATGTGTTCGACCCGCACCCCGGCCGTGCCAACTCGATGGCGCCGGGCAAGCGGGTGACCTCGTCGATGTCGCCGCTGATCGTGCTGCGCGACGGCCAGCCACGCTTCGCGCTCGGCCTGCCGGGCGGCCTGCGCATCTTCCCCTCGGCGCTGCAGGCCGTGATCAACCTGATCGACCACGAGATGAGCCTGCAGGAGGCGGTGGAGGCGCCGCGCATCTGGACCCAGGGCTATGCGCTGGAGCTCGAGCCGCAGATCTCCGAGGCGCTGGGCCAGGCGCTGGCCGGCCGCGGCCACTCGGTGCAGCGGGTGCCCAATGTGGGCGGCGGCCTGAATGCCATCGCCTTCCTGCCCGATGGCAGCCTGCAGGGCGCAGCCTGCTGGCGTGCCGATGGGACGCCGGTGGGCGTGGGCGGCGGGCTGGCCCGCGCGGGCGTGCGGTTTCTGCCCGAGGCGCGCCGGCCCTGAGCAGTGCTGGAGGCTCGGCGCGACGACGGCTCAGCCGGGCGGCGGTGCGTCGGGGCTTGGTGCGTTGGAGGCTGACGCGCCCGCATCGGCGGGCGGCTCCCGATCGGGCGCCCGCTGCACGCGGTTGCGGCCCGACTGGCGGGCCGCGGCCATCGCCTGCTCGGCACGGGTCACCAGCGACTCGCGGCTCTCGCCAGGGCCTCGCGCAGCAACGCCCGCCGAGAAGGTGATCAGCACCCGCTCGCGATGGCGCAGGAACAGGCGCTTGGTGAGCTCGCGCTGCACGCGCACCATCTGCCGCTCGCCCTCGTCGGGAGCGGTGTCGGGCATGAGGATCAGGAACTCCTGATCGCTCCAGCGGGCCAGGGTGTCGGTGGGACGCAGGGTCTCGCGCGCGCCCACGGCGAGTTCGCGCAGCGCCTCGTCGCTGGCGCCGGGGCCGACCCGCGCATCGAGCTCGCGCAGGGAATCGACATCGAGCACCGCCAGGCACATCGGGGCCTCGTGACGATCGGCACGCGCCAGTTCGAGCGCCGCCTGCCGCTCGAAACCCTGGCGATTGAGCGAGCCGGTGACCGGGTCGGCAGGCAGCAGTTCGCCGCGCGAGAGCTCGGCCTGCAGCGCGCGCACCTGCTGCTCCTGGCGCAGCATCTGCTCGCCGGTCTCGAGCAGTTCGCGCTGCGCCTGCGCGAAGCCAGCCTGCATGGCCTCGAGCTCGGCCAGCAGCGCATCGAGCAGGCCGCTGAGCTGCGGCAGCCCGTCGGCCTCGCGGATCTGCCGCGCATAGCCGGCGATGCGCCCGGGATACTCGCCGGTGCGTGCCGACAAGGCGCCCACCCGGTCGACCAGCGAGGCGGTCTGCTCGCGCACCGAGCGGGTCGCGCCATCGACCGCGTGCTTGACGGTGCCCTGACGGAACACGAATTCCCGATAGCTCTGCGCGGCCTGGGCCAGCACCTCGGGACCGAGCGGCCGCTCGAGCAGCGCCTGCAGCGCCACGGTCTGCTCGCGCACCCAGTCGTCATCGACCACCAGATCGCCCATGTTGCGCACCATCAGCCGGGCGAGATCATGCAGGGCGCGCAGCGTGGGCGCGGGGCCGTCCGCCCGCCCGGCCAGCGCAGGCCAGAACTCGGCCAGGCGTGAGGCGGCCTCATCGAACGCCTCGGGTGTCTGCGCCAGACGAAGCGCGTCGGCCAGCAGCGAGGCCTCGACCGCCACCTCGGGGGGATAGCCGGTGCGCTGGTCGATGAGCGCCGACAGCGCCTGGGCAAGCAGCTCGAGCAGGACCTCGGGGCGATGGATCGGGGATGGCGAGGCGGGCGCTCCGGCGGCGGCGCCGGCCCCGTCCACAGCACCGGCAGGCTCGCCGCCCGCGGCAGCAGCACCCGCGGCCTGGACCACGCCGCCCGCGTGAGCGGCCGAATCGGCCGGCCCTGCCCGCAACAGCGCGCTGCGGATGGCGCGCTGCGCCTGCGCCCACTGGCCGGCCTCGAGGGCCTGCCGCAGTTCGCGGCTGAACTCGGCCCGCGGCGCGTCAGCGAGCAGGCCACGGGCCAGTGCCTCCATGGCGGCAGCGGCGGGCTGCACCTGGGCCATCGTGAGCCCGGCCTGCTGGGCGTAGACCCGGGTGTAGTTCTCGGGCGTGGGCGGCCGACGCATGCGCGCCAGCTGGCGGAAGACCTCGCGCGCGATCTCGGCCGGCACCGGCCGCGAGCCGCTCATGGCGCGGGCGACCGGCGGGCCGCGCGGGCGCGGCGCCGGCGACTCACTGGGCCTTGAAGCCCAGCGCGTCGAAGTTGCGCTTTTCCTCGACCCACAGTCTCGCCCCCAGCTTCTGGTATTCGTCGCCCGGCAGGTAGGCGTCAACCAGATCGTAGGTCTCGAGGAACTTGCGGTAGGTGGGATCGGCGAGCGCGCCTCTGAAGGCGTCGTGCAGCACCTTGACCACCCGCGGGTCCATGCCCTTGGGGCCGACCAGACCGATCGGGCTGCTGGCGACCAGATCGAAGCCCGCCTCGCGCGCGGTGGGCACATCAGGCAGGCGCGGCACGCGCTTGTCCTGGAAGGTGACCAGCACCCGGCCCTTGCCCTGCTTCTCGATCTGGGCCCAGCCGCCATCGATGACCGCGTTGATATGGCCGCCGATGAAGGCCTGCAGCACCTCGGAGCCGCCCTTGAAGGGCACGAAGGTGAGCTCGGCGCCGGTCTTCAGGCTCAGGAAATGGGTGACCACATGGCCGGTGCTGCCGGTGCCGCTCGCGCCGATCTGGATGCGGCCGGGATTCGCCTTGGCGAAGGCGATGAAGTCGGCCATGGTCTTCCAGGGCGAGCTCTCGGGCACCACCAGCGAGAAGGTATAGGCCGAGAAGCCCATGATGTAGGTCAGGTCGCGCAGGGGGTCGTAGTTGACCTTCTGCACATGCGGCACCCGGAAGATGGAGGCCGGGGCGATCGCGATGGTGTGGCCATCGGGCGAGTTGGACTGCGCCACGATGCTGGCGGCCATGGTGCCGGCTGCGCCGGGGCGGTTCTCGACCACCACCGGTTGCCCGAGCGCCTTGGAGGCCTGCGGCGCGAGCGCGCGGGCGACCGCGTCGGTGGCGCTGCCCGGGGGGAAGGGCACCATCAGCGTGACGGTGCGCGTGGGGAAGCCCTGGGCCTGCGCGCCAGCACCGGTGAGACCGGCCATGCCGAGCACGGACAGCGCTGCGCAGGCCTGACGGCGGGAGACATCGAGGGGGGAATGGGAGGGCACGGCGATCTCCGGAGGGGGCGTCGAAATGTACCCGAATCGACCGGCCCGGGCGTGGCGCCTGCGGCATGATTCGGCATCGGTCGGCTGCGACCGCCTCCACGAGGTCGCCCCATGCGCCCGACCCTGACCGATCCGCTGGTGACCCGCCCGACCCTGACCGGTCCGGATCCGGCCGATCCGACCCGCCGCCGGCTCACCCGCGCGCTCGCCGCGCCGCTCGCCCTCGGCCTGAGCCGCGCCGCGCAGGCCCAGGACTTCCCGACCAGACCGATGCGCCTGCTGGTGCCGATCGCCGCGGGCGGCCTGACCGACTCGCTGGCGCGCGCTCTCGCCAGCCGGCTCGGCGAAAGGCTCGGCCAGCCGATGGTGGTGGAGAACCGCCCGGGCGCCGGTGGCGTCATCGGCATGCAGGCCGCCGCGCGCGCCCCCGCCGACGGCCACAGCCTGGTGCTGGTCTACCAGGGCGTGGCCGCGGTCAACCCCTCGCTGCTGCCCAACCTGCCCTATGACATCGGGCGCGACTTCGTACCGGTGGGCGGCGTGGGGAGCTTTCCCTTCGTGATGCTGGTCAACCCGTCGGTTCGGGCGCGCACCGCGACCGAGTTCCTGGAGGCCGCACGCGCGGCCTCGCCGCCGCTCGCCTATGCCTCGGCCGGCAATGCCACCGGCTCGCACCTGAGCACCGAACTGCTCAAGCGACGGGCCCGACTGGACCTGGTGCATGTGCCCTACAAGGGCGAGGCGCCGGCGCTGGCCGATCTGGTGGGCGGCGCCGTGCCGGTGGCCCTCACCAGCGTGACGGTGGCGCTGCCGATGATCCGCGCCGGCAAGGTGCGCGCGCTGGCGGTGACCTCGATCGAGCGCAACCGGCTGCTGCCCGAGGTGCCCACCCTGGCCGAGTCGGCGCTGCCGGAGTTCGAGTCGGTGAGCTGGTATGGCGTGCTGGCGCCGGCCGGCACGCCCGCGCCGGCGCTGGCCCGGCTCAGCCGCGAGCTGGCCGCGACGCTGGCCGAGCCCGAGCTGCGGGGGCGCCTGGAGACCCTGGGCATCGACCCGAAGCCCACCGGCCCCGAGGCCTTCGGCCGCTTCCTGCGCGAGGAGACCGAACGCTGGCGGCGGCTGATCGCCGAAGCCGGCATCCGCGCCGACTGACCGGCCGCAGCAACCCCGCGATCCCGGCCGGCGGATAAACACGCGGCCGAGCCGCGGACGACGCGTCGCGCCAGGTCAGCCGCGCCACGCGGCCAGCCAGTCCACCTGAGAGGGCCGGCCGGGCAGATGCAGCTGCGCGGTGGCCGGCGCGGTGCTGCTGATCAGCCGGCCACGGCGCCACACCCCCAGACGGGCAGCACGCAGACGAATGGCCTCGATCGGGTCGCGGGCCTGCAGCAGCACGAAGTCGGCGTGGCAGCCCTCGGCGAGGCCGTAGCCTTCCAGGCCCATGATCGCCGCCGGCGCCTCGGTGACCGCGGCAAAGCACTGGCGCATGGCCTGCTGGCCGGTCATCTGCGCCACATGCAGGCCCATGTGGGCCACCTCGAGCATGTCGCCGCTGCCCAGGCTGTACCAGGGATCCATCACGCAGTCGTGGCCGAAGGCCACGGTCACGCCGGCGGCCAGCAGTTCGGGCACGCGGGTCATGCCGCGGCGCTTCGGGTAGGTGTCGTGCCGGCCCTGGATGGTGATGTTGATCAGCGGATTGGCGGTGGCCGACACCCCCGACTCGGCGATCAGCGGGATCAGCTTGGACACGTAGTAGTTGTCCATCGAGTGCATCGAGGTGAGGTGCGAGCCGTTGACCCGGCCCTGCAGGCCCAGCCGGCGGGTCTCGAAGGCGAGGGTCTCGATGTGCCGCGACATCGGGTCGTCGGTCTCGTCGCAGTGCATGTCGATGCGCAGGCCGCGGCGTGCCGCCTCCTCGGCCAGCAGGCGCACCGACTCGCGCCCGGCGTCCATGGTGCGCTCGAAGTGCGGAATGCCGCCGACCACATCGACGCCCAGGTCGAGGGCCTTGCGCAGCAGGTCGAACGCGCTGTCGCGACAGCCGGGGTGATCGCGCGCGGGGTCGTAGCGCAGCACGCCATCCTGCGGGAAGGCCACCAGCTGCAGGTCGATCCAGGGCGCGACCCGCCGCTTGACCTCGAGCAGGGCCTCGACCGCGAGCAGCCGCGGATCGCAGGTGTCGACATGGGTTCGGATCGCGAGCAGGCCGCGGGCCGCCGCCCAGTCGCAGTAGGCCATGGCCCGCTCGATCAGCGCCTCCTGCGTGAGCAGCGGCTTGAGTTCGCCCCACAGCGCGATGCCCTCCAGCAGCGTGCCCGAGGCATTCACCCGCGGCAGGCCGTAGGAGCGCGTGGCGTCCATGTGGAAGTGGACATCGACGAAGGGCGGACTGAGCAGCATGCCGCCGCCATCGACGGTCTCTCGCGCCTCGCCGGGCAGCGCCGGGCCGATGCCGACGATGCGCCCGTCGCGCACCGCGACATCGACATCGACACGGCCATCGGGCAGGTTGACGTGACGCAGCATCAGGTCGGGCTGGCTCATGGGCAATCTCCGGGACTCGGGTGAGGCGTGGCGCGACTCAGCGCTCGCCCTTGCGATAGGGCTTCATCAGCGCCTGCGGGTAGGCGGCGCGGCGGGCGACCAGCACCAGCGCGAGGATCGACAGCAGGTAGGGCAGCATCAGGTAGAGCTGGAAGGGCAGCGCGGCGCCGCCGGCCTGCTGCAGCCGCAGCTGCAGGGCGTCGAAGAACGCGAACAGCAGCGCGCCGACCAGCGCCTTGCCCGGCCGCCACGACGCGAACACCACCAGGGCCACGCAGATCCAGCCGCGGCCGTTGACCATGTTGAAGTAGAACGAGTTGAACGCGGCCAGGGTCAGGAAGGCCCCGGCCACGCCCATGAGGGCCGAGCCGGCGACCACCGCCGTGGTGCGGGTGGCCAGCACGCCGATGCCCTGGGCCTCGGCGGCCTGCGGGTTCTCGCCCACCATGCGCAGCGCCAGCCCGGCCGGCGTGCGGTAGAGCAGCCAGGCGATCGCCGGCACCAGCAGCAGCGCGAGCAGGGTGAGCGGGGTCTGGGCCGAAAGCACCGGCACCGGCAGCCAGCTCATCTCGGCAAAGGGCGTGATGGTTGGCGGGGTGTTCACCTTGGGAAAGCTCACCCGGTAGCCGAAGTGGCTGAGCGCGGTGGCCAGCAGCGTGATGCCCAGCCCGGCCACATGCTGGGAGAGCGCCAGCCCCACGGTGAGCCCGGCATGCAGCAGGCCGAGCAGCGCACCCACCCCCGCAGCCACCGCCACCCCGCCCCACAGCGGCAGCCCGGCATGCACCGCCAGCCAGCCCGTGAAGGCGCCGGCGACCATGATGCCCTCGATGCCCAGGTTGAGCACCCCGGCGCGCTCGCACAGCAGCACGCCCAGGGTGCCGAGCACCAGCGGCGTGGCAATGCGCAGCACCGCCACCCAGAAGGCGGCATTGCCCAGCAGGTCGGCGAGTTCGCTCATCGCCAGCGCACCCGGTAGCGCGTGAGCAGGCCGGCGACCAGGACCGCGATCAGCGCGATGGCGACCATGGCGTCGGCAAGGTAGGTGGGCACGCCCACCGCGCGGCTCATCGAGTCAGCGCCGACCAGGATGCCGGCCACGAAGACGCTGGCGCCGACCACGCCCAGCGGATGCAGGCCGGCGAGCATGGCCACCACGATGCCGCTGTAGCCGTAGCCGGGCGACATGTCGAGCGTGACATAGCCGGTGCGGCCGGCCACCTCGATGGCCCCGGCCAGGCCGGCCAGCGCGCCCGAGAGCAGCGCCACCAGCACCACCGTGCGGCCCACCGGTACGCCGGCGAAGGCCGCGCCGCGGGCATTGGCGCCGGTGGCCCGGATGTCGAAGCCCCAGACCGTGAAGCGCAGCAGGCCCCAGAGCGCCACCGCGGCGGCGAGCGCCGCCAGCAGCCCGCTGTGCAGCCGGGTGCGCTCGACCAGCCGCGAGAGCTCGATCGCGGGGTTCAGGCCGACGCTCTGCGGCCAGCCCATCGCGAGCGGGTCCTTCATCGGGCCGTCGAGCAGGGCCGACACCCCGAGCAGCACGATGAAGTTCAGCAGCAGGGTGGTGACCACCTCGTCGACCCCCAGCCGCGACTTGAGCAGCGCCGGGCCGAGCAGCAGCAGCGCGCCGGCCAGCGCCGCCGCGAGCATCGCGCCCGCCAGCACCAGCGCCGGCGGCGCATCGAAGCCGCTGCCGCCATGCAGGCCGCCCACCGCCACCGCGGCGATCGCGCCGGCGTAGAGCTGGCCCTCGGCGCCGATGTTGTAGAGCCGGGCGCGAAAGGCCACGGTGGCGGCCAGGCCGGTGAGCATCAGCGGCGTGGCGCGGGTGAGGGTCTCGGTGAGCGCGAAGGCCGAGCCGAAGCCGCCCTGCAGCATCAGCAGCCAGGTGCGGCCCACCGGCGCGCCGGCCCACAGCACCAGCCCGGTGGCCGCCAGCAGGGTGAAGGCCACCGCGCCCAGCGGCGCGGCGAGCAGCGCTGCCAGCGAAGTGCCGTCGCGCTTCTCAAGCCGCATGGTGCGCTCCGGCCATGGCCAGACCGATCGCCTCGCGGGTCCAGTCGGCGGCGGCGCGCTGCGCGACCAGCCGGCCGTCGTGCATCACCGCCACCTGATCGCCCAGGGCGAGCACCTCGTCGAGGTCATCGGACACCAGCAGCACCGCCGCGCCGGCATCGCGCGCCTGCAGCAGCTGCTGCTGCACATAGTCGACCGCGCCGATGTCCAGGCCCCAGGTGGGCTGATGGGCAACGATCAGCCGCGGCGCGGCCGCACCGGCCGGCGGCAGCAGCGCGCGACCGAGGATGAGCTTCTGCATGTTGCCGCCGGAGAGCGCGCGGGCCGGCGCGCCCGCGCCCGCGCCGCGCACGTCGAAGGCCTGCAGCACCCGCGTCGCCTGGGCGCGGGCCGCGGCGCGGCGCACCCAGCCCAGCCGCGAGAAGGCCGGCGAGCGCAGGCGCTCGGAGACCGCGTTCTCCCAGACCGGCAGGTCGCCGACCACGCCCACGGCGTGCCGGTCTTCAGGCACCCGGGCCACGCCCTGGGCGACCAGCCAGGCCGGGTCGGCGCGCAGCAGCGCGCCCTGCAGGCGCACCGTGCCCGAGACCGGCGAGCGCACGCCGCACAGCAGCTCGGCCAGATGCAGCTGGCCGTTGCCCGAGACGCCTGCCACCGCGAGCAGCTCGCCGGCGCGCAGGCGCAGCGACAGGCCGGCCAGCCGCTCGCGCGCGGCGCCGGCCTGCGGCCGCGTGACCACCTGATCGAGCTCGCACACCACCGGCCCGGGCGCGGGCGCGGGTCGGCGCTCGCGCACCGCGATGTCGTGGCCGACCATCGAGCGCGCGAGGCTTTCCTGGGTGCAGTCGGCGGCGGGCGCCTGCGCCACCAGGCGGCCGCCGCGCAGCACCGCGATCCGGTGCGACACCCGCAGCACCTCGCCGAGCTTGTGGCTGATGAAGATGATCGACAGGCCCTGCGCGACCATCTGCCCGAGCACCGCGAACAGCGCCTCGCTCTCCTGGGGCGTGAGCACCGCGGTGGGCTCGTCGAGGATCAGGATGCGCGCGCCGCGGTAGAGCGCCTTGAGGATCTCCACCCGCTGGCGCTCGCCCACCGAGAGGTTGCGCACCGGCGCATCGGGATCGACCGGCAGGCCGAACTGGCGCGACAGCGCGAGCAGGCGCGCGCGCGCCGGGGCGCGCCGGGTGAACGGGCGCCACAGCGGCTCGCTGCCGAGCATGATGTTGTCGAGAACATCGAGGTTGTCGGCCAGCGTGAAATGCTGGTGGACCATGCCCACGCCCGCGGCCAGCGCCGCGCGCGGATCGCCCGGCGGCAGCGGCCGCCCGAAGACCCGGATGCGGCCGCTGTCGGCGGTGTAGTGCCCGAACAGGATCGACATCAGCGTGGACTTGCCCGCGCCGTTCTCGCCGAGCAGCGCCAGCACCTCGCCGCGGGCCAGCGTCAGGCTGATGCCGTCGTTGGCCTGAAGCTCGCCGAAGCGCTTGCTGATGTCGATCAGTTCGAGGACCGTGTCCCCGACCCCGCCGCCCTCAGCGGGCAGTGGACTTGGGCTGGGTGTCATCGACCTTCACGACGAACTTGCCCGACAGGATGTCGGCCTCGCGGGCCTTGACCCGGGTCATGATCGCCGCCGGCACCTTGCCCTCGAAGGTGCCGAGCTTGGACATCTCGGACCCCTTGTGCTTCATCATCGAGAAGGGGCCGTAGTCCTCGGGGGTGAACTTGCCCTCCTTCACCAGCTTGAGCGCGCGGTCGATGCTCGGCTCCATGTGCCAGAGCGCCGACACCACCACGGTCTCGGGATACTGCGGCTGGGTGTCGATCACATTGCCGATGGCCAGGACCTTGCGCTCCTTGGCGGCATCGCTCACGCCGAAGCGCTCGGCATACATCACGTCGGCACCCTTATCGATCATCGCGAACGCCGCCTCCTTGGCCTTGGGCGGATCGAACCAGCTGTTGATGAAGGTGACGGTGAACTCGACCTTGGGGTTGGTCTCCCTGGCGCCGGCCATGAAGGCATGCATCAGCCGGTTGACCTCGGGGATCGGGAAGCCGCCGACCATGCCGATCTTGTTCGACTTGGTCATGCCGCCGGCGACCATGCCGGTGAGGTAGGCCGGTTCCTGGATGTAGTTGTCGAAGACGCTGAAGTTGGGCGCCTGCGGCTTGCCCGAGGAGCCGAGCAGGAAGGAGATGTTCGGGAAGTCCTTGGCCACCTTGCGGGCCGCGGCCTCGACCGCGAAGGCCTCGCCCACGATCAGCTGGTTGCCGCCGTTGGCGTACTCGCGCATCACCCGCTCGTAGTCGGCATTGGCGACATTCTCGGAGGCCTTGTACTCGATCTCGCCGCGGGCCTCGGCGGCCTTCAGGGCCTTGTGGATGCGGCTCACCCACTGCTGCTCGAAGGGCACGGTGTAGATCGCGGCGACCTTGATCTTCGCCTGGGCGGCGGCGGGCAGGGGCCCGAGCGCGGCGGCGGCCACGGCAACGGCGGCGGCGCCGCCGAGCAGCTGGCGGCGGCTGAGGGGATGGACACGGGTGGACTTGCTCATGGAATCTCCCTGACGGGTTGCGGGTTGGCGATGAGGAACGAAGAAGGGCCCGTCGCGGACGCAAGCGCCCGCGGACGGGGTGACGGAATCACTTGGTGCCGAAGATGCGGTCGCCGGCATCGCCCAGCCCGGGCAGGATGTAGCCGTGGTCGTTGAGCTGCCGGTCGATGGCCGCGGTGAAGATCGGCACATCGGGGTGGGCGGCGGTCATGGCGGCGATGCCCTCGGGGCAGGTGAGCAGGCACACGAACTTGACCGAGCGCGGCGAGAGCTCCTTGATGCGGTCGACCGCGGCGATGGCCGAGTTGCCGGTGGCGAGCATGGGATCGACCACGATGACATCGCGCTCGTGCATGTCCTGCGGCATCTTGAAGTAGTACTCGACGGCCACCAGCGTGGCCGGGTCGCGGTACAGGCCGATGTGGCCGACGCGCGCGCCGGGCACCACCGAGAGCATGCCGTCGAGGATGCCGGTGCCTGCCCGCAGGATGGACACGAACACCAGCTTCTTGCCGTCGATCACGCGGGCGGTGGTGGTCTCGAGGGGGGTCTCGATGGTCACGGCCTGCATCGGCACATCGCGGGTGACCTCGTAGGTCATCAGCATGGCGAGCTCGTTGAGCAGCCGGCGGAAGCTGTTGGTGCTGGCCTCCTTCTTGCGCATCAGGGTGAGCTTGTGCTGCACCAGCGGATGGTCGATCAGGTGGACATTGGGGGGAACGGAGGTCATCGGTGGATTCCGGAGGGGTATCGGGGCAGGTCTAGAAGACGGTGCCGTCGCTGTCGATGTCCAGCGGCGGGCTTCCGTCACGCAAGTCGCGTGCCATTTCGCGGCCGGCGGCCCAGGTGCCGCCCTCCAGCACGCAGGCCAGCGGCAGGCCGGCGGCGGCCGGGCCCAGACGGGCCAGCACGCGCGGGGCGAGCTCGTCGAGCAGCGCCACGGTGAGCGCCCGCCACTCGACGATCAGCGGCGAGCCGGCGGGGTGGCGGTGCGCCGCCTGCGCGGGGTCACGCAGGCGCAGCACGCCGTGGTCGAGCAGCAGGCCGCCGTTGCGGTACTCGGGCAGGCCGGTGAGCTCAGCCAGGCCGGTGACCGGGACACCGGCCCACTCGAAGGGCTCGAGCAGCGAGTAGCTGAGCCACTGCGACAGCTTGTGGAAGGGCATCCAGCCATCGGAGGCGCCGGGACCGCGCGCCTCGGGATGCGGCCAGCAGTCGCCGAGCGGGACATCGCCCACCCGGTTACCCGCCGGCCAGATCCCCGAGAGGGTGTCGAGCAGCAGCGAGAGGATGTCGTGGGCGGCCACGCGGCCATGGCCGGCGGGGCAGAGATGATCGAAGAGTGCGCCCGGGCGGCCGAGCGGGCCGAAGACATCGGGGCGCGCCCGCAGGGCCTGCCCGAGCCGATGCAGCAGCGCGGCACGGCCTTCCAGGCCCACCAGCGGGTTGTCGGGGCCGGCCTGAAAGGCCGCGGCCAGCGCGCCGGGCTGGAGCGCCGCCAGGCCGGCGGCGTCGCAGCGCGCCGGGCACGCCGGGTCGCTGGAGAACAGGCCGTCGAGGAAGGCCTGCAGGCTGGCCAGGCCCAGCCCCTCGGAGCGGCCAAGCGCCAGACCGGTGCGCGCCTCGCGCCAGATCCAGCGCGGCCCCGCACCGGCATCGAGCAGCACGCTCACCACCACCAGATCGATCTGCGCGCGGGCGCGCTCGGCGGCGTCGGGCGCGGCACCGCTGGCCGCCAGGACCTCGTCGAGCCAGGCCAGACGCGAGACCCCGCCTGACTCGAAGTGCCGCCAGCGGCTGTGGTAGGGGATGCGCAGATCGGGGTAGCGGCGGCAGGTGACCTCGGCGACCTGCGCGGCGGCGGCCTCGAGCGCGGCGTCATCCACCCGGAAGCCCTCGCTGCGGCCCTCGCGGGCGCGCGCCAGCAGCGCACCCGCACGCTGGCGCACGGTGGTCGTCCGGCGCAGCAGCGCGGCCGCGGCAATGGCCTCGGGCGCCGCGGGCCCGCCCGCGGTGGAAACCGTGACGCTCATTCGCCCAGGCCGCGTCCCCGGGTCTCGCGCAGCGCCTGCGCGTCGGGCACGGCGGCGGGCGTGAAGTAGCCCGCGGCCACCTTGGCGTCCATCTCCACCCGGGCGTCCTGCGGGATGAGCTCGTCGGGAATGTTCACCCGCTCGCCGATCTCGATGCCCGAGCCGGTAATGGCGTCGTACTTGAGGTTGCTCATCGAGACCAGGCGGTGGATGCGGCGGATGCCCAGCCAGTGGAGCACATCGGGCATCAGCTCCTGGAAGCGCATGTCCTGCACGCCGGCCACGCACTCGGTGCGGGCGAAGTACTGGTCGGCGGTGTCGCCCCCGGGCTGGCGCTTGCGGGCGTTGTAGACCAGGAACTTGGTGACCTCGCCCAGGGCCCTGCCCTCCTTGCGGCTGTAGGCCACCAGACCCACCCCGCCCTGTTGCGCGCCGCGGATGCACTCCTCGATGGCGTGGGTGAGGTAGGGCCGGCAGGTGCAGATGTCGGAACCGAAGACATCGGAGCCGTTGCACTCGTCGTGCACCCGCGCGGTGAGCGGCACCGAGGGGTCGGAAAGATGGCGGGGATCGCCGAAGATGTAGAGGGTCTGGCCGCCGATGGGCGGCAGGAACACCTGCAGGTCGGAGCGGGTGACCAGCTCGGGGTACATGCCGCCGGTCTCCTCGAAGAGCGCGCGGCGCAGCTCGGTCTCGGCCACGCCGAAGCGGCGGGCCACCCCGGGCAGCCACCAGACCGGCTCGATGGCGGCCTTGGTGACCACCGCCGAGCCGTTCTCGAGCAGCACCCGTCCGTCGGGCCGCAGGCGCTGGAAGGCCATGGCGGTGCGGATCTCGGGCAGGTCGATGTGGGCCTTGGTGACCGCGATGGTGGGCCGGACATCGCAGCCGGCGGCGATCTCGGCGGCGAAGGCCTGCGCCACCACCGCGCCCCAGGGATCGATGGAGACGATGCGCTCGGCGTCGGCCCATTGCGGATGGGGGCCGATCGCGTCGGTGGGCGCGGTGTTGGAGAGATCCGGGCGGTGGTCGCGCTGCAGCGCGCCGGCGGCCACCGCAAGCGCGCGATACACGCCGTAGGAGCCGGAGTGGGTGCCGATCACGTTGCGCCGCAGGCGGTCGGTGGTGGAGCCGATGACCGGGCCGCGCTCGGCCGCCGTGGCCGCCCCCCAGCGCAGGGGCGGCGCGCCCGCGGCGCCGCTGACCGGGTGGGAGGTGAGGCGGATGTGCCGCGGCGAAACGGCGTCGTTGGGCATCGGTCCCTCCGGCAAAACCGGCAGGTTAGCCGGAATCGATCTCGCCGGGGGGACGAACCATGAGCGGCCGTACCGGGCATTTCGCATGGCGGGCGGCCGCTGGGGCGTCGACAATCGGCCAGACAGCGGATGGAGATCCCCATCCCGAGGGGCACCGGGGACCATGACACTCCCCAGCTTCCATGCCGCACCGAACCAGGACACTGCCATGAACCGACCCGGCCCCATGGGCTCCGTGCTGTCGTGGTGGCGTCGCCTGGTCGGTCGCGCCGCCGTCGCGACCGATGCCGGCACGCCATCGCAGCCCCGTCCCGCCGATCCCTCCGCCCGGCCAGCCGGCGTCGCAGCGCCCGCCGAGAGCGGGCCCGGAAAGCCCGCGGGCGTGGCCCGCCGCCCGCTGCTCAATCGCCAGGGAGAGGTGGCCGGCTTCGAATTCAGCCTGACCCCGCCCCGCCGCGGTCGGGAGTCCGGGCGGCGCACGGCAGCCAGCCCGGTGGCCGACGCCCTGGCCGTGCTGGAGGCCATGCGCACCACGATCGCGCAGGGACAACTCGCGCTCGCCGCACTGCCGCTGTCGGTGCTCGGCCAACCCGCGGTGCTGCCCGCGGTGCCCGAGGGCGCCCTGCTCGCGCTCGACGACGTGCTGCCGCGCGACCTGAAGTCGGCCAGCGCGGCCATGGCAGCCCTGCGCAGCCGTGGCGCGCAGCTGGGCGGCTGCGGGCATGCGCTGACCGGCACCGCCTTCACCCTGCTGGACTGCAGCGGACTGGATGCCGACGGGCTGGCCGCGGCCGCCGCCGACTGCCGCCGTGACACCGCCGGGCTGCTGCTGGTGGCGGTGGGCCTGCCGGACATCGACTCGGTGGAAGATGCGCTGAACAGCACGGTCGATCTCGCTGCCGGCTCGCTGCAGGCCGGCCGCGGACCGCAGCCCAGCCGGGCGCTGCCGCCCCAGGTGCAACGGGTGTGCGCGCTGATCAATCAGGTGCTGCGCGATGCCGAGCTGTCCGAGATCTCGGCCGAGCTGCGCGCCGACATCGGGCTGAGCTACCAGCTGCTGCGGCATGTGAACAGCGCCTGGTACGCGCTGCCGCGCACCGCGCACTCGGTGGACGACGCGGTGATGATGATCGGGCGCGACGGGCTGTTCCGCTGGCTCACCCAGCTGCTCATGGCGCAGGCGGCGCAGCGGCCGAGCTCGCGCGCGCTGCAGGAGGTGGCGCTCGCCCGCGCCCGGCTGATGGAGCTGCTCGGCGAGGCGCAGTCGATCCCGGCTACGCCGCTTTTCACGACCGGCCTGCTGTCACTACTGGATGTGATGCTGCGCACGCCGATCGGCGAGGCGCTGGCACCGCTGCACCTGCCCCAGCCAGCCACCCGTGCGCTGGTGAACGGAGACGGCCCGTGGCATCCGATGCTCGACCTGGTTCGCCGCCTCGAGAAGCGCGACATGCAGGCGGCCACCGAACTGGCCGAGCTCTATGGCGGCATCGACTGGGTGAGCACCTGCGCGGAGGAGTCCTGGCACTGGGCACGCGCAGTGCGGGCAGCCGATGCCGGGCCGGGCGCGGATGAGTCTGCTCCAGGGCCCGTGGCGGCGCCGGCCGCACGCCCGGCCGGCAGCGCCACGGCCCGACGGCCCGCCGCGCTCAGCGGCCGGTGAACCGGGCGTCGCGGCGCTCGCGGAAGGCGGTGGTGCCCTCGGCGAGGTCTTCGCTCATGCCGACATCATGGAAGGAGCGCGACTCGAGCCGCAGCGCCTCGTCCATGTGCATGCCCACCGAGCGCTTGACCACCTCCTTGGCGAAGCGCTGCGACAGCGGCGAACGGCTGGCCAGCATCTGCGCGTAATCGAGGGTGGCCTGCAGCAGCCGCTCCTGCGGGATCACCCGGTTGACCAGCCCGATGCGATACGCGTGCTCGGCATCGACCCGCTCGCCCGAGAGAATGATCTCCATGGCGTGGCCCATGCCGACGATCTGCGGCAGGCGGATCAGCCCGCCATCGCAGGCATGGAAGCCCCACTTCGCGTCCTGCAGCGCGAACTCGGCGTTGGGCGAGCAGAAGCGGATGTCGCAGGCCAGGGCCAGCTCGAAGCCGCCCGAGATCGCGAAGCCGTTGATCGCGGCCACGATCGGCTTGAAGATGTCCAGGTTGCGGGTGATGCCGCCAAAGCCCGGACCGTTGGTGAAGCGGCTGCGAAACTCCGGCGCTGGCCGGCGCGCGAAGTTCATGGTGTAGGTCTTCAGGTCGGCGCCGGCACAGAAGGCCTTGTCGCCGGCGCCGGTGATCACCGCCACGCGGGCGTTCTCATCGGCATCGAAGCGGCGCCAGGCCTCCACCAGCCGGTCGTTGGCCTCGAAGTCCAGCGAGTTCATCTTCTGCGGCCGGTCGATGGTGATCAGACACACCGGGCCGTGCATGTCGTAGCGGATGTCGGTCATCGCGCGAGCATACCCCGCGATGCGCGGGGTAGCGCCTTCTCAGGTGCCGGACTTCGCGGCCGCCGCCTTCTCGAACGCGGCGAGCCGGGCGGGGAAGCGGCCGAGATCGGGCGCCTGCCCTGCCCCGGCCACCACCGGGCGCGGCAGGGTATCGGCAAAGTGGCAGGCCACGCGGTGACCGGGCGCGGCCTCGCGCAGCGCCGGCTCCTCCTCGCGACAGCGCGGCTGGGCATGCGGACAGCGGGTGTTGAAGCGGCAGCCAGGCGGCGGCTTCATGGCACTGGGCACATCACCGGCGAGGATGATGCGCTGCCGCTGGGCACCCGGATCGGGCACCGGAATGGCCGAGAGCAGCGCCTGGGTGTAGGGATGCAGCGGGGTGCGGTAGAGGGTGCGCTTGTCGGTGATCTCGACCAGCTTGCCGAGGTACATCACGGCCACGCGGTCGCTGATGTGCTTGACCACCGCGAGGTCATGCGCGATGAACAGGTATGACAGACCGAGACGCTTCTGCAGGTTCTGCAGCAGGTTGACCACCTGCGCCTGGATGGAGACATCGAGCGCCGACACCGGCTCGTCGCAGACGATGAGATCGGGGTTGACTGCCAGTGCGCGCGCGATGCCGATCCGCTGGCGCTGGCCGCCCGAGAACTGGTGCGGATAGCGCCGCGCATGCTCGGGCAGCAGGCCCACGGTGGCGAGCAGCTCGCGCACCCGCTCCACCCGCTCGGTCTCGGTGCCGATGCCGTGCACCTGCATCGGCTCGGCAATGATGTCGCCCACGGTCATGCGCGGATTGAGCGAGGCGTACGGGTCCTGGAAGATGATCTGCAGGTGCCGGCGCATCTGGCGCATGCGGTCGGCGGGCAGGCCGGCGATCTCCTCGCCCTTGAAGCGCACCGAGCCGCCGGTGGGATCGATCAGCCGCAGGATCAGCCGGCCGGTGGTGGACTTGCCGCAGCCCGACTCGCCGACCAGCGCGAGGGTCTCGCCGCGGGCAATGTCGAAGCTCACATCATCCACCGCCCGCACCTGGCCCACGGTGCGGCTGACCACCACGCCGCGGCGCACCGGGAAGTGCTTGACCAGACCGCGCACTGAGAGGATGGGTTCGCTCATGGGGTGGGCTCTCTAGGCGCGCGCGCCGGCCACGGCGGCATCGGCAAGCGCCTCGACCGGTGCCTTCCAGCAGGCCACCTGATGGGCCTCGCCCAGGGCCCGCAGCGGCGGCTCCTCGGCGTGGCATCGGGCGTCGGCGAAGGGGCATCGCGGCGCGAAGCGGCAGCCGGCCGGCTGATTGGCCGGGCTGGGCACGGTGCCCTCGATGGTGGAGAGCCGCTCGCGATCGACATCGAGGCGCGGGATCGAGCCGAGCAGGCCGATGGTGTAGGGGTGCTGGGGATCACGGAACAGCGCATCGACCGATGCGCTCTCGACGATCTTGCCCGCGTACATGACGATCACCTCGTCGGCGAGCTCGGCGATCACGCCGAGATCGTGGGTGATGATCAGGATGGCCATGCCCAGGCGCTGCTGCAGGTCGCGCAGCAGCTCGAGGATCTGCGCCTGGATGGTGACATCGAGCGCCGTGGTGGGTTCGTCGGCGATCAGCAGCGCCGGCTCGCAGGCCAGCGCCATGGCGATCATCACCCGCTGGCGCATGCCGCCCGAGAGATGGTGGGGGAAGTCATCGAAGCGCTGCGCGGCCGACGGGATGCGCACCAGTTCGAGCACCTCGATGGCACGGGCGCGGGCCTGCTCCGGGCTCAGGCTGGTGTGGGCGCGGATGGCCTCGACGATCTGCCGCCCGATGCTGTGCACCGGATTCAGCGAGGTCATGGGCTCCTGGAAGATCATCGACATGCGCCCGCCACGCAGCAGCCGACGGGCCTGCGGCGACATGCCGAGCAGGTCGTCACCCTCGAAGCGGATGGCCTCGGCACTGACCGTGCCCGGGGGCGAGGCCACCAGGCCCATCAGCGAGAGCGAGGTGACGCTCTTGCCGCAGCCCGACTCGCCCACCAGACCCACGGTGCGGCCACGGCCGACATCGAAGCTGATGCCGTCGACGGCGCGAAACAGGCCGCGGTCGGTCTGGAACCAGGTGCGCAGGCCGCGTACCTCGAGGAGCGGCCCGCCGGCATCGCCGGCAGGGCCTGCGGCGGGAGCGGGCGAACCGGTCACGGCGAGACGTCCAGGCCCTTGTAGAAGGTGTACTGGAACAGCATGTGGGCGCGAGCGCCCTTCAGCTTCTTGTTGCTGGTCTGGTACATCTTGACGTTCATGACCGGGATCCAGAGGTGCTCCTTCATCACCTTCTCCTGGACCTGGGCGTAGGCCTTGGCACGATCGGCGTCGGTGGTGGCGACGCGGCCCTGGCGCATCCACTCGTCGACCTGCGCGTCCTTGTAGTTCATGCGGTTGGGCACCGGGATCTGCGCCGAATCGAAGTAGAAGTTCATCAGCTCGCCGGCCGACAGGTAGGGCACGGTCACGGTCCAGAGGTCGAAGTCCTGGCCGCTCAGCTTGGCGGGCATGATGGTCGAATCGAGGGCGGTGATCCGCCAGTCGACACCGATCTTGCGCATGTAGCCCTGGATGGCCTCGGTCATGCGCGGGAAGTACGACACCTGCGGGATGTAGACGATGGGTGCCAGCCGCACGCCGTCCTTCACGCGGATGCCGTCAGGGCCGCGCTTGCTCCAGCCGGCCTCGTCGAGCAGCTTGTTGGCGCGCGCCACATCCTCCTTGATGATGCCCTTGGTGGAGGCTGCGAAGTCGAGGGCGCTGGGATCGATGTAGGTGTAGGCCGGATCGGCCTGGCCGAGCATGACCGCCTTGGCGAGCTCGGCGCGGTTGATGGCGATGCTCATCGCCTCGCGCACACGCTTGTCATTGACCAGCGGCCGGTCGGACTTGAAGCCGAAGTACATCAGCTGGAAGTTGGGCTTGGCCTCCTCCACATTGAGCATCGGCGACTTCTTCGCCTGGTCGATGAACTGGGTGGGGAAGTGGGTGGTGATGTCGAAGCGACCGCCGAGCATGGCCGCCAGCCGGCTGGAGTCTTCGGGCACGGTCTTGATGGACAGCCGCTCGAACTTCACCGGCCCCGGGTTCTTGTACATCGAGGGGCCCCACTTGTAGGCGTCATGGCGCTTGAGCACGACCTCGGTGCGCGGCTGCCAGCTCACGAAGCACCACGGCCCGGTGCCGTCCACGCCCTTGATGCCGTAGTCCTTGCCCAGCGCGTCGACGCTCTCCTTGTTGTGGATGGCGTGATTGAACATGGTGAGCTGCACCAGCAGGTCGGAGTACGGCTCCTGCAGCTCATAGACCACGGTGTAGGGATCGGACGCGGTGACCGCCTTGAGCTTGCCGCCACGCCAGCTGTACGGGCCCTTGACCTCGCGCTGCCGGTTGAAGCTGTAGACGACATCGGCGGCGGTGAACTTCTTGCCGCTGCAGAACTGGACATCGTCGCGCAGCTTGAAGGTGTAGACCTTGCCATCGGGGCTGACCGTCCAGGACTTCGCCAGCAGCGGAATCGCCGTCTTGCCGTCCCAGTCCAGCGCCACGAGGGTGTCCTGGATCATGTTGACGATGTCGGAGGTGGGCGACCAGGTGGTGCGGTGGCCGTCGTAGTGCGGCGCATCCAGCGACTTCATCATGTTCAGGGTCTGCGCCTGTGCGGCCGGTGCGGCCACCACCGCCAGCGCGAGCGCGGCGGCGCGTAGGAAGGGTTTCATCATGGTCTCCTGCCTGTCGGGGTCGGTTCTTGTCGGGGAATTTCCTGGACGGCTCACTGCTGCAGCCGGGGATCGAGCACATCGCGGACCGCGTCGCCCAGCAGATTGGCGGCCAGCACGATGACGAAGATGAACAGGCTGGGGATGGTCGCGATATGCGGCGCCATCAGCAGGAAATCGCGGCCCTGCGCGGCCATCATGCCGAGCTCGGCCTCGGGCGGCTGCGCCCCCATGCCGAGAAAGCCGAGCGCCGAGCCCACCAGGATCACCTGGCCAAAGCGCAGGGTGAGGAACACCGAGATGGTGGAGATGCAGTTGAGCGTGAGGTAGCGCAGGATCAGGGTGCGGTTGGACACGCCCACCGCGCGACCGGCTTCCATGAACTCCTGGCCCATGATGCCGATGGCCGAGCCGCGCGAGACCCGGGCCACATCGGGCACGGTGGACACGACCAGCGCCACGATCACGGCGGTGAGGCCGGCGCCGAAAATGGCGGCCACCGCCAGGCCGATGAGGATGGCCGGGAAGGCGAGCATGATGTCCACCAGGCGCATGATCCAGGGATCGAGCCGGCGATAGAACGCGGCGACGATGCCCAGCGCCGCGCCGATCAGGCCGCCGATCAGCACGCCGGCCAGGCCCATCATCAGGGTGTTGCGGGTGCCGTAGAGCACCCGGCTGAGGATGTCGCGGCCGGTGTTGTCGGTGCCGAACCAGTGCTCGGCGTCGGGCGGGGCCATGGTCTTGGCCAGGTCGGTGTAATAGGGGTCGTAGGGCGCGATCAGCGGCGCGGCAATGGCCGCCAGCACCAGCGCGGCCAGGACCACCGCCGCCACCAGCGCCACCCGGTCGCGGGCCAGCCGGGCGATCACGCCAGCGCGGCCCTGCAGGCCGGCAGCGGCCGGCGTGGCGATCGCGCCGCTCATGACCGGGCCACCCGCGGATCGAGGTACACGTAGAGCACATCAACCAGCAGGTTGATGAGCAGGAAGGCCATGGCCAGGATCATGATCGCGCCCTGCGCGGTGGGGAAATCGCTGGAGATGATCGCGCCCACTGCCAGGCGGCCCACCCCCGGCCACGAGAACATGGTCTCGGTGACCACTGCGCCGCCGAGCAGGAAGGCCGCCTGCAGACCGATGAGCGTGACCACCGGAATGAGGGCGTTGCGCAGCGCGTGGTGGATGATGACCACGCGCTCGGTCAGGCCCTTGGCACGCGCGGTACGGACGAAGTCTGCGCCGAGCACCTCGAGCACCGCGGTGCGGGTGATGCGGGCGATGGGGCCGATGAGCACGCTGCCCAGGGTGAGCGCGGGCAGCACCAGCGCCGGCAGACCGCCGGCCCACACCGGCCCGATACGACCGGTGAAGGGCAGCAGATCCCACTGGAAGCCCACATACTGGATGAGCAGCAGGCCGATGAAGAACACCGGCATCGACACGCCCGCCACCGAGATGGCCATGATGCAGCGGTCGAGCACGCTGCCGCGGCGCACCGCCGCCAGCGTGCCCAGCAGCAGGCCGATGGGCACCGCCAGCACCATGGCGCCGATCATGAGTTCGGCCGTGGGCCCGATGGTCTCGGCGAGTTCCTCGAGCACCTGCTTGTTGGAGATGATCGAGCGGCCGAGATCACCTCGCGCCACGCGGGTGATGTACTCGACGAACTGGACGATGATCGGGCGATCGAGCCCGAGCTCCTCGCGCACCGCCGCCACCTCCTCGGGCTTGGCGTCGGGCCCGGCGATGATGCGCGCCGGATCGGTGGGCACCACCTGCAGCAGGCAGAAGCACAGGAACAGCACGCCGACGAGCGCGGGCAACGAGATGATCAGCCGGCGGATGATCTGCGGGCCCAAGCCTGTCTCCTGCGGATGCTGTTGTGGTTGTGCGAACCAATCTGACAGTCATGTCAGGATTCGTCAATCGGCGAACCAGGTCGCGCGTGTCGTTCGCGCAGGACACGGTTCGCGCACGGGCGTCCGGCCCGGTGGCACGGCCTGCGCGAGCCGCCGCAGAATCCTCAGTCCAGGAGGGGGAATCCGACCAGAGCCTGCAGCTCGAGCAGGGCGGGGCGCGCCTCGCCGACCTTGATGGTGCGCATGCCGAGTTCGCGCGCCGGCTTGAGGTTGATGCCGAGATCATCGAGGAACACGCAGTCCGAGGGCGCAACGCCGAGTGCCTCGGTCATCAGCAGGTAGATGCGCGGATCGGGCTTGCGCAGGCCGGTCTTGGCGCTCTCGATGACATGGTGGAACAGCGCCATGATCTCGCCCTTGTACAGACTGCCCATGGGGCTGGCGCCCATCGCGGTGAAGTTGTTGGTGATGCAGCCGGTCTTCAGGCGCTGGCCGATGCGACGCAGGGCCTCGACCATCTCGGGGCGGATCTGGCCGGAGAGCAGCGGCAGCACATCCCGGCCGCGCACCTCGTGGCCGAGCGCGCGGCTCTCCTGCGCGAATGCGGCGTCGAAGGCGTGGTGGTCGAACTCGCTGCGCTCGAGCCTGGCCCAGGCGTTGTCGTGCGGGTTGGTGGCGTTGACCGTGCGCAGGAAGTTGGCCGGCAGGCCGCGCTCGGCCTCGAAGCGGGCGAAGGCCTCGAAAGGGCTGGAGGAGATGACACCACCGAAATCCCAGATCACTGCCTGAACGCTCGACATGTTTCCCCTCGCTGGCGAGCCGCGAGGATAACGCAGCGTCCCGCGGCGGAACCGGCCGCGGCACTGGCGCCAGCCGTGCACTATTTCATTCCCGGGCGCCGGGGCGGCATGCCACCCTTCGGCCTCCGCTTCCCGGATTGCTGCCTGGATCCCCGTCCCATGATCGCTCGACGCCTGTTGAATGTGCTGGGCAGCCGCATCCGCCTCCTCGGTCTGACCGCGGCCCTGGTCTGCGCCGCCACGATTGCCCTGCCGCTGGCCGCACCGGCGCGCTACACCGCCACCGCCAGCCTGCTGGTCGAACCGCCGGTCCGCGACGCCGGCCATGGCGATGCCGCTGCGCAGGCCGGACTGGTGGCCGGTCTGGCTGGCAGCGATGCCGTGCTGGCGCGAGCCGCCGCCGAGCTCGATGCCACGGGCGAGCGCGGCGCGACCGATTCGCCGCGGGTGCGCTGGCTGCGCAACGGCCTGCGGGTGGACATCAGCGAGGCGCCGGTGCTGCGCCTGGGCGTGGAGGCGGGCGACCCCGAGCTTGCCGCGCGCGCGGCCAATGCCGTGGTGAACGCCCTGGGCGCCAGCCTGGCCGCGGCGCCAGGCACCGGCAGCGCCGAGGCGATCGCCGAGCCGCGACGCCGGCTGGCCGAGGTCCGGGAGCGGCTCGCCCGTCTGCACCGGGAGCCTGAGGCCGGCAACGAAGCCGGCACAAACCGCACGACGGCCGTCGAGGGCCAGCGCGCCGAGGCCTCGGCTCAGACCGTGCGCCATCGCGAACAGCTTGCCGAACTGCAGCGCAGCCTGGAGCAGGCACAGCGGGCACTCGAAACCCTGCCGGGGCGCCTCGCCGGCAACCCTGCCGGCGCGCCCGCCCGTCCCCGGCTGAGCCTGCTCAGCCCGGCGCAGACACCCGACGGCCCGTCGCGGCCCGCGGCCTGGCTGCTGGCCCTGATCGGCCTGGGCGCCGGCCTGGGCGTGGGCCTGATGGCGGTGGTGCTGGCCGAGCGCATCCAGCAGCCGGTGCGCGACAGTCTCGATCTTGCCCGGGCGGCCGGCGTGCCGGTGCTGGGCGCGCTGTGCGAGGCCGGCTCGCAGCGCAGCCGCTCGCTGGTGGAAGCCGCGGCGCCGGTCGCACCCGACCTGCCGGTGCTCACCCGGGTGGCGCCCGGAGGGCTGCGCGCACTCGGCCGCTCCGCGGGGACGGCATGAGAGCCGCACTCGCCCGCCAGCCCGAACCGGAAATCGTCGACGAGGTGGAAAGCGCCTCGGAGGCGATCGGCGCCCTGCTGCTGCAGGAGGGCCATCTCACCCAGGCTCAGCTCGAACAGGTGCTGATCGCCCAGAAGCGGCGGCGCGGCCGCTTCGGCGAGCTCGCGGTCAAGCTGAAGTTCGTCTCCCAGCAGGCGATCGATGCCGCGCTCGCCCGTCAGTTCAGCTACCACGCCGGCCTGGCGCACCAGCGCGAGCGGCTGCCCGAGGTGCTGGTGTCGGCCCGCGAGCCCGGCGCGCCCTTCGCCGAATCGATGCGGGCGCTGCGCGGCCAGCTCGCGCAGCGCTGGTTCACCGGATCGCCGCATGAACGCGCGATGGCGCTGGCCAGCGTCGACCCCGGTGACGGCAAGAGCTTCGTCTGCGCCAATCTCGCGGTGGCGTTCTCGCAGCTCGGCGAGCGCACCCTGCTGATCGACGCCAATCTGCGCGATCCGAGCCAGCATCACTTCTTCCGGTTGCGCGAGCGCATGGGCCTGTCGGGCGTGCTCGCCGGTCGAGCCGGCCTGAGCCAGGTGCGGCGGATCCAGGATCTGCCCGGCCTGTCGGTGCTGCCCGCGGGCGCAACGCCGCCCAACCCGCAGGAGCTGCTCGCCGGCAACGCCTTCCGCCGGCTGCTCACCGAGCTCTCCCAGCACTTCGGCGTGATCCTGATCGACACGCCAGCCGCGCAGACCGCCTCCGATGTCCACGGGGTGGCGGTGCGCGCCGGCGCGGCGCTGCTGCTCGCGCGCAAGCACCACACCCGGGTGCCGGAGCTGGCACGCCTGTCGGGCGACTTCGCCACCGCCGGGGTGAATGTCCTCGGCTCGACGATGAACGAGTACTGAGCCGCCGCCCTTGCGCTGCGTGCTAGGGTTCGACACGAACCCCCTGTCCGCCGGCGCCGCCGGCCCGGCCGCCCGGCCGACCCTCGGGACCCCCTCGGTGAAGCAGCAATACAGATGGATGGCCGCCGGCCTGGTGCTCGGCGCGCTCTGGCTGTGGCTGGCGCTGCGCGATGCCGCGCCCGGACCGATTCTGGCCGCCGCCGGCCGCGCCGAGCCGGTCTGGGTGGCGGCCACCGCGGCAGCGGGCGGGGTCTACATGGCCCTGAAGGCCTGGCGCTGGGCGCTGCTGCTGCGGCCGGTCGCGCCGGTGCCGGCCCTGCTGGTGCACCGCGCGGTCTGGGCGGGCGGCGCGGCCAATCTGGTGGTGGCCCACAGCGGCGAGCTGCTGCGCGCCGGTCTGGTCGGCCGCGGCAGCGCGGCCAGCAGCGGGGCAGCGCTGGCCTCGATCGCGGTGGAGCGGGTGTTCGACTTCGCGGCGCTCGCCGTGCTGAGCGCACTGGCCATCGCACTCGATCCGCGGGTGTCCTCACGCCTGATCGGCATCGGCGCGGTCGGACTGGCGGTGGTGCTGACCGGGCTGGCTCTGGTCTGGCGGCTGGCCCGCAGGCGCGGCGCGGTCGCGGGTGCGGACATGGGCGCAGGGGCAGGCGCGGGCAACGGCGAGGGCCCGGTTGCGCGGCGGCGCGGGCTGCCCGACTGGCTGGCCGCCCAGAGCCGCGGCTGGCGCGACGGACTGCTCGGCCTGATCAGCCCGCGCACCGCCCTTGCCAGCCTGGCGCTGTCGCTGCTGCAATGGCTGGCGATCGCCGTGGCGGTGGCCACCAGCGCCGCGGCAGTGGGCCTGCCCGTGTCCCCGGGCGCGGCACTGGCGGTGTTCGCGCTGATGGTGCTGGGACTCACCCTGCCCTCGGCGCCGGCGCAGCTGGGCACCACCCAGCTCGCCTTCCAGATCGGCCTCGGGCTGGTCGGCACCGCGCCTGAGCCGGCGCTGGCCGCGTCGCTGATCTACACCGGCTGGGTGGTGCTGCCGCAGCTGCTCATCGGCGGCGCGCTCGCGCTCTTCGGCCTGCGCCGCCCGCCAGCGCCCCCATCACCCCCAGCGCAAGCGTAGCGGGCAGCGGCACCGGGGTCTCGTCCACACCCGGCGGGTCGGGCGAGAAGCGGCCGGCGATGGTGATCTCCTCGCCGCCGTCGTCCACATCACGCAGCCGCCAGGCCACGCGCAGCAGGTTGTCGCTGTCGGCCCAGGGCCCGAGGTTCATCTCGGGGGCGAACAGCAGGAAGTCGAACTTGCCGGAGCCGACGTTGTTGTCGAAGCAGGGACTGCCGCCGGGCGCGCAGGCGATGCCGGTCATGGGGACCAGGGCGTCGGGATCGTAGACGCCGTCGTCGTTGAGCGAGGCGGTGTTCTCCACCCCGTCCATCGCCCAGGTGCGCAGCACCGCGCCGCCCGGCCCGTCGATGATGTCCACCCTCAGGCCCAGGCGCAGGTCGGGGTTGCCGCCGGTCTCGTTCATGTCGAAGGCGAAGGTGGGCACATTGGCACTGAAGTTCCGCCGCAGGTAGCGATAGAGATCGGCCACGCGCATGCCCGGCGACTCGCCCCACTGATCGTCGATCGCGCCGGCATTCCTGTTGGTGACCGGATCGGGCATGGCGTAGGGTGCCAGCGGCGCGCCGGCATTGGTCTGTCCCGAGGACCGGGTGGTGATGATCACATCCAGCTGCCCCGTGCCGGCCTGGGCGCTCCAGCCCACCGCCGGCTCGAGATGGTCGAGCACCCGGGTGGCGTAGAGGTAGAAATCATCGAGGCGCTCGGAGGCCGTGCCCGGCGGGGGCAGGATCGGCCCGGCCTGGGCGGCGGCGCCGGCGAGTATGCCGCCCAGCGCGAGGGCGGCATGGCGGGCAGGGGCGCGGGTGGCAAGGCGGGCGAGCGTGCGGCCACCGGCGGCGGCCCGATCGGCGGATGCCGGGATGGGGGTCATGGGCGTTCCTTTCGGGTGGGATGGGGTGGCCGCGACAACGGCCATGGCCCAGATTGACCCGTCCGGGGCCGCAGGCGTTTGAGCCGGCGCAGGGCAGCGCGCCGGGCACCCGGGCGGCCTCGTGGCGCGTGCGCATGGCGCGGCAGCGGGACGATCGGCGCGCAGCCGGTGCATCCCTCGGCTTAGAATCCGTCTGACACCCCCAACCGTCACAGGCAGCTGACATGGCCATCCCGTTTCCGTTCTCCGCGATCGTCGGCCAGGACGAGATGAAGCTCGCGATCCTGATCGCCGCGGTCGATCCCTCGGTGGGCGGGGTGCTGGTGCTCGGCGACCGGGGCACCGGAAAGTCCACCGCGGTGCGGGCGCTGGCGGCGCTGCTGCCGCCGATGCGCGCGGTGGCCGAGTGCCGCTATGGCTGCGACCCGGCCGCGCCGCCCGGCGCCTGCGAAGACTGCGCCGCGCTGCGCGCCGCACGCCGGCCGCGGGTGCGCGAGGTGCCGGTGCCGGTGGTCGATCTGCCGCTGGGCGCCACCGAAGACCGGGTGGTCGGTGCGCTCGACCTCGAGAAGGCGCTCAGCCAGGGCGTCAAGGCCTTCGAGCCGGGCCTGCTCGCGCGGGCGCATCGCGGCTTTCTCTATGTCGACGAGGTCAACCTGCTGGAGGACCACCTGGTCGACCTGCTGATCGATGTCGCCGCCTCGGGCGAGAACCTGGTCGAGCGCGAGGGCCTGAGCGTGCGTCACCCGGCGCGCTTCGTGCTGGTCGGCAGCGGCAACCCCGAGGAGGGCGAACTGCGGCCCCAGCTGCTCGACCGCTTCGGGCTGTCGGTGGAGGTGAGCACACCCACCGAGCTGCCGCAGCGCGTGGAAGTCGTGAAGCGCCGTGACGCCTTCGAGCGCGACCCGGCCGGCTTCACCGAGCGCTGGCGCAAGGAAGACGAACGCCTGCGCCGTCGCATCGTGCGGGCCCGCCAGCGCCTGGCCGAGGTCGAGACGCCCGATGCCGTGCTCGAGCAGGCCGCCCGCCTGTGCCTTGCACTGGGCACCGACGGGCTGCGCGGCGAGCTCACCCTGATGCGCGCCGCCCGTGCCCTGGCCGCACTCGAGGGCCGCAAGCTCGTGACCGATGCCGAACTGCGCCAGGTGGCGCCGCCGGCACTGCGCCATCGCCTGCGGCGCAACCCGCTCGACGACACCGGGTCGGGCGCGCGGGTGGCACGGGCAGTGGTCGAGATCCTCGGGGCCTGAACCGGTGCGCCAGCGCCCGTCGGGGTCGCCGCCATGAGCGGTTCGCCCGCCGCACTGGCGGTCTGGGCCGACGCCTTGCGCGCCGCCGCCCTGCTGGCCGCCGACCCGGTCGGGCTGGGCGGGGCCGTGCTCACCGCCGGGCACGGCCCGGCCCGCGAGCGTTGGCTGGCGGCACTGCGCCAGGCGCTGCCCGCCGCAGCACCCATGCGCAAGCTGCCGCTGCATGCCGGCGATGACCGGCTGCTCGGCGGGCTCGATCTGGCCGCCACCCTGGCCAGCGGCCGCCCGGTGGCCCAGCCCGGGCTGCTCGCCGAGACCGACGGCGGGGTGCTGGTGGTGGCCATGGCCGAACGGCTCTCCGACGCCGGGGCGGCGCGGCTGTGCGCCACGCTGGACACCGGCGAGGTGCATCTGGAGCGCGAGGGCCTGCGCGACCGGCGCCCCGCCCGCCTTGCGGTGGTGGCCCTGGACGAGCACGCCGGCGACGAGACACCGCCGCCGGCGCGCCTGCTGGAACGGCTCGCCTTCCGCCTCGATCTGCGATCGGTGGGGCTGGCCGAGCTCGCCGCGCTGCCGGGGCTGGGGGAGGGCGACAAGGGCGATGCGCCCGTCGTTGCGGCCGTCACCGCTGCCGCCGAAGCCGTCGCCGAGGCCACCGACGAGGCGCTGACGGCGCTCTCGGCCACCGCACTCGCGCTCGGTGCCGGCTCACCACGGGCCGAACTGCTGGCCCTGCGCGCCGCACGCGCCGCCGCCGCCCTGGCCGGACGGACCGCGCTCGACACCGACGACCTCGAACTCGCCGCCCGGCTGGTGCTGGCGCCCAGGGCCACCCGGCTGCCGACACCGGCCGAGCCTGACGCCGCACCCGATGATGCCGATGACGGCCCGGCGCCGCCCGCCGACCCATCCAGGCCGCCGGAACCCCCGACACCCTCCGACGCGTCGCCGCCGCCCGCCGACGGACCGCAGGCAGACCGGCAAGCCGAAGACACGCCCGCAACACCGCCGCCGCCCGTTCCCGACGACGGCCTGCCCGAGCGAATCCTCGAAGCCGCGCGCGCCGCAGTGCCGGCCGGCCTGCTGGCCACGCTCGCCCTGGAACGGGCGCAGGCCGCGCGCGGCGGCGCGGGTGGCCGAGCCGGGGCGCAGCGCGAGAACCGCCTGCGCGGTCGTCCCACCGGCGCCCGCCCCGGGCTGCCGCGCGACGGCGCCCGGCTGGCGCTGATCGACACCCTGCGTGCCGCCGCGCCCTGGCAGCGGCTGCGCCAGCCCGCGACCGCCGGCACCGCGGGCGCCGCGGGCAGGCAGCGGATCGCGGTGCGGGCCAGCGACTTCCGGGTCGCCCGGCTGCAGCAGCGCACCGAGACCACCACCATCTTCGCGGTCGATGCCTCCGGCTCCTCGGCGCTGCACCGGCTGGCCGAGGCCAAGGGCGCGATCGAGCTGCTGCTCGCCGACTGTTATGTGCGCCGCGACCGGGTGGCGGTGGTGGCTTTCCGCGGCCGCGGCGCCGAGGTCCTGCTCGAGCCCACCCGCTCGCTGGTGCGGGCACGCCGCCAGCTCGCCGGCCTGCCCGGTGGCGGCGGCACGCCGCTCGCCGCCGGCCTGGAGACCGCCGCCGCGCTCGCCGGCGCGGTACGCCGCCGTGGCGGCACGCCGGTGCTGGTGGTGCTCACCGATGGTCGCGCCAATGTCGCCCGCGACGGGGCCGGTGGCCGCGAACGCGCCGCAGCCGATGCCCGAACCGCCGCCCGCCACCTGCGCGCCGACGGCCAGGTCAGCCTGCTGATCGACACCTCGCCGCAGCCCCAGGCCGCGGCCCGCGAGCTCGCCGCCGAGATGGGCGCGGCCTACCTGCCGCTGCCGCGGGCCGACGCGGCCAGCGTCTCGGGCGCGGTGCAGGCGATCGCGGCCCGCGGCGCCCGCCGGGGCTGAGCCCATGCCACCGGGTTCCCCGGCGACCCCCGCGGCAGCCCCGGCCGCCGACGCCTGGCCTGACAGCGGACCGATGCGCTGGGCGCGCGACGGCGCTGCCTGGCCGCACGCCGAACGCAGCGTCTTCATCGAGGCCGGCGGCCTGCGCTGGCATGTGCAGCGATTCCCCGGTCCGCCCGCGGCGCGGCACCGCGTGCTGCTGCTGCATGGCACTGGCGCCAGCACCCATTCCTGGCGCGAACTCGCGCCGCGGCTGGCCGGCCACGCGGAAGTGATCGCCCCCGATCTGCCCGGACACGGCTTCTCGGGCATGCCGGCGGCCCAGACCTTCTCGCTGCCCGGCATGGCCGCGGCGATCGGCGCGCTGCTGCGCGTCCTCGCGGTGCGGCCCACCGCCGTGGTCGGCCACTCCGCCGGCGCGGCGATCGGCGCCCGGATGTGCCTGTCGGGCCTGGTGAGCCCGCAGGCGCTGATCGGCATCAACGGCGCGTGGCTGCCTTTCGGCGGGCCGGCCAGCCGGCTGTTCTCGCCAGCGGCGCGCCTGCTCGCGTCCAGCGGCGCAGCGCCCTGGCTGTTCGCGCGCCTGGCCCGCGATCCGGCGCTTGCCCGGCGGCTGCTCGCGGGCACCGGCTCGCGCATCGATGAACTGGGCGAGCAGGCCTACGCGCGGCTGCTGCGCAGTCCGGACCATGTGGCGGCCGCGCTCTCGATGATGGCCCGCTGGCAGCTGGAGGGCCTGCTCGAGGCGCTGCCCGCGCTGCGGCCGCGGCTGCTGCTGCTTGCCGGCAGCGCCGACCTCACGGTGCCCTGCGCCCAGTCCGAGCGGGCGGCCCGCGCGGTGCCCGGCGCACGGCTCGAACGGCTCGCCGGACTGGGCCATCTCGCCCACGAGGAGCAGCCGCAGCCCATCGCCGATCGCATCCTGGCCTTCCTGGACGCCGCCGACTGACCGACCACGCGCCGGCGGACTGAATTCACGAAGGCTGCCAGGCCGACGGTTGACGCTCGGTACGGAACTGTCTATCGTCCCTTACACTCCAGACCGTCCTATCGGCGTGACACTCGCGCCGGCCGACATCCGGGGAGGAGACGACCCATGGACATCCTGAACCGGATCGAGCAGTCCCTGTCGGCCATCATCAACCAGCATGATGTGCCCGGCGCCCCGCCTCGCCTGGCCGCCGCGGTGCGCCACGCGGTCTTCCCGGGCGGTGCGCGCATCCGGCCGCAGCTCTGCCTGGCCGTGGCCATGGCCTGCGGTGACGATGACCCGGCGCTGGCCGATGCCGCCGCCAGCGCCCTCGAGCTGCTGCACTGCGCCTCGCTGGTCCATGATGACCTGCCCTGCTTCGACGACGCCGCCGTGCGCCGCGGCCGGCCCTCGGTGCAGGCCGCCTTCGGCGAGCCGCTGGCGGTGCTGGCCGGCGATGCGCTGATCGTCATGGCCTTCCAGGCGCTGGGCTACGCCGCAGGCCGCTCGCCGCAGCGCCTGGCGCCCCTGCTGGCCACGGTCGCCTCGGCCACCGGCATGCCGGCCGGCATCGTGGCCGGCCAGGCCTGGGAGTGCGAGCCGCGGGTGGCGCTCGCCGATTACCAGCGCGCCAAGACCGGGGCGCTCTTCGCCGCCGCCACCGCCGCAGGCGCGCTCGCCGCCGGGGCCGATGCCCAGGCCTGGCGCCCGCTCGGCGAGCGCCTGGGCGAGGCCTATCAGGTGGCCGACGACATCCGCGATGTGCTCAGCGAACCCGATGTGCTGGGCAAGCCGGTCGGCCAGGACGCCGCCCTCGGCCGGCCCAGCGCCGCCCACCAGCTCGGGCTCGACGGCGCCATCCGGCACTTCGACGGCCTGGTCGCCGGGGCGATCGCCGCGGTGCCGGAGTGCCCGGGCGCGCCGCTGCTGCGCGCGATGGTGCGCGCCGAGTCCGAGCGCCTCGTGCCCCGCGCCTGGTGCGAGGACGTGGCCCGCCGGGTCGCCGCCTGACGCCGCGGCCCGCCCGGAACACGCCGTGTCCGGCTCACCGCCGCTCGACCACGCCCCGATGGGCGCCGGCCTGCCCTCGCCCGGCCCGCTGAGCCTGCGCGATCGCTGGCGCGGCCTGCGCAACCGCCTGTTCAGCAGCCCGCGCTTCCATCGCTGGGCGGCGGCCTTCCCGCTCACCCGGCCGATGGCCCGCCGCGAGTCACGGGCGCTGTTCGACATCGTCGCCGGCTTCACCTACTCGCAGGTGCTGTTCGCCTGCGTGCGGCTGCGGCTGTTCGAGCTGCTCGCCCGGGGCCCCGAAACCGCCACGGCGCTGGCTCACCGCCTGGCCATGCCCGAGGACAACGCCCTGCGCCTGCTGCATGCCGCGGCCTCGCTGCGTCTGCTCGAGCGCCACGATGACGGCCGCTGGGGCCTTGGCCCACTGGGCGCGCCGATGGTCGCGCTGCCCGCCGTGGCAGCCATGGTCGAGCACCATGCCGCGCTCTACCAGGATCTCGCCGACCCGGTGGCGCTGCTGCGCGGCGAACGCCCGGCCACCGCGCTCTCGGGCTACTGGCCCTATGCCGACACCGACCCGGGCGCACGCCCCGAGGCGCTGGCCCTCGACAAGGTGGCCGAGTACTCCACCCTGATGTCGGCCTCGCAGCCGCTGGTCTCGGAGCAGGTGCTCGACGCCTACCCGCTGCGCGGGCATCGCCGGCTGCTCGATGTCGGCGGCGGCGAGGGCACCTTCCTGGCCGCGGTGGCCGAGCGCGCCCCGCACCTGGAGCTCATGCTCTTCGACCTCCCGGCGGTGGCCGAGCGCGCCCGCGAGCGGCTCGGCGAGCGCGGCCTCGCCTCCCGGGTACGCACCCACGGCGGCAGCTTCTTCACCGACCCGCTGCCCACCGGCGCCGACATCATCACCCTGGTCCGGGTGCTCTTCGATCACCCCGACGAGCGCGTGCTGACCATCCTGCGGGCCGCACGCGCCGCCCTGCCGCCCGAGGGGGTGCTGCTGGTCAGCGAGCCCATGTCGGGCACGCCGGGCGCACAAGCCATCGGCGACGCCTATTACGGGCTGTACCTGCTCGCCATGGGCCGCGGCCGCTCGCGCACGCCCGAGCGCATCCGCGAGCTGCTGCTCGCCGCGGGCTTCGCCGAAGCCCGCCTGCTGCCCACCCGGCTGCCGCTGCAGACCCGGGTGATGCTGGCCCGCGGCCGGCGCGGCTGATTCATCAGCCGCAACCCCGAATTCATTCCTTACAACTCCGGCCCGATGAAGTCATTTTTTCTTGACACCCTTCGCTGTAAGGCTAAGATGACACTCAGACAAGATCGGCGGCGTGTCACCAGACCGTCTGCCCGGCCTGCCGGCGCCACACCAGCGCACCCGGCCAGCCGCATAAACCAGGGAGGAAACCGGTGAACACCATGGCTGTCGTGCTCGAGCAGCCCGGGCACATCCGCTTCGGCCAGATCGGCATCACGCCGCCGGCCGAGACCGATGTCGTGGTCGACATCGAGTTCAGCGGCATCAGCACCGGCACCGAGAAACTCCTCTGGAGCGGCAGCATGCCGTTCTTCCCCGGCATGGGCTATCCGCTGGTGCCCGGCTATGAATCCGTGGGCCGCGTGCGCCAGGCCGGCGCCGCCTCGGGCCTGCGCGAAGGCCAGACCGTGTTCGTGCCCGGCGCACGCTGCTTCGGCGAGATCCGCGGGCTGTTCGGCGGCGCCGCCTCCCGCGTGGTGGTCCCTGGCGACCGGGTGGTGCCGATCAGCGACCAGCTCGGCGAGCGCAGCGTGCTGCTCGCGCTGGCCGCCACCGCCTACCACGCGGTCGCAGGCAGCGCACCGCACGGCCCGCATCAGCCGCCCGAACTCATCGTCGGTCATGGCGTGCTCGGTCGCCTGCTGGCGCGCCTCACCGTGCTCTCCGGCGCGCCCGCCCCGGTGGTCTGGGAGCGCAACCCGCAGCGCGCCGCCGGCGCGATCGGCTATCCGGTGATCCGTCCCGAGGACGATGACCGGCGCAACTACCGCGTCATCTACGACGTGAGCGGCGACGCCTCGCTGCTCGACTCCCTGGTGGCGCGCACCGCGCCGGGCGGCGAGATCGTGCTCGCCGGCTTCTACACCCAGCCGATCGCCTTTGCCTTCGCTCCGGCCTTCATGCGCGAGACCCATCTGCGCGTGGCCGCCGAGTGGAAGCGCGCCGACCTGCTCGCCGTCAAGTGGCTGATCGAAAGCGGGCAGCTCTCGCTTGACGGACTGCTCACCCACCTGGAGCCCGCCAGCCGGGCGGCTCATGCCTACCCCGTGGCGTTCGATGACCCGGCATGTCTGAAGATGGTTCTCGACTGGAGGCAAAGCGCATGACCCCGACCGGCCCGTCCACCGCCACCGTGCAGTTCATCCAGAAGGAGCGGCTGCGCGCCGAGGCGGCGATCGAACCCGACCCGGTGAGCACCGCCCCGGCCACCAAGGAAACCCAGATCATCGCGATCTACGGCAAGGGTGGCATCGGCAAGAGCTTCACCCTGGCCAACCTCTCCTACATGATGGCCCAGCAGGGCAAGAAGGTCCTGCTGATCGGCTGCGACCCCAAGAGCGACACCACCTCGCTGCTGTTCGGCGGCCGCGCCTGTCCCACCATCATCGAGACCTCCTCGCGCAAGAAGCTCGCCGGCGAGGCAGTGTCCATCGGCGATGTCTGCTTCAAGCGCGACGGCGTGTTCGCCATGGAGCTCGGCGGGCCCGAGGTCGGCCGCGGCTGCGGCGGGCGCGGCATCATCCACGGCTTCGAAACCCTCGAGAAGCTCGGCTTCCACGACTGGGGCTTCGACTACGTCCTGCTCGACTTCCTCGGCGATGTGGTCTGCGGCGGCTTCGGCCTGCCCATCGCCCGCGACATGTGCCAGAAGGTGATCGTGGTCGGCAGCAACGACCTGCAGTCGCTGTATGTGGCCAACAATGTCTGCTCGGCGGTGGAGTACTTCCGCAAGCTCGGCGGCAATGTCGGCGTGGCCGGCATGGTCATCAACAAGGACGACGGCACCGGCGAGGCCGCGGCCTTTGCCCGCGAGGCCGGCATCCCGGTGCTCGCGGCCATCCCGGCCCACGAGGACATCCGGCGCAAGAGCGCGAGCTACGAGATCATCGGCCGGCCCGGCACGCAGTGGGCGCCGCTGTTCGAGACGCTCGCGGTCAATGTCGCCGAGGCCCCCCCGGTGCGGCCTGCGCCGCTCTCCCAGGACCGCCTGCTCGGCCTGTTCTCGGGTGCGGCGGTCGGCCGCGATGTGGTGCTCGAGCCGGCCACTCAGGCCGACATGACCGGCAGCACCCAGACCGTGCGCCCGTCCCTCGAAGTCGTCTACGACGCCGCCTGAGACCATGGCCATGGACAGCCCCGCTCAGGCTCCCGTCCCCAATCCGCAGGCCCTCGAGGGCGACGGGCTGGGCTGCCATTCCGGCGCCCAGGCGCTGCGCGAGGCCGCCGCCTCGGCCGGCAAGAGCGACACCCTGGCGCGCTACGCCGCCGACTACCCCAAGGGCCCGCACGACCAGCCGCAGAGCATGTGCCCGGCCTTCGGCTCGCTGCGCGTGGGTCTGCGCATGCGACGCACCCAGACCATCCTCTCGGGCTCGGCCTGCTGCGTCTACGGCCTCACCTTCACCTCGCACTTCTACGGCGCGCGGCGCAGCGTGGGCTATGTGCCCTTCAACTCCGAGACCCTGGTCACCGGCAAGCTCTTCGAGGACATCCGCGAGGCGGTGCACGCCCAGGCCGACCCGGCGCAGTTCGACGCCATCGTCATCATCAACCTGTGCGTGCCCACCGCCAGCGGCGTGCCGCTGCAGCTGCTGCCGCGCGAGATCAACGGCGTGCGCATCATCGGTATCGATGTGCCCGGCTTCGGGGTGCCCACGCACGCCGAGGCCAAGGATGTGCTTGCCGGGGCGATGCTGAAGTTCGCGCGTGGCGAGGTTGCAGCCGGCCCGGTGCAGGCGCCCCGCGCCGGCCGTGCGCAAAAGCCCACGGTGGCGCTGATCGGCGAGGTCTTCCCCGCCGACCCGGTGGGCATCGGCATGATGCTCGAGCCGCTCGGCCTGGCCGCCGGCCCGGTGGTGCCCACCCGAGAGTGGCGCGAACTCTATGCCGCGCTCGACTGCAGCGTGGCCGCGGCACTGCATCCCTTCTACACCGCCAGCGTGCGCGAATTCGAGGCCGCCGGACGGCCGGTGGTCGGGTCCGCGCCGGTCGGCCATGACGGCACCGAGGCCTGGCTGCAGGCCGTGGGCAGCGCCGCCGGCGTGGCCCAGGCCCGCATCGATGACGCCAAGAACCGATTCCTGCCGGCCATCCGTGCAGCGCTGCAGCGCACGCCCATCCAGGGCCGCATCACGCTGAGCGGCTACGAGGGCAGCGAGCTGCTGGTGGCGCGGCTGCTCGTCGAGAGCGGCGCCGACCTGCGCTATGTCGGCAGCGCCTGCCCGGGCACGCCCTGGTCGCAGGCCGACCGCGAGTGGCTCGAGTCGCGCGGCGTGCTGGTGCGCTTTCGCGCCTCGCTCGAAGACGATCTCGCCGCCATGCGCGAGTTCAAGCCCGACCTCGCGGTGGGCACCACGCCGGTGGTGCAGGCCGCCAAGCAGGCGGGCATCCCGGCGCTCTACTTCACCAACCTGATCTCGGCCCGGCCGCTGATGGGTCCGGCCGGTGCTGGCTCGCTCGCCACGGTGATCAACACCGCGATCGCCAACAAGGCCCGCTTCGATGACATGAAGGCCTTCTTCGGCGATGTCGGTCACGGTCATGCCTCGGGGGTCTGGGAAGCCGTGCCGCAGGACCGGCCCGAGTTCCGCGAGCACACCCGTCGCCAGGTGATCAAGCTCCAGAAGAAGCTCAAGTCCGAGGAGATGATCTGATGCTGGTCCTCGACCACGACCGGGCAGGCGGCTACTGGGGCGCGGTGTATGTCTTCACCGCGATCAAGGGGTTGCAGGTGGTCATCGACGGCCCGGTGGGCTGCGAGAACCTGCCGGTCACCTCGGTGCTCCACTACAGCGACGCGCTGCCGCCGCACGAGCTGCCGATCGTGGTCACCGGCCTGGCCGAGGAACAGCTCGGCCGCGAGGGCACCGAGGGCGCCATGAAGCGTGCCCACAGCGTGCTCGACCCCGACCTGCCCGCGGTGGTGGTCACCGGCTCCATCGCCGAGATGATCGGTGGCGGCGTCACGCCCGAGGGCACCAACCTCAAGCGATTCCTGCCGCGCACCATCGACGAAGACCAGTGGCAGTGCGCCAACCGCGCCATGTTCTGGCTGTGGTCGGAGTACGGCATGCGCAAGGTGCCGGCACGCAAGCCGCGCGCCCCCGGCGAGAAGCCGCGCGTCAACCTGATCGGCCCGAGCTACGGCGTTTTCAACGCGCCGAGCGATCTCGCCGAGATCCGCCGCCTGGTGCAGGGCATCGGGGCCGAGATCAACATGGTGTTCCCGCTCGGCAGCCACCTCGCCGATGTCTCGCGCCTGGTCGAGGCCGACGCCAACATCTGCCTGTACCGCGAGTTCGGCCAGATGCTGTGCGAGGCGCTCGACCGCCCCTGGCTGCAGGCGCCGGTGGGCCTGCACAGCACCACCCGTTTCCTGCGCAAGCTCGGCGAACTGCTCGATCTCGACCCCGAGCCCTTCATCGAGCGCGAGAAGCACACCACCATCAAGCCGCTCTGGGATCTCTGGCGCTCGGTCACCCAGGACTTCTTCGGCACCGCCAGCTTCGCGGTGGTGGCCAACGACACCTACGCCCGGGGCATACGCCGCTTCCTCGAAGACGAGATGGGCCTGCCCTGCCGCTTCGCGGTGGCGCGCAAGCCCGGCGAGAAGACCGATAACGCCACGGTGCGCCAGCTGGTGCAGGAACAGACCCCGCTGGTGCTGTTCGGCAGCTACAACGAGCGCATGTACCTCGCCGAGTGCGGCGGGCGCGCGGCCTATATCCCGGCTTCGTTTCCGGGCGCGATCATCCGCCGCCACACCGGCACGCCCTTCATGGGCTACGCCGGCGCCACCTACCTGGTGCAGGAGGTGTGCAACGCGCTGTTCGACGCGCTTTTCCACATCCTGCCGCTGGCCACCGACATGGACCGCATCGAGGCCACGCCCAGTCGGGCGAGCGGCACCGGCTCCATGCCCTGGGATCCGGCCGCGCACCGTCTGCTCGAGCAGCTGCTCGAGTCCGAACCGGTGCTGGTGCGCATCTCGGCAGCCAAGCGCATGCGCGATGCCGCCGAGCACGACGCGCGCGCCGCCGGCCTCGAGCAGGTGCAGGAAGAGCAGCTTTCAAGGTTGTTTGGTCGACCCCGGATGGGGAGCCCCGCGTGACAGGCGGAGCCCTCCCCCAGGGTCGGTCGGGCATGCGTCGGGGTTCTCCCGGCGTCTGGGTGCCGGCGCGGGAACGCGCAGGCGTTATGGGCCGCGCCGGTCGGCAAGGCCGTTGCCGCGAGGCAATTCAACGAGGACTTCGACTATGGCTGACAAGGTGAATCCGTCCGGATTGACGGACGCGGAGTGTCAGGAATTCCACAAGTACTACATCCAGGGCTACCTGCTCTGGGCGGCTGGCGCGTTCTTCGCGCACAGCCTGGTGTGGATCTGGCGCCCCTGGTTCTGAGATAGACCCCAACCCAAGGAGGCAGTCATGGCACTGAAATCCGTTGACCAGCCGATGGCGATCGGCAAGCCCCTCGACGGGCTACACCTGATCTTCTTCGCGCTGTTCGCCGTGTTCCTGGTGCTCGCTGTTGTCGGGCAACTGCTGAATTGGAACTGGCGTACCTGGCTCCCCGGAGCCGAAGGGGCGCAATCGACCTGGAGCGGCGTGAAGTCTGCCGTCTACACGGTCATCTCCCATCTGAGCTAGCGAAAGGACACCAACATGTGGCGTTACTGGCGAATCGTCGACCCACGCAAGGCGATCATCCTCACCGGACTGCTGATCGCTTTCGTCTCGACGAGCATCCATCTGATCCAGATCAGCGGCGATCGTTACAACATCAACAGCTGGCACCCCGACACGGCCAAGGCCGCGGCTGCGAAGGCTTCGCAGAACGCGCCGACGCCCCCGGGCAAGTAGCGGCCGCGCGGCGTCTGACGCCGCGCGGGCGGGCGGATCAGGGCTGCGGCCCCCGCCCGCCTTCCGCGACAACGCCGGAACGCGATCGGCCGCCACGCAGCGCACAGCAACTGGAGAACCCGACATGGCCATGCTGAGCTTCGAGAGAAAGTACCGAGTTCGAGGGGGAACCCTCGTCGGCGGAGACCTGTTCGATTTCTGGATCGGACCGTTCTACGTCGGCTTTTTCGGTGTCACCACCGCGTTCTTCACGCTGGTGGGCACCGCCATGATTCTCTGGGGCGCGGCCATGGGCCCGACCTGGAACCTCTGGCAGATCAGCATCGCGCCGCCCGATCTCAAGTACGGGTTGAACCTCGCGCCGATGATGGAGGGCGGCCTGTGGCAGATCATCACGGTCTGTGCGCTGGGGGCCTTCTGCTCGTGGGCGCTTCGCGAGGTGGAGATCTGTCGCAAGCTCGGCATGGGGCTGCATGTGCCCGTCGCCTTCAGCTTCGCGATCCTCGGCTATGTGACGCTGCAGGTGATCCGCCCGGTGCTGATGGGCGCGTGGGGACATGCCTTCCCCTACGGCATCTACAGCCACCTCGACTGGGTGAGCAACGTCGCCTACCAGTACCTGCACTTCCACTACAACCCGTGGCACTGCATCGCGGCGAGCCTGTTCTTCGCGACCACCCTGGCGCTGTCCATGCACGGCGGCCTGGTGCTGTCGTCCACCAACCCCAAGAAGGGCGAGGTGGTGAAGACCCCGGAGCATGAAGACACCTTCTTCCGCGACTTCATCGGCTATTCGGTCGGCACCCTGGGCATCCACCGGCTGGGCCTGTTCCTGGCGCTGGCCTCGGTGTGGTTCGCCGCCCTGTGCATCGTGGTGAGCGGACCTTTCTGGACACGCAGCTGGCCCGAGTGGTGGGGCTGGTGGCTCAACATGCCGATCTGGCGCTAGCCGCTCAGGAGGAAGTCATGGCGGAATATCAGAACCTCTTCACAGCTGTGCAGCCGGTGGGTCCGCTGCACGACGGCGTCGCGCTGCCGCGCGGCGACTGGCAGCGCACCGGCAAGCCCTTCCTGTGGCACCTGCTGGGCCGCATCGGCAATGCGCAGATCGGGCCGGTGTATCTCGGCGGTCTGGGCGTGGCCTCGCTGGTCTTCGGCACGCTGGCCTTCAACATCATCGGCTTCAACATGCTGGCGGCGGTCGACTTCAGCCCCATCCAGTTGCTGCGCCAGATCTTCTGGCTGGCCCTGGAGCCGCCCGCACCGGCCTACGGCCTGAGCATCCCGCCGCTGGCGCAGGGCGGCTGGTGGATCATCACCGGCTTCCTGCTCACGGTCTCGATGATGCTCTGGTGGGTGCGCACCTACCGGCGAGCGCGGCAGCTCGGCATGGGCACGCACGTGGCCTGGGCCTTTGCGGCGGCGATCTGGCTGTACCTGGTCTGCGGCTTCTTCCGGCCCCTGCTGATGGGCAACTGGTCTGAGGCGGTGCCCTTCGGGATCTTCCCGCACCTCGACTGGGTCTCGGCGCTGTCACTGCGGCACGGCAACCTGTTCTACAACCCGTTCCACGCGCTGTCGATCGTGTTCCTGTACGGCTCGGTGCTGCTGTTCGCCATGCACGGCGCGACCATCCTCGCGGTGGGCCGCTACGGTGGCGAGCGCGAGATCGAGCAGATCGTCGATCGCGGCACGGCCTCGGAACGCGCGGCGCTGTTCTGGCGCTGGACCATGGGCTTCAACGCCACCATGGAATCCATCCACCGCTGGGCCTGGTGGTTCGCGGTGCTGTGCCCGCTCACCGGCGGCATCGGCATCCTGCTGACCGGCACTGTCGTGGACAACTGGTACCTGTGGGCGATGAAACATCACGTGGTGCCGTCCTACCCCGCCGTCTATCCGCTGAGCGTCGACCCTGCCCTGCTGGGAGTCAAACCATGAGCACGTTCGCCAAATCGATCCGGCTGCTCGCCCTGCCGCTGGCAGCCCTGCTGCTGGCCGGCTGTGAGCGCCCGCCGGTTGTCTCGGTCCAGACCGGTTATCGCGGCACGGGCATGGAGCAGGTCTACAACCCGCGCACCCTCGCCACGCAGGCCAGCCTGAATGCCGCACCGGCCCCGCAGCCGGCCGCGGCGTCCGACGGGCCCAAGGCGAAGGAGATCTACCAGAATGTGCAGGTGCTCGGCGACCTCAGCGTCGCCGAGTTCACCCGTCACATGACGTCGATCACGCAGTGGGTGGCGCCCACGCAGGGCTGCGGCTACTGCCACAACCTGCAGAACCTGGCCGACGACAGCAAGTACACCAAGGTGGTCGCCCGACGCATGATCCAGATGACCCAGCATGTGAACGCCGACTGGAAGAAGCATGTCGGCGACACCGGGGTCACCTGCTATACCTGCCACCGGGGCAACCCGGTGCCGGCGCAGGTCTGGTTCGCGCCGAAGGATCGCCGCCACGAGAACTCGCTGATGGGTGACCTCGCCGGGCAGAACATCGCCGCGCCGAGCGTGGCGCTGAGCTCGCTTCCCTTCGATCCCTTCACGCCGTACCTGAAGGACGACAAGCCCATCCGGGTGAATGGCGATCAGGCCCTGCGATACACCGGCGCAGCGTTCAACCGCAACACCACCAAGCAGGCGGAGCACACCTACGCGCTGATGGTGCACATGTCCGAGTCGCTGGGCGTGAACTGCACCTACTGCCACAACACGCGCAGCTTCCAGTCCTGGAGCGAGGCGCCGCCGCAGCGGGTCACCGCGTGGCACGGCATCCGCATGGCCCGTGACCTCAACAACGCCTACATGGAGCCGCTCACCAAGACCTTCCCGGCTGAACGGCTGGGGCCGAAGGGTGACGTCGCCAAGGTGGCCTGCGGCACCTGCCACCAGGGCGCCTACAAGCCCCTGTATGGCGCGAAGATGGCCAAGGACCATCCCGAGCTGCTGGCGGTGTCTGGTGCGGCAGCAGCGGCCGCGCCGGCCACGGCTGATGCCGCGGCGGCCCCGGCGGCTCCAGCAGCCAGCGATGCGGCACCCGGCGCCGCGCCGGCTGCCGCACCTGCCGCGCCCGCGGCAGACGCCAAGAAGTAAGCAGGCCTCGCCCTTCCCGGGGCGGGCGCGCCGGCGCGTCGATACCGAGTGATCGACCCGCCGGTCAGCCTCACCCCACCGGGCAACACGCCCGCCGATCGCGACACTGCGGCCGGCGGGCGTGGTCCTGATGGGGCACCGCGTTTCGACCAGGCCGTTCCGCGCGGCGGCTACCTCTGGTGGTACTTCGATGCCCTGAGTGACGACGGCCGCCACGGCCTGACCGTGATCGCCTTCGTGGGCAGCGTGTTCTCGCCCTACTACGCGCTCGGACGGGCCATCGGCCGCGATAACCCCGAAGACTACTGCGCGCTCAATGTCGCGCTCTATGGCGAGGGCGGCAAGCGCTGGTCGATGACCGAGCGCGGACACCGCCACAGCCAGCGCTCGCGCGAATCGTTTCACATCGGCCCGAGCAGCCTGTCATGGGACGGACGCTGCCTCACCGTGGACATCCACGAGCGCTGCATGCCCATCCCCTTCCCGCTGCGCGGCCGCATCCGCCTCTGGCCGGAAGGGCTGTGCCGCTTCGTCGCGGACCTCGATGCGCCCGGTCGTCACCGCTGGGGGCCGATCGCGCCCTGTGCGCGGGTGGAGGTCGCGCTCGAGCAACCCTCGCTGCGCTGGGCGGGCCATGCCTACATGGACGCCAATGACGGCGCCGAACCGGTGGAGCGGGCCTTCGCCGACTGGGACTGGTCCCGCGCCGGCATGGCCAACGGCGACACCACCGTCATCTACGATGTGCGCCCGCTGGGTGGCGGCGAGCGCGTGATCGCGCAGCGCTTCCGGCCCGATGGCAGCCACGCGCCCTTCGAGGTACCGCCACGGCATCGGCTGCCCCGATCGCTTTGGCGGATCAGCCGCCAGGCGAGAGGCGATGCTGCAGCCCCGCCCGTGCTGATCGACACGCTCGAGGACACGCCCTTCTATGTGCGCTCGACCATCCGATCCTCGCTGCTGGGCGAATCGGTGGTGTCGATCCACGAGACCCTGGATGTGCCGCGCGTGGTCTCGCTGCCAGTGCGGCTGATGCTGCCCTGGCGGATGCCGCGACGGCCCTGACCGCCGTCCGCGAGGCTAGCTCCGGTCGTCTTCCGTTCCTTCGCGGGCCCGCGCCAGCGCTCGCTCGTGCTCGCGCGGCCCGAAGGACGAGGCGAGCGCGCCGTGGCTCTGAAGACCTTCCAGGTAGATGCGCTCGAGCTCCGGTGCGGCGCGACGCAGCTCGCGCTCGGCGCCGCGCAGGTGCAGCAGCGGACGCAGCCAGTGCAGAAGCCGCACCCAGCCAGGCACCCATACACGGTCGGCGCGGACCTCGAGGGCGTCGGCGATGCGCCGGCCGGCCTCCTCGGCGCTCATCTGCGCGCGCAGCATCGGCGGGGCGGCATCGCGCAGGCGCTGGAAGCCGGGATGCATCTCGCCCTCCTCGACCAGCGGCGTGCGCACCCAGGAGGCATGCATGACGCCCACGCCCACACCGTGCGCGGCCAGCTCGATGCGCCAGGCATTGCACATCGCCTCCACCGCGGCCTTGGAGGCCGCGTAGGCCGACATCATCGGCGGGTGGGCAAAGCTGGCGGCCGAGGCCGAGGCGAGCAGGTAGCCGCGCTGCGCGCGCACCGGCGGCAGCGCCGCGCGCAGGGTGTTGAACACGCCGATGACATTGACATCGATACAGCGCCGCCAGGCCTGCGGATCGGTGTGCGAGAGCGGCCCGAAGGATGCGATGCCGGCATTGGCCCAGGCGGCGTCCAGCCGGCCATGGCGTTCGAGCGCAGCGGCCACGGCGGCCTCGCAGTCGGCCATCTCGCAGACATCGCCGACCACGGCCATGGCCTGCGGGCCGATGGCCTTGGCTGCGGCCCGGGCGAGGCCCGCATCGACATCCATCAGCACCGGGAAGGCGCCGCGGCGTGCGAACTCGCGTGCGCCGGCCGCGCCGATGCCCGCGCCGGCACCCGTCACCAGGATCACCTGGCCGCGCAGCCCGGCGCCGGCCGCGCTCATGCCGCCTTGGTGACCATGAAGTAGAGGATCGGCAGCGGCAGGATGGTGGCCCCGGCGCCCCAGATCTGCCACTGGCGCGAGAGCCTGAGGTACTGCGGCGTGATCACATCGTTCTGGCGCAGCAGCTGGCGCTGCTTGAGCTGGATGGGCATGAGCACAAACAGCCAGATCAGGCCCGAGAGCCCGAAGAGCAGGTAGGACCAGCGGATCCAGGGATGCTGCGCCTCGCCGCCCCAGCGGTCGGCCATCAGGTAGCCGGTGATCACCACGCCGAGCGAGCCGGTGAGCGTGAAGAGCACATCGGTGATCAGCACCATGCGGTTGCTGAACTGGATGATGGTGTGATTGCGGGTGCGCTCGGCGAGCGCCGCCCAGGTGCCGCTCACGATCACATTGCCCAGGAACAGGCAGGCGCTGAGCACATGAATGATCTTGAGCGTGGCGCTCACGGCGGGTTCTCCGGACCGGCGGCCGACTGCGCCCGCTCGCGAGCCGCCGCCTGCTCCCGCTCGCGCTCGGTCTGCCGCCGGGCGCGGGCCAGGTCCGAGAACTGCCACCAGGCAAAGCCCACCCCGGCGGCCAGCACCACCAGCACCTCGACCAGCTTGAGCAGGGGCACCGACTCGCTCATGGCGGCTGCTGCGCGGCGGCTCAGCGCGCCCCGCGCTGGTCCTGCTCGGCCAGGCGGGCGAAGAGATCGGCCGCCCAGATCATGCGTTCATCGAAGCTGCGCCGGGGCACCGCGGGCTCACGCCCGATGCGCGCCGGCAGCCCGCCGGCCTGCACCGCGTCGACCAGGAAAGCGATCTCGGGCAGCGGCGCCAGCCCGTCGGACCCACCCGGCGCGGGCAGCAGCATGGCACCGGTGGAAGCCGCGATGAGCACCAGCTTGCGCCGGCCCGACACCACCGCGCGGCGGCTGACGGAGTCGAGACCGTCGCGCGACAGCTGGTGGCCGATCTCGGCGTAGACCTTGCGGGCGGCGTTGATCGCGGGCCGGCAGTCGCGCGGCAGCTCGGCGATGCCGTAGGTGGAGCGGCGGTAGAGCTGTTCGGCCTCGTCGAGCAGCCGGCGGATCACGCCGGCGATCGCCGGGGTGAAGCGAGGCTCGCGCAACCAGGCATCGGCATCGACCCCGGCCTGGGCCAGCCAGTCTCGCGGCAGATAGAGCCGGCCGTTGCGGGCGTCTTCACCGACATCGCGGGCGATGTTGGTGAGCTGCATGGCCACGCCCAGCTCGCAGGCGCGGGCCAGCGCGGCCGGCGAGCGGGTCTCCATCACCAGCGCCATCATGGCGCCCACCGTGCCCGCCACACGGGCGCCATAGGCCATCACATCGGACAGGGTGTGGTAGCGCCGCCCCTGGGTGTCCCACAGGAAGCCCTCGAGCAGCGCATCAAGCAGCGCGCGCGGCACCGCAAAGGCATGCACCACCTGGGCGAGCGCCCGGTCGGCATCCTCGGGGCCCGGCCGACCCTGGTAGATGGCATCGAGCCGCGCCTGCAGCGCGTGCATCTCGGCCACCGGATCGGCACCGTGATCGATGGCGTCGTCGGCCAGCCGGCAGAAGGCATAGAGCGCGGTGGCCGGGGCGCGCACCCGCGGAGGCAGCAGCAGCGAGGCGGCGAAGAAGGTCTTGGAGCCGCCGCGCATCAGCGCGCGGCAGGCCCGCAGATCGAAGTCGGCCGCCGGCACGGCGGGTTCAGCGGATTCACGCGAAGGCGCGGACATCGGGAAGCACCTGTTCGAGCGTCCTGGCGGACATGAGCACACCGGGCACGCCTGCGCCCGGGTGGGTTCCGGCGCCGACCATGAACAGCCGGTCGACATCCTCGCTGCGATTGTGCGGCCTGAACCAGGCGCTCTGCAGCAGCAGCGGCTCCATGCCGAAAGCCGCGCCCTTGTAGGCCAGCAGCCGGTCCTGGAAGTCCTGCGGGGTGGTGACCCGAGAGGTGACCACATGCCGGCTCAGCCCGGGCAGCACGGTTCGCTCAAGCGCCTGCTCGATCGACTGCCGATACGCCTCGGCCTGCGCCGGCCAGTCGGTGCCGCTGGCCAGGTGCGACACCGGGCTGAGCACATAGAAGGCGTCGCAGCCGGGCGGCGCCACCGAGGGATCGCTGGCGCTGGGCCGGTGCAGGTACAGGCTGAAGTCGGCCGGCACCACATGGCGCTTGAAGATGTCGCGCAGCAGGCCTTCGTAGCGCGGGCCGAGCACCATCATGTGATGGGGCACCTCGTCCCAGCGGCGATCGGTGCCGAAGTACCAGACGAACAGGCTCATCGAGTGGCGGCTCTTCTCGATGCGCTGATCGGTCCAGCGCCGGCGCCATTGCGGCGCAACGAGATGGCGGTAGGTCCAGAGCGTGTCGGCGTTGGAGACCACGATGTCGGAGGCGATGCGCTCGCCGCTCGCCAGGGTGACCCCGGTGGCACGGCCACGGCCGCCCGCCGGGCCCTCGATGTCGATGCGGGCCACCTCGGCGTCGTAGCGGATCTGCCCGCCGAGGCTCTCGAGCAGCCTCACCATCGCCTGGATGATCGCGCCGGTGCCGCCCATGGCCCAGTGCACGCCGAAGCGGCGCTCCAGCGTGTTGATCAGGCTGTAGATGCGGGTGACCGCCAGCGGGTTGCCGCCGATCAGCAGCGGATGGAAGCTCATGACGATCCGCAGCTTGGGATCGTGGAAGTGATGGCAGGCCATCTGCCAGATGCTGCGCCAGCCGCGCATGCGCGCCATGTTGGGCAGCGCACCGACCAGATCGCCGAGCGTGTTGTAGGCGATGGTGCCGAGCTCGATGAAGCCGAGCTGGTAGCACTTGGCCGCCTCGACGAGGAAGGCCTCGTAGCCGGGCAGGTCACCGGGATTGAACCGGGCCACCTCGGCGCGCATGCGTTCCGGGTCGCCGGAGTAGTCGAACCAGGTGCCGTCGTCGAAGCGGATGCGGTAGAAGGGATCCATCAGCCGCAGCTCGACATCGTCGGCGAAGCGCCGGCCGGCGGCCTCCCAGAGCTCCTCGAGCAGGAAGGGCGCGGTGATGATGGTCGGGCCGGCGTCGAAGCTGAAGCCGTCCTGCTTCCAGACATAGGCCCGGCCGCCGGGCGCATCGAGCTTCTCGAGGACCTGCACCCGCCAGCCGCGCACGGCCAGCCGGATGGCGGCGGCGAGCCCGCCGAAGCCACTGCCGATCACCAGGGCGAGCGGCGCGCGGCCGTCGCCCGCAGAGCCCGTGGAACGGCCCGACGGACTATCGGGCATGAAGGAGTGTTTCATCAGCGCGGACCGGTGAATCGGTACCGGGACCCGCCCGGACGGAAGGGACGGCGGCATCCGGCGCGCCGCCCGAGAATCGCAGCGCCCAGCGCCACAGCGCGGCGGTATCCACCGGCAACACCAGGAGCGCGTGTTCGACGATGGCCAGCGCCAGCATGGTGCCCACCAGAGCGTGGCCCACCGAGGTGGCTGCCGGCGTGGAAGGCTGCAGCGCGACCATCACCAGCGCCACCAGCGCCAGCATCGAGAGGCTGACCGCCACCGGGAAGAAGCCGTTCATGCGCCGCCGGCGGAAGAAGCTCTGCAGGTAGGCGAGATGCTCGGGCAGGAACTGCTCGCTGAGATTGCGCACGCCCAGGAAGAGATTGAGCTTGGCGCTGGTGCGCATCACCCACAGCACGAGGAAGGTGCCGGTGCCCACCTGGTTGGGCTGGCGCCAGGTGATGGCCACGATGATCAGGCCCACCGCGAGGACGCCGAGCTCATGCCACAGGATGGCGCGCACCGACTGCACGAAGCGCGGCCAGCCGCTCAGTCCGGCGGGCAGCGCGGTGCGTCGCGGACCGGTGATCCAGCCGGTGAGGAAGGTGAGCTCGTGCCAGGCCCAGGCCAGCAGCGCACAGGTGAAGGCGCAGTAGGCACCGGCCAGCCCGGTCTGACGCGCGGTATGGGACAGGCCGTAGAGCGCCGCCACACCCACCAGCGTGGCCAGCGTCACGCTCAGGCGGATCGCCCGACGCGACAGGCGCACCAGGATGAGCACCAGGCCCGTGCTGAACCACCACACGAAGACGGCGGTGGCAACGGCGGGCAGCAGGCCGTTCACGCGGGCGGTTCCGAAGCAGGCTGGGCAGCCGGCCTACCAGGCCGGTGCCACCCGGACCTGGGCCGGCAGGTCATGGCGCTTCACCGGATGCAGGTAGAGCCGCGCGAAGGTGAGCGCGCCGGCCACCGCCAGCCCGGCCTGCTGCAGGCGTCCGATGAGGCCGCCACGCTCACGGGCGCGGTTGACCCCGATCTGGATGCGGCACAGGCGCTCCAGCCCGGCCATGAAGGCGGGATGGCGGGTGTCGAGCGAGATGGGGAACACCTGCCGGGAGATCTCGGTGGTGATGTCGAAGACCCGGTGGTCGTAGTCGGTGGAATCGAGGCCCATGGCCTGATGCAGCATCGGCCGGGTGTGGTCGCGCACGTACATGGTGGCGTAGACGGCCAGCAGGAAGAAGCGCACCCAGAGCAGGTTCGCACCCCGCAGCAGGTGCGGGTTGGCGCGCATGATCAGCGCGAAGGACTCGCCGTGGCGGAACTCGTCGTTGCACCAGCGCTCGAACCACCGGAAGATCGGATGGAAGCGCTTGTCGGGGTTGCGCTCGAGCTGCCGGAAGATCGTGATGTACCGGGCATAGCCGATCTTCTCGGACAGGTAGGTGGCGTAGAAGATGAACTTCGGCCGGAAGTAGGTGTAGCGCTTGGTGCGCTTCAGGTCGCCCAGATCGAGACCCAGGCCGAAGTCCTTCAGGCTCTGGTTGATGAACCCGGCGTGGCGTGACTCGTCGCGGGTCATGAAGCGCATCAGCGCCTTGATGTCGGGGTTGCTGACGTTCTTCTGGATCTCGTTGTAGAGGATGCAGCCGCTGAACTCGCTGGTCACCGAGGTGATCAGGAAGTCGAGGAATTCCTGGCGCAGCTCGGGCGAGACTGTCGAGAACACCTCGCGCACCTCCTGCGTGAACTGCTCGTCGCGCTGGAAATGGTCGTGGTTGTTGTCGCCCTCGTACTCGGCCATCATCGCGTCCCACTCGGCCCGGATCGACGAGACATCGATGCGATCCATGGCCGCGAAGTCGGTGGTGTAGAAACGCGGGCTGATCAGCGACTCGGTCTTCGCACGCTGGGCAACATCCTGCGGCGAGTCGATGGTGGCGGTGGCGGGCTGCATGTCGGATTGACCTTTCAGCGGGGAGCCGGTTCGAGCAGCGCGGCAAAGGCGCCCGCGTTGACCGGACCGAAGGACTCGAGATCGATGCGCTGGCCGGTCGCCGGATCGGCGAGCGTCAGGCGACCGTCGGTGCGGGCGATGAGCTGGAAAGGCTGCTCGCTGCCCAGACCGCGCACACGACGCTCGCGGGCCAGGGCGCGCAGCGCACCACGCAGGAAACCCTGTTCGCCATGGATGTCGGCCACCGGCTGGCCGGTGAGCGCATCGACCACCGCGATGCCGCCATCGGGCCGGTCCATGAATCGCAGCGGCCGCTCCTGCACCGCCGGCGCGGCGCGCTGGTCGGGCCCGTTGCCGGTGATGCGCACCAGGGCCACGCTGACCAGCGAAACCAGGATCAACGCACCGGCGCCGTAGAGGAACCAGCGCGGAAAGCTGTCGGGCGCCGGCCGGCCGGCAACCATCCGGGTATGTGGCAGGCTGTTCATGTCGGGCTCGGCTGCCAGTCGGGCGTGCGACCGGTGTCGGCAGCGGTCTCGACGGCCGGGCGCGCGGCCACGCCGGTGGCCTGCGACCAGGCCTGCGACAGGCTGGCGGCCACGGCGCGGGCATCGGGCAGCGCGCGCAGCATCGGCTCGGGTCGGGCGAGCCGCCAGGGTCGGGCATGGGGCCAGAGCTGCAGCCAGGCGATGCGGTCGGTGCCGGCCAGGGTGAGCACGATGTCGCCGCAGCCGTCGGGGCCTTCACGGAAGGCCGCCGACGCGATGCGGGTGTGCGGCAGGTTGAAGGCCATGGTGAGCACGATGCCCACGCGCATGACCACCCGGCGGTCGGTCAGGGTGTAGACCGTGGTGCGGGCCGACAGCCAGGCGAGCAGCGCCACGGCGGCCAGCGCCACCACGGCCAGGAGCGTGGGCCAGAGCAGCGCGCCCAGCGCCTCGGCCAGGCTTGCGCCCTCGGCCAGCACGAACGCGCCGCGCGAGCCGACCATCAGCGCGAAGTAGACCACCAGCTTGCGCCAGTGGAACGCGGTACGCGCCAGCACCCGGGCGTCGGGAGAGCCCTGCCAGAGGATGCGCTCGCCCGCAGGCAGACGCTCCGGGAGCCCGTACTGGGGCTCGAGTTCATGCTCGTGCCGATGACCCGGGATGTTCATGCCGCCTCCGCGTTCAGAGAATCGGTTCGCTGCGCTTGGGGTCGGCGTACAGCGTGCCGCCGCCGTAGTAGGCCGAGATCCGGTCTTCCTCGAGGAAGGTCACCTGATCGGCGCTGCGGGTGGCCGGCACCTGGGCGAAGTGACGGGCCATGATCGAGTTGACCTCGATCCGGTCGCGGCGGATGCGGGCGAAGGGGATCGGCAGCAGCACGCGGCGCGAGCCATTCTCGGCCGAGGTCTCGACCTCGAGGTAGCGGAACATCATCTCGGACTGGTCGAGCCAGATGTCGCGCACGGTGCCGGCCTGCACGCCGTCGGCACCCATCACCGGCAGGCCGCGCGGATCGGTGTCGTTGCCCGAGACCTGGTAGCTGCTGGCCACCCGCAGCGGCACGATCTTCACTTCGCCATGGGCGGTGAGGTCGGGCTTGTCGGCCCGGTTGGACCAGGCGCCGGCGCCGGTGCCGGCGAGCATCGGATCACCGGTGGGTTCGATCGGCGATCCGGGCGAGGCGGCGGTGCTGGCGGCCGAGTAGTTGCTCTCGGATCGGGTCAGATCGGGCACGGTCACCTCATGACCGTCGGCAAGCTTGAAGGTCTTGGGCTCGGGAATCGGCCAGCCACGGATGGTGGCCGTGCCCAGGCTGTCGGACTCCATGGGATAGCCCTCGCGATGGTTCTCGCGGGCCAGGTAGTAGATCAGGCCGGCGAAGAACAGCCAGAACAGGTACAGGAGCACCTGGGCCAGATCGACATAACCGGTGAACGCGCCGAATTCCATGATGACTTCTCCTCTCGTCTTTTTGAGGGCGACTAACCCGGCAGATCGGAAAGCCCGAACCGGCCAGGGGTGTAGGGCACCGCCGACCGCCTTCCGACCAGCGGACCGATGGCAACCAGGGTGATGAACAGCAGCAGCATCTCGAGGTGGTAGACCATGCTGTAGCCGGTGACCGGCGAAGACAGGGCCGTGCCCAGCGCACCATGCGTGGCCAGCCCCGAGATCAGATCGCGCAGGGCGCCGCCCGCGGCCACCGACAGCCCGGCGGCGGTGGCCTGCACCGCGCCCCAGGCGCCCAGCGCCAGACCGATGAATTCGCGCTGCTCCATGCGCATCGCGGCCGAGAGCGTGCCCACCGAGAACACGCCGCCCGCAAAGCCGATGCCGAGCGCGCCCAGGCGAAACAGCCAGGGCGCCTCCAGGGGGGCCGCGAAGATCACCGCCGAGAAGGCCGGCAGGCCGGCAAGCGCGCCATAGGCCGCAAGCCGCAAGGGGTCGACACCCGCGGCGAGCCGGCGGCCCGAGAGCGCGAAGCCGATCAGCGAACCCCCCGCCAGCAAGGCGGTGAGCGCGCTGGTCTGCCCGACCGACAGGCGCAGGATCTCGCCGCCGTAGGGCTCGAGCACGATGTCCTGCATGTTGAAGGCGGCGGTGCCCAGGCCCACCGACCAGAGGAAGCGACGGGCGCGGCCATTACGGATGAAGCGGCGCCACACCGGCAGGAAGGCGGGCTCGGGCTGACCGCGCAGGGCCGCCACGCGCGCGGGATCGCGGGCTTCCTGCTTCCAGAGGGCCACACCGTTCAGGGCCAGGGTGAACAGCGCGGCGCCCTGCACCACCTGCACCAGCCGCTGGGGACTGAAGTCGGCCAGCAGGAGGCTGAACACGAAGCTGCTGCCGACCATGCCGGCCAGCAGCATCACGTACATGAGCGCCACCACACGCGGCCGGGTCTCGTCGCTGGCCTGATCGGTGGCCAGCGCGAGGCCCGCCGTCTGGGCGGTCTGCAGGCCCACACCGACCACCAGGAAGGCGATGGCTGCCACGGCCGGGCCGAACCAGGCCGGCACCGGCACCGCGCCCTGGCCGGAGAGCACCAGCAGCGCGAAGGGCATCACCGCCAGGCCGAAGAACTGCAGCATCGTGCCGGTCCAGATGTAGGGCACGCGTCGCCAGCCGAAGGCCGAACGGTGGGTATCGGAGCGAAAGCCGGTGAAGGCCCGGAAGGGCGCGGCCAGCAGCGGCAGGGCCACCATCAGGGCCACCAGCCAGGCCGGCACGCCGAGCTCGACGATCATCACCCGGTTGAGCGTGCCGACGATGAGCGCCGTGGCCATGCCCACCGACACCTGGAAGAGCGACAGCCGGACCAGGCGTGACAGCGGCAGATCGGCGCTGGCCGCGTCAGCGAAGGGCAGATAGCGCGGCCCCAGGCGTGACCACGCCTGGATCATGCGCACCCCCACCGGCGGACGGC
>CAIZPE010000059.1 GCA_903934795.1 uncultured bacterium | reverse complement strand
GCGCGCCGATGTCGCAGGCCTGGCTGCGGCCATTGACGCCGACACGGCGATGCTGGTCGGCTCGGCGCCGAACTTCCCCTACGGCATGATCGATCCCATCGCCGAGCTCTCCGAGCTCGCGCTGAGCCGCGGGGTCTGGCTCCATGTGGATGCCTGCGTCGACGGTTACCTGGCCCCCTTTGCCCGGCGCCTGGGCCGGCCGGTGCCCGCCTTCGACTTCGCCCTGCCCGGGGTGCGCTCGATATCGGCCGATCTGCACAAGTACGGCTTCTGCCCGAAGCCCTCCTCCACGGTGCTCTACCGGGACGCGGCTCAGGCGGCGCGCCAGCCCTTCCAGTTCGCGGGCTGGCCGGCGGGACGATCCATGACCAGCACGGTGGTGGGTACCCGTCCCGCGGGTGGCGTGGCCGCCTCGTGGGCGGTGCTCAATCACCTCGGCGCGCAGGGCTATCTGCGAGTCGCCGAGCGGCTGCTCGGCGGCGTCGATGCCTATCGGCGCGAGCTTGGCGCCATCCCGGGAATCAGGGTGATCGGAGAGCCGGACCTCGCGATCGTGGCCTACGGCTCGAACGAACTCGACCCCTATGCAATCGGCCTGCAACTTGGAGAGCGCGGCTGGCTGCCGAGCCTGTTGCGGCGCCCCAGGGCAGTGCACCGCATGATGTCGATGCTCCACCTCGAGACCATGCCGCAGTACCTCGATGACCTGCGCGCCGTGGTCACGCATCTGCGCGAGCAACCGCCCACCGCCTCGAACGGCATTCAGGCGCAGCCGCGCTACGCCTGAGCCTGCAGCGGCCCGACACCCGGCAGGCCGTCTCAGTCGAGCGCCGGCAGGACCGTCGCGATGCAGTCCCCGAAGCCGATCCGCCGAAAGCCCGCACGCTCGCAGCACGCCCGCAGCGAGACAGCGTCGCCGTCGTGCAGGAAGTACCGCTCCTCGCCGTTGCTCAGACGGATCGCGCGGGTGCCTCCCTGGCTGAGCTCGAGCAACGACCCCGCCTGGTCAGGGTCGCGCCCCGAAAGGGTCCCGGTACCGAACAGATCGCCGGTGGCCAGCGCGCAACCGTTCACGGTGTGGTGGCTGACGAGCTGCGCTACGGTCCAGTACGCCGCATCGGCGAAGCCCGAGCGGCCGATGCGTTCGGCGGGCAGACCTGCGGCACGCATCGCAGCAGTCTGCAGCCGCAATTCCAGGCGGATATCGATGGCGCCATGGGTGCGATGGGTCTTACCGTCGAGGTACGGCAAGGGCGACGGCTCCCCGGGATCACGGCGGAATGCGCGGTGAAATGGCGCAAGCGCATCGAGCGTGACCATCCAGGGCGAGATGGTGCTGGCAAAACTCTTGCCCAAGAAGGGCCCCAGCGGCTGGTACTCCCAGGACTGGATGTCGCGAGCGCTCCAGTCGTTGAAGAGCGTGAGTCCGAAGACATGGTCTTCGGCCTGCTCGATCGGGATCGGCCTGCCCAGCGCATTGGGCCGACCGATCACGACACCGAGCTCGAGCTCGCAGTCCAGGCGCTGGCTCTCGGCCAGCACCGGCGCGGCATCCTGGGGCGACTTGATCTGTCCGCGCGGCCGATGAAAGTCGCGGCCACTGGGCAGGATGGTCGAGGCACGCCCGTGATAGCCGATCGGCACCCAGCGGTAATTGGGCATCAGAGGGTTGTCGGGGCGAAAGAGCCGGCCGACCGCGCTGGCATGGTGGATGCCGACATAGAAATCGGTGTAATCGCCGATCTCACAGGGCAGGCCGAGCGTCACGCTCCCCATCGGCACGAGTGCTTCGCGCCATGCCGTGCGAGAGGAACTGCCCTCGCGAAGCCCATCATGAATGGCGCGGCGCAAGGCCTGGCGCGCGCCCGGCCGCAGGCCGAGTACACGCCGCATGTCGCCATGCCGGATCAGGCCGGCCCGACGCAGATCGAGGACCTGATCGCCGATGGCCACGCCGATGCGCCAGCGCCGCTCGCCTGGCGCCTGGAAGCGCCCGAAGGGCAGGTTCTGGATCGGGAACTCGGCGTCATCGGCATTGGCGGCCTCGACCCAGCTCCGGGTGGCGGGATCATGGGTGGCATCGATGTCGGTGGCGGCGGGCATGGCGGGGTCCCCGGTCGGGTAATACACGATGATAGGCTGATCGGGTCGGCGCGCTCCGTGCCTGCGCGTGGCCTGCCGGGCTGGGCCGAACTGGTGCGCAGCTGCGGCGCCACGAACAACCAGCCCCCCGATCCGGCGACGACCCCATGAACACCATCGCCAGCGACGCGCGCCAGCCCTCCGCATCGAGCGCGATCGGTGCTGTGACACCGGCAGATGCGCCGCGATCTGGTCTCCGGCAAGTCGCATTTCTAAGATCGCGAGTCGCCCATCGTCCTGCCGGAGAGCACCCTGCCCGGCGATGCGATCAGCCGTGACGCGGTG
>CAIZPE010000058.1 GCA_903934795.1 uncultured bacterium | reverse complement strand
CGCGCACCGGCGAGGAGTTCCGCGTGATCAAGCGCCCGCTGATCGCGAACGCGTTCGGGCGCGGTGCGGCCGAGGTCCGCAACGGCCGGCGGGTGATGGTGACCAGCGCCTTCCCCGGGGAAGGCAAGAGCTTCTGCGCGATCAACCTCGCGCTGTCGATCGCCGCCGAACGCGATCATCAGGTGCTGCTGGTCGATGCCGATGTGGCACGGCCCTCCATCCCGCGCGAACTCGGCTTCACCGCAGGCGCGGGCCTGATGAACCTGCTGCTCGAACCGGGCTCGCGCGACATCGGCGAACTGGTGCTCGGCACCAATGTCGACAAGCTCGCCATCCTGCCGGCGGGCCGCCGACACGAACTGGCCACCGAACTGCTGGCCTCGCGGACCATGGTGCAGGTGCTCGACACGCTGAGCGCGCGCTTCCCCGACCGCATCATCATCTTCGACTCGCCGCCCCTGCTGGTGACCACCGAGTCCCGCGTGCTGGCCACCCACATGGGCCAGATCGTCATGGTCGTGGCCGCGGGCAGCACACCGCGCAGCGCGGTCAATGAAGCGCTCCAGACCGTCGACGGCGCGGCCGAGGTGGTCGGCATGGTGCTGAACAAGGCACGCGCTGGCGGCAGCGGCGGCTATGGCCTGTATGGCTATGGTTACGGCTACGGCCAGAACGCCCAGTCGGGCGGGCGCGGCAGCGCGCCGCAGGCGGGTGCCCAGCATGCCGGTGCCTGAGCGTCAGGGGCGCGGGCGCATGGTCACCACGGGCCGCCCGGCCGCGCGGCTGGCGGGCGCCGCCATGGGGCTCGCCCTGTCGGCCACCGTTCACGCCCAGCTCGGCGGCCTGCCCGGCGTGCCCGGCGCCGCCCTGCCCGGCGTGAGCGCAGGCACGAAGGTGCCCGCCCTGGGCGCGCCCTCGGGCGAGCGCACGCTGAGCTTTCTGCCGGGCGTGCGCAGCACGGTGCTGGCCGCCGATTCGCCGGGCGCCGGCGCGGGGCCCGGGCCCGGTCGCCAGACCCTGGAGGTGACGCCCTACCTGAGCGCCGGCATCGCCGATGCCCGCACCCAGGCGAGCCTGAGCTACCAGATGCGCAACTTCGCCGCGCACGGCGGCAACGGCAGCGACCTGTACACCCGACATGACCTGCGGGCGAGCGGCAACACCCTGCTCGCCGGCGACTGGCTGGGACTGCAGGCGGGCGCGGCGGTCTACAACACCAATGCCACGCTCACCGGGGGTCTGAGCGTCGATCCAGCCGCCTCCGCGCTGAACAACGCCGTGCTGCGCACCCTGTACCTCGCGCCCTACCTGCGCGGGCGCATCGGCGCCCAGGCCGACTGGCGCGTGCAGTACCGGGGGGAACTCACCGACACCTCGGGCAACATCAATGCCGCGCTCGCCCGCAGCGCCCACTACCTCAACGCCCAGGTCACCAGCGGCGCGGCCTTCAATCCCTGGGGCTGGGCGCTGGTCAGCGGCGGCCAGCGCCGCGACTTCACCGGCGGGCTGTCGCTGAGCAGCGCCAGCACCTCGGCCACGCTCTACTACACGCCCTCGCCCGAGTTGCGCCTGGGCGCGTCGATGAACTACCTGTACATCGAGCGGTTGAGCAACTCGGCTGGCGACACCCACGGCTGGGGGCCGGGCGTGTCGCTCGACTGGTCGCCCAGCCGGCGCACGACGCTGCGCGGCTCGTTCTCACGCCAGTACTACGGCAACAACGGCACGCTCAGCCTCTCCCACCGCACACAGCGCCTGGTGTTCGGACTCGACTACGCCAACTCGCTGCTGCAGACCAACACCGCCTCGCTGCTCACCTTCAACCCGGGCGCGATCTTCGCCGCAGGTGGTTTCTCGCCAGCGCTCAATCCGCTGTTCAACCAGCTCGCCGGCCTGGGCCTGCTCTCGAACACCGACCTGGTGGTGGGCACGCCCGTGATCAACGATGCCATGGTGCGCAATCACAGCCTGTCGGCCTCGGTGGGCTGGGTGTCGCCCGCCTGGTCGGGCACCGCCACGGTGTTTCGCAGCACCCGCGAGACCCTGCTCGCCTCGACGGTCTTCGGCATTCCCAACGGCCTGTCGCCCGCATCCTTCGGGCTGTTCAACAACCGCGGCATCGCGCTCAACGGATCGATCACCCTCGATGCCCGGCACGCACTGCTGCTGGCCGCGTCGATGCGTGATTCGGACCAGTCGAACTCCGACCTGCGGGTACGATTCAGCGTGTATCAGGCGGCGATCAGTTCGCGCATCGATGAGCGCTCCACGGCCACCCTGGGCCTGCGCCGCACCGTGCAGAGCGCCGAGGGCAGCGGCGGCGTGAGCGGCGAGGAGAACGCCCTGTTCGGCACCCTCGATTTCCGGATGCGGTGAGGAGCCGGGACCATGTACGAAGCCTTCTTCCGCCTCACCGGCAAGCCCTTCCAGCTCAACCCCGATCCCGATTTCTTCTACGGCAGCCGTGGTCATCGCCGGGCGATGGCCTACCTCGAGTACGGCCTGCACCAGGGCGAGGGCTTCATCGTGATCACCGGCGAGGTCGGCGCGGGCAAGACCACGCTGGTGCGCAACCTGCTGCGCCGCGTGCCCTCGGACAGCGTGCAGGCAGCCCAGATCGTCTCCACGCAGGTGGGTGCCGACGATCTGCTGCGGCTGGTCGCGGGCAGCTTCCAGCTCGATGTCGCGGGTCTGGACAAGTCGTCCCTGCTGCAGCGCCTGGAAGAGCACTTCCGGGCGATGCACCGCACCGGCCGGCGTGCGCTGCTGGTGGTCGACGAAGCGCAGAACCTCTCGCCACGGGCGGTGGAAGAGCTGCGCATGCTCTCCAATTTCCAGGAGGGCACCCGTTCGCTGGTGCAGAGCTTCCTGGTGGGCCAGCCGGAGTTCCGGGCGATCCTGCAACGCCCGGAGATGCGCCAGCTCAAGCAGCGGATCATCGCCTCCTACCATCTCGGGCCGCTCGACTCCGCCGAGACGCGCGCCTATGTCGAGCACCGGCTGCGCCATGTGGGCTGGCGCGGCGACCCCGATTTCAGCCCCGACTCTCTCGCCCAGGTGCATGCGGTGGCCGAGGGGGTGCCGCGGCGGATCAACACCCTGTGCGACCGTGTGCTGCTGGCTGCGTTCCTCGCCGAACGCCACGACATCGACCGGGACCTGATCGAGGATGTGGCCGCCGAACTCGCCGACGAACTCGGCGGGCCGACCGGCGGCGCCTTGCTGGCCGTGGTGCCTGCGGGCGCGCCCGATGAGCCGGTGGGCAGCACCGGTGGCGACACCGAGACCGGCGCGGCCAGCAGCGCCGCCTCGGCGGCGGCGCGCATCGCCTTGCTGGAGGCCCGCCTCGCCCGACTGGAGGCCTCCTCGGCCACCACCTACAACGTCCTGCAGCGGGTGCTGAGGGTGCTGCGCGCCAGCACCGGTGCGCTCGGCCTGAACCGCGCCGCGCCCGGCGAGGGCCGGGCCCGTCGTGGCGATCCTGATGGCGCAGGCAGTGCGCCGGTGCGGGCGGTCCGATGAGCATGGCCTGGGCGCGCAGCGCGCCCGCGGCACCCGGCGTCAGCCCGATCGACGCCGGCCGTCCACCGGGCCCGGGCCTCGCTGCGGCGGACGGGGTGGTCAACGCGTTGTCGATCGACGTCGAGGACTGGTTCCAGGTCTCGGCGCTCGCGCCCTACATCGGACGCGAGACCTGGGACGAGCAGCCGCGCCGGGTGGAGCGCAATGTCGATCTGCTGCTGCAGCTGCTCGCCGATGCCGGGACGAGCGCCACCTTCTTCACCCTGGGCTGGATCGCCGAGCGCCACCCGGCGATGATCCGGCGCATCGTCGCCGCCGGCCACGAGCTTGCCAATCACGGTTACGCCCACCTGCGGGCGAGCGAGCAGACGCCGGCCGCGTTCCTCGCCGACCTGCACCTGGCCAGAACCCTGCTCGAACAGATCGGCGGCGTGGCGGTGCGCGGCTACCGGGCGCCGAGCTTCTCGGTGGGCCCGGCCAATGCCTGGGCGCACGAGGTGATTGCCCGCGCCGGCCACGACTACAGCTCGAGCGTCTTTCCGGTGGCCCACGACCACTACGGCAGCCCGGATGCGCCGCGCTTTGCCCATCGCACCGCGGCCGGTCTGTGGGAGCTGCCCCCGGCCACCGTGCGGCTGGCCCGACGCAACTTCCCGATTGCCGGCGGCGGCTGGTTCCGGCTGATGCCCTATGCGGTGTCGGCCTGGGGCGTGCGCCGGCTCAATGCCCGGGAGGGTGAACCCGCGGTGGCGTACTTCCATCCCTGGGAATTCGACCCCGGCCAGCCACGGGTGCGGCAGGCCGGGCCGAAGGCGCGGTTTCGCCACTACCTGAACCTCACGCGCACCCGCCCGCGGCTGGAGCGGCTGCTGCGCGAGTTCCGCTGGCAGCGCATCGACCGGGTGTTCGCCGGCCAGCTCGCCTCATGAGCGCTGCGGCCGGTCTGCCGCTGCGGGTGACCGAGGCCGGTGATGGCGACCGTGCGCACTGGCAGGCCTACACCGACGCGCATCCCGAGGCGAGCTTCTGCCATCGCTGGGAGTGGCGCGCGCTGATGGCCGAGCAGTGGCGCCACCGGCCGGTGTACCTGATCGCGCGTCGGGGCCAAGCCGTGTGCGGCGTGCTGCCGCTGGCGCACATGCGCACCCGGCTCTTCGGCTCGCAGCTGGTGAGCCTGCCCTTCTGCGTCTACGGCGGGCCGATCGCCGACGACCCGGCCGCGCTCGCCGCGCTCGACGAGGCCGCGCAGACGCGGGCGCAGGCCTGCGGCGCGGGCCATCTCGAGTACCGAAACCGCCGCCGGCTGCACCCCGACTGGCCGGCCAGCGATCTGTACGCCGCCTTCGAAAAGCCGCTGCTGGGCGATGAGCAGGCCAACCTGCTGGCCATCCCCCGCAAGCAGCGCGCGATGGTGCGCAAGGGCATGGCCGGCGGGCTGAGCGCGGCGATCGAGGATGCCGACAGCTTCCACCCGGTGTATGCCGACAATGTCCATCGCCACGGCACTCCGGCCATGCCGCGCAGCTGGTTCCGCGCGCTGCAGACGAGCTTCGGCGAGGACTGCGATGTGCTGATGGTGCGTGACCCGGCCGGGCAGGCGGTGTCGGCGGTGATGAGCTTCTGGCATCGCGGCACGGCCATGCCCTACTACGCCGGCGACCTGCCGGTGGCCAGGGCGCTGGCGGCCAACGATTTCAAGTACTGGCGACTGATGGTGCATGCCCTGGGGCGCGGCTGCACCCGCTTCGACTTCGGCCGCAGCAAGGTCGACACCGGGCCCTGGCACTTCAAGCGCAACTGGGGATTCGAGCCCCAGCCGCTGGCCTATGAGTACCGGCTGATCACGCGCAGCAGCGTGCCGCAGAACAACCCCAACAATCCCCGCTATCGCCTGCTGATCGACACCTGGCGCCGCCTGCCGCGGCCGCTGGTCGACTGGCTGGGGCCCCGGATCGTGCGCGGTCTGGGCTGATCCGCCTCCTCTGACCGATCCATGTCCCAGAGCGCCCCGCCGGCCTTTCCGATCACCGCCGCACTGGCCTTCGCCACCGCGGTGGGGGCGTCGGTGCTGCTGTTCCTGCCGGCCTGGCAGTCCATGGCCCGGATCTGGTGGGACAACGAGACCTACACCCACGGGCTGCTGGTGCCGCTGGCCTGCGCGTGGCTGATCTGGCGCGACCGCGCGCGTCTGGCCGGGCTCGCGCCGCGTCCCACGGCGCTGGCCCTGCCGCTGCTCGCGCTGTGTGCCGTGGGCTGGCTGGTGGGCGAACTCGCCGGGGTGAACGCCCTGCAGCACTTCGCGGTGATCGGCATGGTGCCGGCGCTCTTCCTGCTCTGCTTCGGCACCACCATCACCCGGCGCAATGCCTTCGCGCTGGGCTTCCTGTTCTTCGCCGTGCCCTTCGGGGAGTTCCTGATGCCCTGGCTGATGGACCGCACCGCCGACTTCACGGTGGCAGCGCTGCAGCTCTCGGGCGTGCCGGTGCTGCGCGAGGGCCGGCAGTTCGTGCTGCCCTCGGGCAACTGGTCGGTGGTGGAGGCCTGCTCGGGCCTGCGCTACCTGCTGGCGGCGATTCCGCTCGCGCTGTTCCAGACCCACCTGAACCGGCGCAGCGCGCGGGTGCAGGCGCTGTTCACCCTGGGCGTGGTGGTGCTGGCCCTGGTGGCCAACTGGGTGCGCGCCTACGGCATCGTGATGCTCGGCCATCTCAGCGACATGAGCCTCGCCGCCGGGGTCGATCATCTCGTCTATGGCTGGCTCTTCTTCGGCCTGGTCATGGGACTGGCCTTCTGGATCGAATCGCGACTGCCTGACGGTGGCCGAGGCGAGGATGTCGCGGCTGGCGCATCGATGGTGCAGACCGAGGCAGCCGTGGCGCCCACCGATGACGGCAGCCCGTTTGGCCGCGCACGGCCCGCCGCGCTCTCGCTGGTCGCCATCACCCTGCTCGCCTGCGCGCCGCTCGGTGCGGCATCGCTGCAGGCCTTGAGCGAGCCCCGGATCGAACTGGCACCGCTGGGCGCCGCGCTGGAGGCGCTGCCGCGCGAGCTGGCCACCTACCGTCCTGGCTATCGCGGCGAGCGGGCCGCCGCCAGCGGACAACTCACCCGGCAGCCGGGCGTCGGGATGGGGATCTACCAGTATGTGGGCCAGCGTGACGGTCACGAGATGATCGGCCACGGCCAGGGTGCCCTGCCCAACGAGAGCGGGTCGGCGCGACCGACCGTGGTCGTGCAGCGCGGCGAGCGCGCAGCCCGGCTGCCGGGGGCGCCCGGTGGCGCGCCGGTCAGCGAGCAACTGGTCGAGCACCTCGGCCAGCGCTGGCTGGTCTGGGAGTGGTTCTGGGTGGACGGCCAGACGCTTGCCGATCCGCGCGCGGTCAAGCTCGCCACGGCCGCTGCGCTGCTGGCGGGCCGAGGCGACGAGTCCCTGGCCTTCGTGGCCTGGACGCCGGTTGCCGGCACCGGGAGCACCGGCGCGCCCGCGCAGGCCGCCACGCTGGAGGCCCGCGCCCGGCTGAGCGCCGCCGCCGCGGCCCTGGGCGAAGCCGCACGCCCCGCCGGGCTGTGAGGGCAGGCACCGTGTCCGCCCAGCCGCCGATCGCCCGCGCCATACCGGCCCGTCCGCTGATCGCCCATGCCGTGCACCGCCTGGACATCGGCGGCATGGAGAACGGTCTGGTCAACCTGATCAATGGCCTGCCCGAGGGCTTCGCCGATCACGCGGTGATCGCGTTCACCGAGATCTCCGCCGATTTCGCGCGGCGCATCCGCCGCCCCGGCGTTCGCCTGCTCGCCCTGCACAAGCCGCCCGGGCAGACCGCGCGTATCCTGCCGCGGCTGTGGCGCGAACTGCGTCGCCTTCGCCCGAGCATCTTCCACACCCGCAATCTCGCCACGCTGGAAGGCCAGACCGCGGCCTGGCTCGCGGGCGTGCCAAGACGCGTGCACGGCGAGCATGGCTGGGACGTCGGCGATCTCGATGGCAGCAGCCCGGGCCCGTTGCGGCTGCGGCGCTGCCTGCGCCCGCTGGTGCATCACCAGGTGGCGCTGTCCGAGCCGATCCGCCGCTACCTCACCAGCCGGGTGGGCGTGGCCGACATCCGCGTGAGCCGGATCTGCAATGGCGTGGACACCGAGCGCTTCGCGCCCTGCGCCGATCGTGCCGGGACCCGGACCCGGCTGGCCGGGGCGGCGCTGCCCGCCGACGCCTTCGTGATCGGCGCCGTGGGCCGCCTGGCGGCGGTGAAGAACCTGCCGATGCTGGTGGAGGCCTTTGCGATCGCCCGCGAGCGCGATGACCGTTTCCGCCGGCAGGCCCGGCTCGCGCTGGTCGGTGACGGGCCGCAGCGCGCCGAGCTGCAGGCGCTCGTCGAGCGGCACGGCCTGGCCGGCCACACCTGGTTTGCCGGTGCGCGTGAGGACATCCCCGACTGCCTGGCCATGCTCGACCTGCTGTGCCTGCCCTCGCTCGCCGAGGGCATCTCGAACACCGTGCTCGAGGCGATGGCCTGCGGCGTGCCGGTGGTGGCCACCGCGGTCGGCGGCAACGCCGAGCTGATCGAGGAAGGTGCGAGCGGCTGGCTGGTGGCCAGCGGCGATGTGCCGGCGCTCGCCGAGCGGCTGCTGCGCTGCCTTGCCGATCCCGCAGCGCTGCATGCCGCGGGGCGGGCGGCTCGCGCGCGCGCCGTGACGCAGTTCAGCCTCGCCACGATGCTCGCCGGCTACCATGCAATGTACGCCGGCATGCTGGCGCAACCGGACTGAATGGCGATGTGCGGACTGGCCGGACTCTTCACCCCTGCCGCTGACTCGCCGCGGCTGCATGATCGTGCGCTGCTCAAGCGCATGACCGACGCGATCGCGCACCGGGGCCCCGACGAAGAAGGGTTTCATCTCGAGCCGCATGTGGCGCTGGGCCATCGTCGGCTGTCGATCATCGACCTGGCCACCGGCCAGCAGCCGCTCTTCAACGAGGACGGCACGGTCGCGGTGGTCTTCAACGGCGAGATCTACAACCACCGCGAGCTTGCCCTCGAGCTGGCCGCCTGCGGTCACGCGCTGCGTACCCGCAGCGACACCGAGGTGATCGTGCATGCCTGGGAGCAGTGGGGCGCCGACTGCGTGCGCCGCTTCCGCGGCATGTTCGCCTTCGCGTTGTGGGACCGCCGTCAGCGCACACTGTTCATGGCCCGCGACCGGCTGGGCGTGAAACCGCTCTTCTGGACGCAGCTCGCGGATGGCACCGTGGCCTTCGGCTCGGAGCTGAAGTGCCTCACCCTGCTGCCCGGCTTCGACGCCACCCGCTGCGACTACGCGGTCGAGGACTACTTCGCCTTCGGCTACATCCCCGATCCGCGCACCATCTACCGCCATGCGCACAAGCTCGCGCCGGCCCATACCCTCACCTGGCGGGTCGGCGAGCGCGAGCCACGGATCAACGCCTACTGGGACCTGCGCTTCGAGCCCGACGAGCGCATCGACGCGCAGGAAGCCGCGCGCCAGCTGCGCGAGCGACTGACCGAGGCGGTGCGCATCCGCATGGTGGCCGAGGTGCCGCTGGGCGCCTTCCTGTCGGGCGGCGTCGACTCGAGCGTGGTGGTGGCAACCATGGCCGGCCTCAGCGCGCAGCCGGTGAAGACCTGCTCGATCGGTTTCGATGTGGCCGCCTTCGACGAGAGCCGCTATGCGCAGCAGGTCGCGCAGCGCTACCGCACCGACCACCAGACCGAGGTGGTCGGCGCCGACCAGCCCGAGCTGATCGACCGGCTCGCCGGCCTGTTCGACGAGCCCTTCGCCGACAGCTCGGCGTTGCCCACCTGGCGGGTCTGCCAGCTCGCGCGGCAACGGGTGACGGTGGCCCTGTCGGGCGATGGCGGCGACGAGACCTTCGGCGGCTATCGCCGCTACCGACTGCACCTGATGGAGGAGCGGCTGCGTGGCGCGCTGCCCGCCGGCCTGCGCCGGGCGGTGTTCGGCCCGCTGGGCCGTTGGTACCCCAAGCTCGACTGGCTGCCGCGGCCGCTGCGCGCGCGCACCACGCTGCAGGCCCTGGCCCGCGATCCGGTGCAGGCCTATTTCCATTCCGTCTCGGTGCTGCGCGACGAGGAGCGGCTGGCGATGTACTCGCCCGAGTTCCGCCGGCGTCTGGGCGGCTACAACGCGATCGAGGTCTTCCGTCGCCACGCCGCGAACGCGCCCACCGACCAGCCGCTGTCGCTGGTGCAGTACCTCGACTGCAAGACCTATCTGCCCGGCGACATCAACACCAAGGTCGATCGCGCCAGCATGGCGCACTCGCTGGAGGTGCGCGAACCCCTGATGGACCACGAACTGGTCGAGTGGGCCGCCACGCTGCCGCAGCGGCTGAGGGCCACCCCCTCGCAAGGCAAGATCCTGCTCAAGGCCGCCTACGCCGACGCCCTGCCCCACGAGCTGCTGCACCGGCCCAAGATGGGTTTCGCGGTGCCGCTGGCCACCTGGTTCCGTCAGGGACTGCAACCCGTCGCAGCCTCGGGCGAGATGCTGGCCGGCACGGTTGCCGGCGGCACCGCGCGCGCGTTCTACGACGAGCACCGTTCCGGCCGACGCGACCGCAGCGCGGCGCTCTGGCTGCTTGGTGCGATGTCGCGATTCGAAGGGAGCCTGTCGTCATGAACCCTGCCCAGACCGACGCGCAGGCGTTGAGGCCTGCCCGCGCCCTACCGCACCGGACGCT
>CAIZPE010000057.1 GCA_903934795.1 uncultured bacterium | reverse complement strand
CCTCCTGGCAGATCTGGCGATAGCGCGGCATGCCGCCGGCATAGGGCATGAACACCCGCGGCTTGCCCGGCACATTGGCGCCGAGATACCAGGAGTGCGGCACCTTGGAGAGCAGCGTAGCCTCGGCCGCAGCCTGCACCTGCTGCGACCAGGCCTCCATCGCCTCGGGGCGCGGCTCCATGCGGGCGATGCCTTCCTTGCGCAGGTGGGCGATGCAGTCGGTGACCCAGTCGACATGCTGCTCGATGGCCACCGGCATGTTCACCAGCACCGAGGGGCTGCCCGGCCCGGTGAGGGTGAAGAGATTGGGAAAACCGCTCACCTGCAGGCCGAGATAGCTGCGCGGACCGGCCTCCCAGAGCGCGTTGAGCGAAACCCCGCCACGGCCGACCAGGTTGAGCTTCTTGAGTGGGCCCGTAAGCGCGTCGAAGCCGGTGGCGAAAACGATCACATCGAGCTCGTGGTGAGCCTTGCCGGTCTGGATGCCGGTGGCGGTGATGCGCTCGATCGGATCGGCCCGGACATCGACCAGGGTGACATTGGGCCGGTTGAAGGTCTCGAAGTAGCCGGTGTCGATCGGCGGGCGCTTGGCCGCGAAGGGATGGTCGATGTCGGCGAGTTTCTCGGCGGTGGCCGGGTCTTTCACGATCTCGCGGATCTTGTTCTTCAGGAAGCTCGAGGCGGTGTCGTTGGCCGCCTTGTCGACCAGCAGGTCACGGAAGACGCTGCGAAAGCGCAGCCCGCCGATCGACCAGGCGCTCTCGTAGAGGGCCTGTCGCTCGGGCTCGGAGGGGTCGTGCGCGGAGCGCTGCGCGATGATGAAGGGATGGCCGTTGGGGGTGGCATGCATCACCTGGCGGATGCGGTCGCTGTTGTCAGCCACATAGCGCTTGAAGCCCTCGCTCAGCGGCGCGTTGTGCGCGGGCACGCTGTAGTTGGGCGTGCGCTGGAACACGGTGAGATGGGCCGCCGCCTCGGCGATCACCGGCGTGGCCTGGATGCCGGTGGATCCGGTGCCCACCAGCCCCACCCGCTTGCCTGAGAAATCGACGCCCTCGTGCGGCCACTGGCCGGTGTGGTACCAGCGCCCGGTGAAGTCGGCCAGGCCCGGAATGGCCGGGATGTTGGCCGATGACAGGCAACCCACGGCCGTGATCAGGTAGCGGGTGCGGTACTGCTCGCCCGACTCGGTGCTCACCAGCCAGCGATTGGCGGCTTCGTCGTAGCGGGCGCCGGTGACCCGGGTGTTGAAACGCACGCTGCGCTTGAGGTCGAGCCGGTCGGCGACGAAGTTGAGGTAGCGAAGGATCTCGGCCTGCCCGGGATAACGCTCCGACCACTGCCATTCCTTGAGCAGCGCGTCCGAGAAGTAGTACATGTACGAGTGGCTCTCGGAGTCGCAGCGCGCGCCGGGATAGCGGTTCCAGTACCAGGTGCCGCCCACGCCATCGGCCATCTCGAGCACCTGCACCGACAGGCCCAGGCGGTCGCGCAGGCTGTGCAGCTGATACAGACCCGAGAAGCCTGCACCGATGATCAGCGCCTCGGTGTCGGTCACCGGCGCCGGGGTGGTCGGGGAAGACTGGGGAACGGAAGCCATGGAAGCGGTCCTTGCAGGGTGAGGTCAGAGTTCGGTGAGCTGGCCGGCAAGCCAGAGCTCGCGCAGGCGGAATTTCTGGATCTTGCCCGAGCCGGTGAGCGGGAAGCTCTCCATGAGAAACCAGCGTCGGGGCGTCTTGTGGGGCGCGAGATGCTCGCGCATGTAGGTGAAGAGCGCGGCCTTGTCGAGGCTGGCGCCGGGCGCCGGGCGGATGAACGCGCCCACCTCCTCGCCCCACTTCTCGTCGGGCAGGCCCACCACAGCCACTTCGGCCACGCCCGGGTGACGAAAGAGCAGTTCCTCGAGCTCGCGCGGATAGATGTTCTCGCCGCCGCGGATGATCATGTCCTTCAGGCGCCCCTCGACCGTGCAGTAGCCACGCGCGTCCATGGCGCACAGATCACCGGTGTGCAGCCAGCCCTCGGCATCGATGGCCGCCGCCGTGGCCTCGGGCATCTCGTAGTAGCCGTGCATGACATGGTAGCCGCGGGTGCAGTACTCGCCGATGCGGCCCACCGGCAGCGTGGCGCCGGTGGCGGGGTCGATGATCTTGACCTCGGCATGCGGCATGGGCAGTCCGATGGTGTCGGCCTTGTCCTGGATGCTGTCATCGGGGCGGGTCATCGAGGCCACCGGCGAGCATTCGGTCTGCCCGAACACGATGGTGAAGCGCGCGCCCAGCCGCTCCTCGAGCCGGCGCACCAGCTCGGCCGGCACCGTGGAGCCGCCCGAGCAGATCGCCTGCAGCGAGCCGAGGTCGGTCTGCGCGAAGCGGGGATGCTCCATCAGCGCCACCAGCATGGTGGGCACCGCGAGCAGCGCGTTGCCGCGATAGCGCTCGGTGAGTTCCAGCACCAGGCCGGGCTCGAAGGCCTCGACCAGCACCTGGGTGGCCCGCTTGGAAACCGCGCCGAGCACGCACAGCACGCAGCCGCCGGTGTGGAACAGCGGCATGGTGGTGACCCAGGTGGCGCCATCGGCAACGCCCATGCGCTCCATGGTGTGGGCGCCGTTGTTGACCAGGCCGCGGTGGTGCAGCAGCGCCCCCTTGGGAAAGCCGGTGGTGCCCGAGGTGTACTGGATCATCACCGGGTCCATCGGCCGGACCACCGGCAGCGTGATGTCGGGATCGTCGCCCTGCGCGATGAACGCGTCCCAGTCGTCGAAGCAGACCACCTCGCGCAGTTCAGGGCATTCCGGCGCCACCGCGCGCACCGTGTCGAGCATGGGGTTGCCGCGAAAGCCCGGCACCACGAAGACGCCGGCCGAGCGCGACTGGCGCAGCACATAGGCGAGCTCGGCGCCGCGAAAGGCCGGGTTGACGGTGACCAGGATGAGCCCGGCCATGGCCGCGCCGAACTCCATGAGGATCCACTGCGGGATGTTCGGCGCCCAGATGGCCACCCGTTCGCCGGGCCTGAAGCGGCGAGCCAGCGCGCGGGCGGTGCGCTGTGCATCGGCATGCAGTGCCTGGTAGGTCCATTGCCGGCGGGCAGCGGGGTCGGGCGCGCCAACCACCAGCGCCACGCGCTCGGGCTCGGTCTGGGCAGCCCACTGCAGCAGCTCGCCCAGGGTGATGTCACGCACCGGCGGCTGATCGGGGCCGCGGGCGTGGGACTCGCTCAGCGGCATGGTGTCTCCTGGGAGGATGGCGGCGCTCGCGCGTCGTCTGCGCGCGTCGCCAGGCCCGATCGAGGGTAGCACGCGGGGTGCCACCCTGCCCCGCTTCAGGCCTGGGGCGGCGGACCGCGGCGCCGGCGAATCATCCCGAAAACCCGCCCGGGCAGCCCGGCGAGGTCATCCACCCAGGTGAACACCGCCGGCACCACCAGCAGGCTGAGCAGGGTGGAGGTGATCAGCCCGCCGATCACCGCGATCGCCATCGGCGAGCGGAAGCTCGGGTCCGACCCCCAGCCCAGCGCGATCGGCAGCATGCCCGCGCCCATGGCGAGCGTGGTCATGACGATCGGACGGGCCCGCTTGTGGCAGGCGTCCACCAGCGCCTCGAAGCGGTCCATGCCGCGGCGGCGCGCCTCGATCGCGTACTCGACCAGAAGGATGGAATTCTTGGTGACGATGCCCATCAGCATGAGCAGCCCGATCAGCGAGGGCATCGAGAAGCTCTGGTGGGTGATGAGCAGGGCCACGAAGGCGCCGCCGATCGACAGCGGCAGCGCGGCGAGGATGGTCACCGGCTGCATGAAATCGCGGAACAGCAGCACCAGCACCATGAAGATGCACAGCACGCCGATACTCATCGCCAGCCCGAAGCTCGCGAACAGCAGCTGCATCTCCTGGGTGTCGCCCTGCTCGGCCACCGCCACGCCCGGCGGCAGCGCGTTGATCGCGGGCAGCTTCATGGCCTCGGCATGCACCTCGCCGAGCTGGCGCGAGGCGAGCTCCACCTCGAAGGTGACATTGCGGCTACGGTCGAGCCGGTCGATCTGCGCCGGGCCGCTGTCGATCGAGAGCTCGGCCACCGTGGCCAGCATCACCGGCCCATGGCGGCCCGGCACGGTCAGCCGGCCGAGCGCGCCGAGATCGGCGCGGGCGGCATCGGGCAGGCGCACCCGGATCGGGATCTGGCGCTCGCTCAGGTTCAGCTTGGGCAGGCTGGCGTCATAGTCGCCGGCCGTGGCCACGCGCACGGTCTCGGCGATGCCGGCGGCGGTCACGCCGAGATCGGCGGCGCGGGCGAAGTCGGGCCGCACGATGATCTCCGGGCGCACCAGGCTGGCCGAGGAGTTGACATTGCCGATGCCACGCAGCGTGCGCAGGTCGCGTTCCACATCGCGGGCGGCCACGGCGAGCGCTGCGGCGTCGTCGCTGCGCAGCACCAGCTGCATCTTCACGCCGGTGTCCTGCGGTCCGACCGTCAGGCGCACGCCGGGCTGATCGGCCAGGCGCTCGCGAATCCGCGCCTCGACCACCTGCTGCGTCACCGCACGCTCGGTGCGGTGGCTCAGGGTGAGGGTGAGCACCGCGCGCCGCGCCTCGGCCGCCGCGCCCTGCGCGAACATGTCGCCCGAGGCGCCGCCGCCCACCGAGCTGAACACATGGCGCACATCCGGCAGGTCGACCAGCGCCTTGCGCACCGACTCCGCCGCGGCCAGGGTCTCGTCCAGCGTGCTGCCAGGGGGCAGTTCCACCGTCACCAGGGTCTGCGCCCGATCGGCCGGGGGCACGAAGCCGGTGGGCAGCAGCGGCACCAGCGCGATCGAGCCGACGAAGAAGGCCGCCGAGGCCAGCGCGGTGATCAGGCGATGGCGGATGCACCAGGCCACTGCCGCCAGATAGCGACGCATCAGCCAGCCGTCGGTGGTGTGGGTCTCGGCGGTGGGCTTGAGCAGATAGGCCGCCATCATCGGCGTGAGCAGGCGCGCGACCACCAGCGAGGCCAGGATGGCCAGCACCGCCGTCCAGCCGAACTGCTTGAAGAACTTGCCGGGAATGCCCGCCATGAACGCGGTGGGCAGGAACACCGCCACCAGCGCGAAGGTGGTGGCGATCACCGCCATGCCGATCTCGTCGGCGGCCTCGAGCGCTGCCTGCATCGGCGTCTTGCCCATGCGCAGGTGGCGGGCGATGTTCTCGATTTCGACGATGGCATCGTCCACCAGGATGCCCACCACCAGGGCGAGCGAGGTGAGTGTCACGGTGTTCAGGGAATAGCCGAAGAGCGACAGCCCCAGGAAGGCCGGCAGCACGCTCAGCGGCAGCGCCGCCGCGCTGACCAGCGTGGCCCGCCAGTCGCGCAGGAACAGCCACACCACCACCACCGCGAGCAGCGCGCCCTCGTAGAGCATGTGCATGGAACCCTGGAAGTTCTCCTCGACGGGTTCGCTGTTGTCCACCGCAGGCTCGAAGCGCACGCCGGGGTGGGCCTCGGCCAGCGATGCGATGGCCTCGCGCACCCCCTGCGCGACCTCGACCTCGCCGGCGCCGCGCGAGCGCATCACCTCGAAGGCGACCACCGGCTTGCCGTCCCGCAGGGCCAGCGCCCGCCGCTCGGCGGCGGTGTCGCTGATGCGCGCGACCCGGTCGAGCCGGATCTGCCGACCGTCGGGCAGAGGCAGTTCGAGCGCCGCGAGCTCGGCGGCGGTGCTCACGGTGGCGATGGTGCGCACCGCCTGCTCGCCGCCGCCGACATCACCTCGCCCACCGGGAGCCTCCTGCTGCACCTGGCGCAGGCGGCGCGAGACATCGAGCGCCGACACATTGAGCGCGGCCAGCCGGGCGGGGTCGAGCTCCACGCGCACCTCGCGCAGCAGACCGCCGATGCGACGCACCTGCCCCACCCCGCGCACCGCGAGCAGTCGCCGCGAGACGGTGTTGTCCACCAGCCAGGAGACCTCCTCCTCGTCGAGGCGATCGGAGGCCACGGTGTAGACCAGCACCGGCCGGCCGGCGGTGGAGGCCTTGCTGATCGCCGGGTCGCGCAGATCGGCCGGCAGATCGGCGCGGATGCGGCTCACCGCATCGCGCACCTCGTTGACCGCTTCGGCCGGGTTCTTCTCGAGGATGAACTCGGCATTGACGCTGACCATGCCGTCGAGGATGCGGGTGTAGACATGCTTGATGCCGGAAAGCACCGCGATCGCGTTCTCGAGCTTGCGCGCCACCTCGGTCTCGAGCTGCGCCGGGGCCGCGCCCGGAAGGCTCGCCTCGACCGTGACCACCGGCAGCTCGATATCCGGGAAGTCCTGCACCGCCGAGGTCTTGAAGCCGATCAGCCCGGCCAGCGTGAGCAGCACGAACAGCAGCACCGCCGGGATCGGGTTGCGGATGGAATAGGCGGAGAAGTTCATCGCGGCGCCTCGCCTTGCCCGCTACGAGCAGCGCGCCGTCTCATCGGGATACGCCCGAGACCTTGACCAGGTCGCCGTCGTTCAGGAAGCCCGCGCCCGCGACCACCACCTTCGCCTCGGGGCGAAGGCCGGCGGTGATCTCGACGCGGTCGGCGCTGCGCCGGCCGATCTCCACCCGGCGGCGCTGCACGCGGTCGCCCGCGCCCAGCTCGAACACATGACTGAAGCCGTCACGCACCACCACCGCAGCCTGCGGGACGGTGAGCGCGGCGGTGGCGCCGAACTCGAACTCGCCGCGGGCGAACATGCCGGCGCGCGCCGAGCTGCCGGCCGGCAGGTCGACAT
>CAIZPE010000056.1 GCA_903934795.1 uncultured bacterium | reverse complement strand
TGCAGAAAAAGTAGCGAGCGAGATAATCTCACTGACCGCCTCTGCGATTGACAGCGTATCCGCAATAGTAGGGCGGCCGCGGCGGGGTGGCGCAACGCTAACATTCATCAATCGAACCACTCCACGGGGAAACCGAGCATCCCCACTCCCGGTATTGTAGACCGCGACATACGCCGCATCACAACGCGAAGCCTGACCCCCAAGCGAGGGATCTAGTCGGCCAGTACGCTCTCGCAGCGCAACAACAGTTCGCGCAAATGATGAATCGGCTCTCTCGGTCTTATCAACCGTGCTTTCCAGTGGAAGAAAGAAGATTCCCACCATAAAAGCTCGTGGCAAGTATTCATGAACGAGCCTCATTTCGTCGCTGAGCTCGTATAAGCGACCAGTCAGATTCTTATCGAATTGATCCCCATTACTGTCGCGGAAGTTCAGTCCCTTAAGCGAAATACCGATTTCCAGCCCGAGCACTTTATCGACGACAGTGACATCAATTCTTTTTGAAGTCCCTGCCCCAAGCGGAACAAGCTTCTCTGACCCCTGACCAATAGCGACCGGACTAATCGTCTTGCCTCGGAGAACCGAAGAGCGGCATAACTCATCTGCAAGAACCCATGCGGATGCGTGAGCGAATAGTTCGCTCCAGCGTCGCTTCTCCGACTGGGACCCATGCTCCGGTCGCGGCCCCGCATGATCAAGTGCTGCAACAATACCGGGATGAGGCTCTAGGTCCTTCCAGCGTAGCTCCGCTGGACTCTTGTCTTCTCGAAGACCGAAACCGGTATTCTCTGGCATATCTTCCCACTGCGACTCAATTCACATGAGAGTCTTGCACAAGAGATCAATTCAACCAAGTAGAAACATCCTACCCTGCGACAAATCATTACCTTCGTCCTAGGCCACTTATCCTCGAACTCTCACTAAGTTTTCGAGGAACGACCCCGCGGTAATTTGTCACGCATGGAACGCGCGCAGCAGTTGCCCTGCCCGCGGCGCCTCGGGCAGCAGGCCGTTGCCGTCGGCCACCTGCCGGCCGTTCACCCACACCCCTCGCACGCCCTGGCCCTCGCCGCGCAGGCGGCTCGCGCCCGCGGGCAGGTCGTGCAGACGCTGGTTGCGGCCGCGCCCCACGGTGGCCGGATCGAAGAGCAGCAGGTCGGCCGCCAGCCCGGCGCGCAGCAGGCCGCGGTCGGCAATGCCGAAGAGCGCGGCCGGGTGACCGGTGAGCTTGTGCACCGCGGCCGGCAGGCTCAGGGCGCGCTGGTCGCGGGCCCAGTAGCCCAGGGTGTGCAGGCCGAAGGCCGCATCGCACAGGAAGGTGAGGTGGGCGCCGGCATCGGACAGCGCCACATGGGTGGCGGGATCGGCCACCAGCCGGCCGACCGCACCCGGATCGGTGTTGCGCAGCTGGCCGATGAACTCGGTGGCGAGGTTCTCGCCGAGCGCGAAGTCGAGCATCCAGTCGAGCGGATGCTGGCCGGCGGCCTCGGCCAGGGCCTGCACCGGGCGGCCCTCGAGCGCGGCGTTTGCCGGATCGGCCACCGCCGAGACCTGCATCAGCGACCAGTCGCCGTTGAACAGGCCGCGACCCTGCTGATTGGCCAGGTCGCGCTTGACCGCCTCGCGGAAGGCCGCGCTGGCGTAGAGCGGCTTGAGCACCTCGAGGGACGCGCCGATGGCGGCCTTCCAGGCCGGGATGCTCTCGAACACATAGGCCGAGCGCAGGGTGAAGTCCATGGTGAGCGGGCAGGCCGACACCTGCGGCACCAGCTGGTGGCCGCGTCCGCGGGCCGCCGCCATGGCATCGAGCTCGCCGAACACCCGCTGCGGATCGGCGTCGTTGTGGAAGAGCGCGGCGATCAGCACCGGCCGGCCGCTCTCGGCAGCGATCTCCTCGAGCTGCTCGATCGAGGTGGTGCTGCCCTTGGTGAGCATGAACAGCCCGCGGCCCGACTCGCCCATGGCGCGGGTGAGCGCGAGCATCTCGCGCTGGTCGGCCAGGCGCGAGGGCATGGGGATGCCGCCCCAGCCGTTGTGCGGCTCGTTGGTGGACGAGGCGAAACCCACCGCGCCATGGGTCATGGCCTCGCGCACCAGCGCGGCCATGCGCGCGATCTCGTCGTCGGTGGCCGCGCGGCGGTGCGAATCCTCGCCCATGACATAGGTGCGGATCGCCGAGTGGCCGGCGAAGGCGGCGATGTTCAGCCCGGGGCGGGCGGCCTGCAGCATGTCCATGTACTGCGGGATGGATTCGAAGTCCCAGCGGATGCCGGCCTGCAGCGCCTCGAGCGACATGCCCTCCACCTGGGTGAGGTTGCGCATGGTGAGCTCGCGGTCGGCCGGACGGCAGGGCGCGATGGTGAAGCCGCAGTTGCCGATGACCGCGGTGGTCACGCCAAGCTGCGGCGAAGGATCGGCGAAGGGATCCCAGGTGAGCTGCGCGTCGTAGTGGGTATGGCCGTCGATGATGCCGGGCATCAGCGCGAGCCCGCTGGCATCGACCTCCTGGCGGCCCGCGGTCTCGACCCGGCCGAGCTCGGCGATGCGGCCGTCGCGGACCGCGAGATCGCCCAGCGTACCGGGCGCGCCGGTGCCGTCGAGCAGCAGGGCATTGCGAAAGACCAGATCGTGCATGGCGGCTCCTTGATGTTGACCGGGACGACGGGGCCGACAGCGGCTTTGTCAGCGATCCGACCGGAAGTGTAAACGCCACGCCGGCAGGCACCGGCAGGCCTGTTCCGCTCGCCGGCGCCGGCTCAGGGCAGCCCTGCACGCCGGCGCTACACTGGCCCGACCGACCGCTCCGGCCCACCAAGGGCCCGCGCAGGCCCACCGAGGAGACCGCGATGCGATTCACCTGGTTCAACCTGATGCCCTGGCCCGACCTGCCCGACGACTTCCGCGAGAAGAACCGCTCGGTGTGGGTGGACATCGATTCGCGGCTGTTCGAGCCGGTGCGGGCCCACGGCGTCTACAACACCTACATGGACATGCTCGAGTACGCCGGGCGCCTGGGCTTCGACGGCATCGGCATCAACGAGCATCATCAGAACGCCTACGGGATCATGCCGTCGCCGAACCTCATCGCGGCGGGCCTGGCGCGGCGCACCAGCGATGTCGCCATCGTGGTGCTGGGCAACTCCATCGCGCTCTACAACCCGCCGGTGCGGGTGGCCGAGGAGTTCGCCATGCTCGACTGCATCTCGGGCGGGCGGCTGGTGGCCGGCTTCCCGGTGGGCACCAGCATGGACACCAACTACAGCTACGGGCAGATCCCGGCGCTCACCCGCGAGAAATACGCCGAGGCGCACGACCTGATCATGCGCGCCTGGCGCGAGCCCGAGCCCTTCGCGTTCAACGGCCGCTA
>CAIZPE010000055.1 GCA_903934795.1 uncultured bacterium | reverse complement strand
TCGGTGCGCTGCGCGAACACTGCCGTCATGTGTTCATCGACCGGAATCTCTCCGATCCGGCGGCGATCCAGGCTCTGGGCGACGCGCTGCAGATGCCCGATGACCCCGACGATGCGCCCGGGCAATCGGCGCTCGCGCGTAGCCAGGGTCACCCCCGGTCGCCCGCCGCAAACCGCAGCCGCCAGCCCGATGTAGATCAGGCGCTGCACGAGGCCGATCCGCTGGCCACGCCGGTCCGCCCGCCGACGCAGCCCGCGGCGCGACCGCCGCAGCAGCCGTCCGAGGCCCGACGCGAACTGCCGCCGGAATCCGGTCAGTCGGTGCGCCCCGTCAGCCCTGCGACCGCCGCGGCCTCCGGCAGGGGCGAGCCGGCACCACGGGCGCACCGCTCCGCGGGTGGCCGGCCCCTGGGCGCAAGCCGCGAAACCCGGGAGCGGTTCCGTCGCTTCGTGCTCGAGTCGGCGCAGGATGCCGACGCGGTCAGCCCGCGTGCCACCGGGGGCCTGATCGCCTCGCTGGGTGGCCTGTTCCGGCGCCGAGGCGAGGTGCGCGCCCCCGACGCCCAGCGCGGCAAGCGGCTCTCCACCGAGGCCGCCACGGCCGATGACCGGCGCGCCGACACACCGCAGACCCGTCTTGCCGGGGATATCGATGCCCTGCTCGCACCCGGCGAATCGCGCCAGGCCTACGAGATCCTGCGGGCGCTGCCCGAAGAGCTGCCGCGCGCCCGCAGGAGTTTCGAGCACGCCGCCAGCGCCCTGGGCGAGCTGCTCGCCGATGTCCGCAGCGGCAAGGTGTTCCCGCTGCTGCGCAGCCAGGAGGCGGTGGCCGACATGGTCGACTCCATGCTCGGCAATCCCGACGCGATGCTCTGGCTGGCCCATCTGCGGCAAGCCCACATCGACACCTACCAGCACGGGGTGCGGACCTCGCTCTACATGATCTCGGTGGGCCGCAGTCTGGGCCTGCCCAAGCGGCAGATCGAGGCGCTGGGCCAGATCGGGCTGCTGGCCGATGTCGGCAAGATCCAGCTGCCGCGCGCCCTGCTCGATAAGCCCGGCCTGCTCACTCCGGCGGAATTCCGGATCGCCAAGGAGCATGTCAGTCTGGGCCTGCAGGCGCTGGAAGCCGACAAGCGTCTTGACGACACCGTGAAGCTGGGCATCCTGCAGCACCACGAGCGGCTCGACGGCACCGGCTACCCGAAGGGCCTGAAAGGCGAGCAGATCAGCATCTACGGCCGGCTGGCGGGCATCGCCGACACCTTCTCGGCGCTGGTCAGCGCGCGGCCCTACGCCAATGCCACCGCGGCCCAGGATGCGCTGATGAGCCTCTATCAGTGGGCCGACACCTCCTTCCACGGGCCGCTGGTGGAGCAGTTCGTGCAGTCGCTCGGGGTATTCCCGGTGGGCACCCTGGTGGAGCTGTCCAACGACGAGGTGGCGGTCGTGCTCGAGCACAACCGCAGCCGGCGTCTGGAACCCAGGGTCATCGTGCTGGCCGACGCAGCCAAGCGGCCCCTGGGCAAGCCCTACATGCGCGACCTGTTCGCGCAGGCCCGGGCCGAGGGCGTCAAGCCGCTGCGCATCCACCGCGGCCTGCCGGCGGGGGCTTACGGGCTGAGGCCGCACGACTTCTACGGCGCGGATCCGGCGCAGCTGCAGCCGGCGCGCTGAACGCTGCAACGGCGGCCTGCCCGTTCGTCGGGCCGCGGCGCAACCCATCCGGCTCGGCCGGCCTTGCCGCTGGGCAGCGCACGGGCACGCCGATACCATGACCGGGCCATGCATTCGAGCAGCGTTGCCGCGCCCGTCACCTCCAGCACGCGCCATCCGCGGCTGCCGGTGGCCTTGCTGCGGCCGGGCCTGTTCGTGGTCGATCTCGACCGGCCGTGGCTCGACACACCCTTCCTGCTCCAGGGCTTCCTCATCGAGGGCGAAGACGAGATCCAGGCATTGCGCGAGCACTGCCGGTTCGTCCACATCGACACCCAGATGTCCGATCCCCTCATGGTGCGGGCACTGCAGTCGGCACTCGAGTCCGACGATGACGCCGGGCCGCAGGGCGGTGGCGAGGTGCCGGTGGCGCCGCCCACGGCACCCGCCACGCATGCGCCCGATGTCACCGGGGCGCTCCGGGACGCCGACCCCCTGAGCCTGGTCGATGATGATCGGCTGCGTCTGGAGGATGTCACCCCGCCTGCCGCGGCCGCGGCACAGGTGCCGAGATCCAGCCCGCAAACCCGTGGTTCGGCCCCCGGCGCGCCAGCGCCGACGGTGGTCACGCGAGCGAGCGGCAGCCAGACGCCCCGGGAACGCCCCGCCGGTGCGCGCCCTCCCCGGATCTCGACCGAGACCCGGGAGCGCTTCCGCTCGCTGGTGCGCGAGATCTCCGAAGGCACCGAGGGCTTGCGTCCGCAGAGCCTGGGCGGTGGCTGGTTCCGGGGCCTGCGCGGCCTGTTCGAGGGCCTGGAAAGCGCCCTGCCTGCCGCGGTCCGGGCCAGGCTGGTCGACCGCCGCGCGGCGCGGGCGCTCGAAAAGCGCCTCGCGCGGGGCGCACAGGATCTCGATGGCCCTCCTCCGGCGATGTCGGCCAATGCCGATCCGACCCATGGCAGCCGTCATCACCGCGCCGAGGGCGAGGTGCTCCGGACCAGCGAGGCGAAGCTAGGCGGCGACGCCCGGGCCGAATCCGCCGGCCGGCGCAAGGCCGCCTCCCAGGGGGATTCGCCACCGCAAGTCAGGCTCGACCAGGAGCTCGATGCGCTGCTGCCGCCCGGCACGGTCCGCAAGGCCTACCCGGTGCGCCAGACCGTCGAACAGGTGCTGCCGAAGGCGCGTGAGGCCTGGCAAAGCGGCGGCAGGTCGCTGGAGAAGCTGCTCTCCGAAGTCAGGGCGAGCAAGGGCGTGCAGCTGGTGCAGGTGAAGGAAGCCGTCAGCGACATGGTCGACAGCATGATCGATAACCCGGACGCGATGCTCTGGGTGGCTCAGCTGCGCGACACCGACATGAACACCTATCAGCATGGCGTGCGCTCGGCGCTCTACATGATCGCGGTCGGCCGCAGCCTGGGCTTTCCCAAGGAAATGATCGAATCGCTCGGCCTGATCGGCATGCTGGCCGATGTCGGCAAGATCCGCGTGCCCCGTGCCCTGCTCGACAAGCCCGGGATCCTCAACCGCGCGGAATTCAGCCTGGTCAAGGAGCATGTCGAGCGTGGTCTGGAAGCGCTGGAGACCGATGGCGTGAAGCTCAATGCCGATGTCCGCGCCGGCATCATGCAGCACCATGAGCGGCTCGATGGCAGCGGCTATCCGGCGGGTCTCAAGGGCACCGACATCAGCATCTACGGGCGCATCGCCGGCATTGCCGACTGCTTCTCGGCGCTGACCACCGCCCGCCCCTACGCCAACGCCATGTCCGTCCAGGACGCCCTGATGAGCCTCTATCAGTGGGCCGACACCTCCTTCCACGCCCCCCTGGTGGAGCAGTTCGTGCAGGCGGTGGGCGTATTCCCGGTGGGCAGCCTGGTGGAGCTCTCCAGCGACGAGGTGGCCGTGGTGCTGGCGCACAACCGCAGCCGTCGCCTGGAGCCGCGGGTGATCGTGCTCACCGATGCCGAGAAGCGTCCTCTGGCCGCCCCGTTCGAACGCGATCTCTTCCAGCAGGCCGTGGTGAAGGGGGTCAAGCCGATCCGCATCCACCGCGGGCTGCCCGCCGGCGCCTACGGGCTGAAACCGCATGACTTCTACGCTGATGAAGCCCTTGCCCTCGCCAAGGCCGACTGAGGCCGGCCCGCCGGCCATCGCACGCTCGCCGCGGCTGTCGCCCGGTGCGCTGATGCAGTACGCCGACACCCTCACGCTGGCGCGTCGGCGCAGCGTGCTGCTGCTGGTCAGCCTGCACCGCACCGACCGGCTCGCCGCGCTGGCGCAGGCCAACTCGGCGCGCGAGGTGATCGCCGAGGTGATGCGCCGGGTGGAGGGCATGCTGCGTTCCTCCGACCGCTACGCGCTGGCCTCGCATGAGGAGATCTGGGTGCTGCTGGTCGACCCGCCGGGCGAGTCCCTGGCCGAACTGGCCGGGCGCACCCTGCGCGGCAATCTCATGCGCCCGATCCATGGCTCGGACTCGGGCGCCGGCAGCGCGGTGCGGCTCAATCCCGCGGTGGGCGGCGCCTGGCAGCCCGCCGACAGCCCCACCGACGCCATGAACCTGCTGGCCGCGGCCTCGGAGGCCTGCCGCGAAGCCGAGGAGCTCGAGAGCCGGGTGAAGATCGTCACCGCCCGCTCCGAGAGCGAGGCCCACCACCGCCGCCAGCTCGAGCAGGACCTGCGAGACGCGCTCTTCGCCAACCAGTTCGATGTCCACTTCCAGCCGCAGGTGTCACTGGCCACCGGGCGCTGCACCGGCGCCGAGGCGCTGGTGCGCTGGACCCGCCCCGACGGCACGCGCGTGAATCCCGGCCTGATCGCCTCGATCTGCGAGGCCCGCGGGCTGATGACGCAGCTCACCCTGTTCGTGATGAACACCACCCTGCGCCACCTCATGGCCTGGAACTCGCAGGGCATCGATGCACGGGTGTCGGTCAACCTCTCGGCCATCACCCTGGCCGACCCGGCCTTCCCCAGTCTGGTCGGCCATGCGCTGGACACCTGGAGCATCGCGGCCAGCCGGCTCACGCTCGAGCTCACCGAGACCGCCGTGGTCCGTCACGAGCAATCGGCGATGAAGTTCATGAAGGAGATCCGCGAGCGCGGCTGCGGCCTGGCGCTCGATGACTTCGGCACCGGCTACTCGTCGTTCAACTACCTGCGGCAGTTTCCGCTCACCGAGCTCAAGATCGACCAGAGCTTCGTGCGCAATCTTGCCGACGACGCCAGCGATCAGCGCATCGTGCACGCGCTGGTCGACCTCGCCCACACCTTCGGCATGCACGCGCTGGCCGAGGGCGTCGAGGACGAGCGCTCGGCGCAATCGCTGCGGCAACTTGGCTGCGACCTCGCCCAGGGCTACTTCTTCGCGCGGCCGATGCCGCACGGCGAGTTCACCGCCTGGTGGCGGGAATTCAACCGGGTGCCCACGCCCTGAGCGTGCGGCGCTCGGTGACGATCCAGTCCAGGCCGAGATCATGCGGTCCGGGCTCGAAGCCGGCGATCTCCTGGCAGGACCAGGCCACCCCGATGGCGGGTGGCGGCCGGCCGCCCTGCGCCAGCGCCGCCAGGCTGCGGTCGTAGAAGCCGCCACCGTGGCCGAGCCGGCGGGCCCGCGCATCGAAACCCAGACAGGGAATGATCAGCAGGTCAGGGCGGGCCTGCGGGCTGTCGGGTGCCGGCTGGCGGGTACCGAAAGGCCCGGCCTGCAGCGGTTCGTCGGGCGCCCACGGGTGGAAGGCCAGCGGCGCGTCACGCATCACCACCCGCGGCAGCAGGATCTGCCAGCCCTGCGCATGCCAGCGCCGCAGGGCCGGGCGCGGATCGGGCTCGCCGGGCAGCGGCCAGTAGGCGGCGATCCGTCGGCCGGCGGGCGTCTGATCGGCCAGCAGCGCCTCGACACCGCCGAAAAGCCGCGCGCTGGCCGGCCCGAGCCAGCGCGCCGGCAGCCGCGACACGCGCCTGCGCAAGGCAAGGCGCGCGGCGGGTCGATCAGTGGCGGGCACCGGGGGGGTGCCAGGTGCTATCCTCGGCAATGATGTTCCGTTCATGCTGCAACGCGCTGCTGCTGGCCACGCTCATTGTAGGCGCCGGCCTCGCACCCGCTGACGCCGCCCCCGAGCGTCGCACCACGCGCCCCCCCGCCAAGACCGTCAAGGCGCCACCCGCCGGGCCGGCGCGCGCGGCCC
>CAIZPE010000054.1 GCA_903934795.1 uncultured bacterium | reverse complement strand
CGCTCACGGCCTTCGAGGCGGCCCTGGTCATCGAGCCGCAGCATGTTGATGCGCTGTGCAATCGCGGCCTGGTGCTGCAGCAGTTGCAGCGTCCGCAGGAGGCGATCATCAGTTTCGAGCAGGCGCTGGCGTTGCGGCCCGACGATGCCGAACTGCATGCCAGCCTGGCCGAGTTGCGCATGGCGCTGGGCCGTCCCGAGGAAGCCATCCGGCATTTCGAGCGTGCGGTGGCGATCCGGCCGCAGCCGGCGATGCTGCATCATGCCCATGGGGTGGCCCTGACCGCCCTGGGTCGGTATGCGCAGGCGCTGGCTGCCTACGAGCAGGCGATCGCCCTGCAGCCGGATTTTCCGGAGGCGCTGAGCAACCGGGGCAATGCGCTGAAGTCGCTGCGGCGATTCGACGAGGCGCTGGCCAGCCATGAGCGCGCGCTGGCATTGCGGCCCGGGATGGCGGCCATCCATGTCAACCGCGCTCATGTGCTGCGCGAACTCGACCGCCAGGCCGAGGCACTGGCGGCCTGCGATCAGGCCATCGCGCTCGACCCCGGCCTGGCCGATGCGCATGGCGCTCGCGGGCTGGTGCTCGAGCGCCTGGGCCGTTTCGATGCGGCGCTCGCCAGCCAGGATCAGGCGCTGGCCCTTCGCCCCGGCGATGCCAAGGCCCGTTTCAGCCGCGCGCTGCTGCTGCTGCTGCAGGGCGACTATGCCCGCGGCTGGTCCGACTACGAGTCCCGCTGGCAGGACGACCCAGCCGCGCTGGCGCCCCGGCGTTATCCGCAGCCGCTGTGGCTCGGCCAGGCGCCGCTGCAGGGCCGGACCATCCTGCTGCATGCCGAGCAAGGCCTGGGCGACACGCTGCAGAGCTGTCGCTATGTCGAGCGGGTGGCGCAGCAGGGTGCCCGGGTCATTCTCGAGGTGCAGCGGCCTCTGGCCGGCCTGCTGCGAAGCCTGCCCGGCGTTCACCAGCTGCTCGAACAGGGCCAGCCGGTGCCACCGGTGGACTGGCAGTGCCCGCTGATGTCGCTGCCGCTGGCGTTCAAGACCACGCTCGACAGCATTCCCGCGGCCGCCGGCTATCTGCGCGCCGAGCCGCCGCGCGTGGCTGCCTGGGAAGAGCGCTTTGGCCCGCACAGCAGCCCTCGGGTGGGGCTGGTGTGGAGCGGCAGCACCACCCAGGGCAACGACCCGAGTCGCAACCTGCAACTGTCGCAGCTGATTGCCCACCTGCCGTCCGGGCTGATCTATGTGTCGCTGCAGAAGGATGTCCCGGCCGCGGAGCGCGACCTGCTGGCGGCCAACCCGCAGATTCGGGATGTCAGTGCCAGGTTGACCGATTTCGCCGAGACAGCCGCACTCTGCGAATGCCTCGACCTGGTGATCAGCGTGGACACGAGCGTTGCCCATCTGGCCGGGGCGCTGGGCAGGCCGCTATGGGTGCTGCTGCCGCATGTGCCTGCGTTTCGCTGGCTGCTCGGGCGCGACGACAGTCCCTGGTACCAGGGTGCGCGGCTGTACCGCCAGGGGCCGGAGCGGCAGTGGGCCCCAGTGCTGGCGCGGCTCTCGGCCGACCTCGCCGCGCTGCGTCGTTCCTGAACGCGCCGGGCGTGAGCCAGGCGTCGTCGCGTCGGGCGTCGGCGGGCTCGCCCGGGCGGGCGTCAGCCCGGCCGTCGCTCGAAGGCCGGCAGACCCTCGGGAATGTGGTGGAAGGCCTGCTTGTCGACGGTGAAGATCGCCGCCTTGGGCTGGAACACCGAGGGATCGTCGAAGGTGCCCACCTTCAGGATGATCGCGCCCGGGCGCTTGGGTGATCGGGTGCCGATCGCCGTGCCGCAGGTGGGGCAGAAGTAGCGGGTGACCGCGTTCTCGATGTCGGTGCGCGTGAAGGCATGCGGTTCGCCATGGGTGAAGCGAAAGCCCGATTCGGGCATCACCATGATCACGTTCGGATTGCCGCCGGTGATGTACTGGCACTCCCGGCAATGGCATTGCAGCGAGGCCAGAGGCTCGCCCTCGGCCACATAGCGCAGGCCCTTGCAGTAACAGCCGCCTTCGATCTTCATCTGACGCCTCCGTTCAGAAACAGTCGCCGGGAACCCGCACCCAGCCTTCCATGAGCACGCGTGCGCTGCGGCTCATGATCGCCTTGCGCACCACCCACTCGCCGCCTTCCTGGCTGGCCTCGGCGCCCACCCGCAGGGTGCCCGACGGATGCCCGAAGCGCACCGCCTGGCGCGGCCCGCCGCCAGCAGCCAGGTTCACCAGCGTGCCGGGGATGGCCGCGGCCGTGCCGATGGCCACGGCCGCCGTGCCCATCATGGCGTGGTGCAGCTTGCCCATCGAAAGGGCGCGCACCAGGAGATCGATCTCGGCCGCGTCGACCGGCTTGCCGCTCGAGGCCGCATAACTGGCCGGCGGCGCCACGAAGGCCACCTTGGGGGTGTGCTGACGCCGGGCGGCCTCGGCCACCTCCTTGATGAGACCCATGCGCACCGCGCCGTGCGCCCGAATGGTCTCGAAGCGGGCCAGCGCTGCCGGGTCGCCATTGATGGCCTCCTGCAGCTCGGTGCCGGTGCAGCCGATCTCGGCGGCATTCAGGAAGATGGTCGGAATGCCGGCGTTGATCATCGTGGCCTTGAGCGTGCCCACACCGGGCACCTCGAGATCGTCAACCAGGTTGCCGGTGGGGAACATGGCTCCGCCGGCGCCTTCCTCTTCGGCCGCCGGATCCATGAATTCGAGCTGCACCTCGGCGGCGGGGAAGGTGACCCCGTCGAGCTCGAAGTCGCCGGTCTCCTGCACCTGGCCGTCGGTGATCGGCACATGGGCGATGATGGTCTTGCCGATGTTGGCCTGCCAGATGCGCACCGTGGCCATGCCATCGCGCGGGATGCGGGCGGGATCGATCAGGCCCGCGGCGATGGAGAACGGACCGACCGCGGCCGAGAGGTTGCCGCAGTTGCCGCTCCAGTCGACGAAGGCCGAATCGATGGAAACCTGGCCGAACAGGTAGTCCACATCATGATCGGGCCGGCTGCTGCGCGCGATGATCACCGTCTTGCTGGTGCTGGAGGTAGCCGCGCCCATGCCGTCGATCTGCTTGCCGTAGGGGTCAGGGCTGCCGATCACGCGCATGAGCAGCGCGTCGCGGGCCCTGCCGGGTACCCGGGCGGCCTCGGGCAGGTCTTGCAGGCGGAAGAACACGCCCTTGCTGGTGCCGCCACGCAGGTAGGTGGCGGGGATGCGGATCTGCGGTGCACGGGCCATGGCGGTCCTCAGGCGGCGTGACGGGTGGAGGCGAGGAAGTCCTGCGCGAAGCGCTGCAGCACGCCGCCGGCGTCGTAGATGGAGACCTCCTCGGCGGTGTCGAGCCGGCAGGTGACCGGCACCTGCAGCGGCTGGCCGTCGCGGCGGTGGATCACCAGCGTGAGCGTGGCCCGTGGCGTGCGCTCGCCCACCACATCGAAGGTCTCGGAGCCGTCGATGCCCAGCGTCTTGCGGGTGGTGCCCGGCAGGAACTCCAGCGGCAGCACGCCCATGCCGATCAGGTTGGTGCGGTGAATGCGCTCGAAGCCCTCGGCCACGATGGCCTCCACGCCAGCCAGGCGCACGCCCTTGGCGGCCCAGTCGCGCGAGGAGCCCTGACCGTAGTCGGCGCCGGCGATGATGATCAGCGGCTGGCGCCGGTTCATGTAGGTCTCGATCGCTTCCCACATGCGCATGACCTGGCCTTCGGGCTCGACCCGTGCCAGAGAGCCTGCCTTCATCTTGCCCTCGACCACCGCCATCTCGTTCTTCAGGGTGGGGTTGGCGAAGGTGGCGCGCAGCGCGGTGAGGTGGTCGCCCCGATGGGTGGCATAGGAGTTGAAGTCTTCCTCGGGCAGGCCCATGCGGGCGAGGTACTCGCCGGCCGCGCTGTCGGGGAGGATGGCATTGGAGGGCGAGAGGTGGTCGGTGGTGATGTTGTCGCCCAGCACCGCCAGCGGCCGCATGCCGCGCAGGGTGCGTTCGCCGGCGAGCGCACCCTCCCAGTACGGCGGGCGGCGGATGTAGGTGGACTGTGCCCGCCAGTCGTAGAGCGGGCTGACCGCGCTGCCGGTTTCGCGGCGGATGTCGAACATCGGCGTGTAGACCTTGCGGAACTGCTCCGGCTTGACCGAGGAACGCACCACCGCGTCGATCTCGGCATCGGTGGGCCAGATGTCCTTGAGCATCACCGGCTTGCCGTCGACCACGCCGAGCGGGTCCTTCTCGATGTCGACCCGCACCGTGCCGGCGATGGCATAGGCCACCACCAGCGGCGGCGAGGCGAGGAAGGCCTGCTTCGCATAAGGATGGATGCGGCCGTCGAAGTTGCGGTTGCCCGAGAGCACCGCCGTGGCGTACAGGTCGCGCTCGATGATCTCCTTCTGGATGGCCGGGTCGAGCGCACCGGACATGCCGTTGCAGGTGGTGCAGGCAAAGGCCACCACGCCGAAGCCGAGGCGCTCGAGTTCGGTGGTGAGGCCGGCCTCGTCGAGATAGAGCGCCACCGCCTTCGAGCCGGGCGCGAGCGAGGTCTTGACCCAGGGCTTGCGGGTGAGGCCCAGGCGGTTGGCATTGCGTGCCAGCAGCCCGGCGGCGATGACGTTGCGCGGATTGCTGGTGTTGGTGCAGCTGGTGATGGCGGCGATGATCACCGCGCCATCGGGCATCTGCCCGGGCACCGACTCCCAGGGCCCGGCGATGCCGCGCGCCGCGAGATCGGTGGTGGCCACCCGGGCATGCGGGTTGGACGGGCCGGCCATGTTGCGCACCACGCTGGAGAGGTCGAAGCGCAGCGTGCGCTCGTACTCGGCGTGCTTCAGGCTGTCGGCCCACAGGCCGGTATGCCGGGCGTAGGTCTCCACGAGCGCCACCTGCTCGTCTTCGCGACCGGTGAGCCGAAGGTAGTCGATGGTCTGCTGGTCGATGAAGAACATGGCGGCGGTGGCACCGTACTCGGGGGCCATGTTCGAGATGGTGGCGCGATCGCCCAGGGTGAGCGCCGCGGCGCCCTCGCCGCGGAATTCGAGGTAGGCGCCCACCACCTTCTGCTGGCGCAGGAACTCGGTGAGAGCCAGCACCATGTCGGTGGCCGTGATGCCCGGCCCGGGCCGGCCGCTCAGCTCCACCGCGACGATGTCGGGCAGGCGCATCCAGGACGCCCGGCCGAGCATGACATTCTCGGCCTCGAGGCCACCCACGCCGATGGCGATGACGCCCAGCGCATCGACATGCGGCGTGTGGCTGTCGGTGCCCACGCAGGTGTCGGGGAAGGCCACGCCGTCGCGCACCTGGATCACGGGCGACATCTTCTCGAGGTTGATCTGATGCATGATCCCGTTGCCTGGCGGGATCACATCGACATTGCGGAAGGCCTGCTTGGTCCAGTCGATGAAGTGGAAGCGGTCCTCGTTGCGCCGGTCTTCGATGGCGCGATTGCGCGCAAAGGCGTCGGGCTCGAAGCCGCCGCATTCCACCGCCAGCGAGTGGTCGACGATCAGCTGCACCGGCACCACCGGGTTGACCTTGGCCGGATCACCGCCCTGGTCGGCGATCGCGTCACGCAGGCCGGCGAGATCGACCAGCGCGGTCTGGCCCAGGATGTCATGGCAGACCACCCGGGCCGGGAACCAGGGGAAGTCGAGGTCTCGACGGCGCTCGATGAGCTGTTTCAGCGACTCGGTGAGGGTACCCGGGTCGCAGCGCCGGACCAGATTCTCGGCCAGCACGCGCGAGGTGTAGGGGAGCTTGTCGTAGGCGCCGGGGGCGATCGCCTCGACCGCCGCGCGGGCGTCGAAGTGGTCGAGCGAGGTGCCGGGCAGTCGGGTGCGGTGGATGGTATTCATGGTGACAGGGATTTTATCCGATCGGTCCTGCCGGTCGGCGGCATCGCAAGGCTCGATGAACTGTCCACGATGCGTAGGCGCGAGGCCACAGCCGACCCGGTGCCCCATCACGCCCTGACAGGCCTGTCGACCCGGTGCCCGAACTGCAGGGAGCCGCTGTACGAGTACGGTTACCCCGGCACCAAGTTGCTTGGCCACAGGTGGCTGCGTGTTGTCCGTCGCCCGGATGCGCCGTACCATCGGGCAGCCCCCTGGTTCCCACTGGAGAACACCCGTGAATGCCTCTCCGAAGCCTGCGGAACCTGCCGACGGTCCGCGCGCCCCCGACGCCGCCACCCGCCGGGGCTTCATCCGGGCCACCGGCTCGGTGGGTCTGGCCGCCTCGGTGGGCCTGCCGCGTCCGGGCGGTGCCCAGGCCCGTCGCAAGACCCTGAAGATCATGCAGTGGAACCACTTCGTGCCGGCCTTCGACGAGTGGTTCAACAAGAAGTTCGTGGTCGAGTGGGGCGAGAAGAACGACACCGAGGTGATCGTCACCAACGTGGGCATGACCAGCATCGAGAGTCGGGCCGAGGCCGAGATCGCCAAGAAGCTCGGCCACGACCTGTGCATGTTCCTCAGCCCGCCGGCGTCCTACGAAGACCATGTCATCGATCACAAGGAGATCTATGCCGAGTGCGAGCGCCGCTTCGGCAAGCCCCTGGACATCGCGATCCGCAGCACCTTCAATCCCACCACGAAGAAGTACTTCGGCTTCTCCGACAGCTATGTGCCCGACCCGGTCAATTACCGGAAGGATCTCTGGGACGAGGTGGGTGTCAGGCCCGACAGCTGGGATGCCATCCGCGAAGGCGGGCGCCGCATCAAGGAGAAGCACGGCATCCCGGTGGGCATCGGCATGTCCAATGAACTGGACAGCAGCATGGCGCTGCGCTCCATTCTGCTCGCCTTCGGCGCCGGGGTGCAGGATGCCGACGGTCGTCCGAGCCTGAAGTCGCGCAATACCCTCGAGGCCCTGAAGTACGGCAAGGCGCTCTTCACCGACGCCATGACCGACGAGATCTTTTCGTGGGATGCGTCATCCAACAACCGGCAGATGCTGGCCGGCAAGGGTTCGCTCACGCTCAACGCCATCTCGGTCACGCGTACCGGCGAAAACGAGAGGATTCCGGTGGCCAGCCGCATCGCGCTCGGCCGTCCGGCCCGCGGGCCAGCCTCGGCGCTGGGTGTGATGCACCTCATGAACGCCTACGCCATCTGGAAGTTCGCCCGCAATATCGACGGTGCCAAGAAGTTCCTGGTCGACCTGGCCGGCGCTTCGCGCAGCGCCTTCCTTGCCAGCGAGTTCTACAACTTCCCCACCTACCCGCAGCTGGTGCCTGATCTGCAGCAGCTCATCGCGCGCGACGCCAAGGCGCAACCACCGGACAAGTACGCGATCTTCTCCGATGCCGACAAGTGGACCGTGGGCGTGGGGCACCCCGGCTACGCCAACGGTGCCATCGACGAGATCTGGAAGGCGTGGCTGGTGCCCAAGATGTTCGCCGATGTGGCCTCCAGCCGCATGTCTGCGGAGGCTGCGCTCGACATGTATTCGGCGCAGGTGAACGAGATCTTCGCCCGCTGGCGGGCCCGCCGGAAGGTGGCCTGATGTCCGGCCTGCGTCGTTCCCTGGTCCAGGCCGGCGCGCTGCTCGGCGCCGGGTCGCTGGGCGCACCGTGGGTGGCGCGGGCGGCGCATGTCCGCAAGCGCATCTTCATCGTCAGCAGTTACCACAAGGCCTACCTGTGGTCGCAGTCCACCCAGCGCGGGGTGAGCGCGGCGCTGCGCAAGCTGGGCTATCTCGAGAACGACGAGCAGGTGCGGCAGCTCGAGCGCAACGACAGCATCGAGACGCCCCGGGTGGTCATCCGCAAGGACTGGATGGACACCAAGCGGCGCGACAAGCCGCCCGAGATGGCCAATGCCACCACCCGGATCATGGCTGCCATCAAGGCCTTCAAGCCCGATCTGGTCATGGTGGGCGACGACAACGCGGCCCGGTACATCGGCGGGCAGCTCCTCGACACCCCCACCCCGGTGGTGTTCTGGGGCATCAACGGGCTGCCCCTGAAGTACGGTCTGGTCGACAACATGGATGCCCCCGGTCGCAATGTCACCGGGGTGTGGCAGTCGGGTTACCACAAGGAGAGCCTCGATCTGCTCAAGCGCCTGGTGCCCGCCGCGCGCACCTTCGCGATCCTGGCCTGCGATTCGGAGTCGTCACGGCCCAACGCCAAGATGATCGAGCAGCTCGCGCAGCGCGGCAGCCTGCCCCTGAAGCTCACCGACCGGGTGCTCACCAACTCACTGGACGAATTCAAGTCGCGGGCCGTCGAGCTCTCCAAACAGGTCGATGCCTTCGTGGTGCTCAATCACGACACCTTGCGTGACGCCCGAGGCAACCATGTGGACATGCTCGACGTCGGGCGCTGGTATCTGAACACCATCCGCATTCCCGAGGCCTCCCACGAGGACCAGTTCGTCTACGAGGGCATGCTGCTCACCGCCAACGACTCCGGCTACAACCAGGGCTACCTGGCCTTCGAGATGGCGCATGCCATTCTCGAGCGCGGGCTGAGTCCGGCGCGCATGGCGGTGCGCACGCCCGAGCGCGGTCCCTACCTGGTCAACCGCAACCGGGCCCGCCAGCTCGGCATCCGCCTCGATGACGCGATGTACCTGATCGACGAAGTGGTCGAGACCTCGGCTGCGCTCAAGGCCCGCGGATGACCCGGTGCGCCCACCCCGGCCAGCGCTGACCTGATGTCGATCCGCTACCGGCTGCTGTTCGCCTTCTTCGCGGTGGGGGTGGCGCTGCTCGCGCCGGTCTTCTACATCTCCTACAGCTACACCCAGGAGTCGGCACGGGCTCGTACACAGCAGAGCATCACGCAGCAGATCGACATCCTGGCGGCGAGCTTCGAGCAGGAGTTCGGTCTGGGGTTGCAGCGATCACTCAAGCAGATTGCGGCCTCCGAGGCGCTGCTGCTCTATCTTTCGGCCTCGCAGGACGAGCGCATCGTCAATGCCCGCACCCTGGAGACCAGCTTCCTGCGTCTGCAGACCGACTACGATGCCTACTCGGGCATCTACTTCGTCGATGCGCAGCGCCAGATGGTCGCCAGCGTGGAGGACAAGCGCCGCAGCCCGCGCGCCGACCTCGGCGCGCAGGGGGGCACGGAGGCCGGGCGTGATGGCGCACCGCCCACCCCCCGCCACTTCGCCCGGCTCTATGACCGCATCCGCACCACCCCCGCCCTGCTCTCGGCCGGCAACATGGAGTGGTTCATGCCGCCTCGCGAGATCATGGTCGAGGGCCCGTTCATCGACGAGTCCGGGCGCCTGAGCGTGCTGGCGGGTCTGCCGTCGATCGACTTCGACAATGGCGCCTTCAGCGGTGTGGCGGTGGTGCGGCTGCAGCTCGATGGCTTCGTTGCACGCCTGAAGGGTGTGAAGCTCTTCGACCGCTCGCCGGTATGGCTTTTCGGTCCGCAGGGCGAGGTGCTGCTCAAGCCGGCGGAGCCGCTGCTCACCCTGAGCGGCAGCGACTTTCCGGCGTCCCAGCCCGCGGGCGAGGTGGCACTGCGGCGTCGCGAATCCGACCTGCTCGCCTGGCGCGATCTCTCCATCGTGCCCGGCAGTATGCTGTTGCGGGTGGCCTATGCGGTGCCCGACCGGCTGCTGCTCGCCGACTACTACAAGACCGCGCTGCCAGGCTTCGGTGTGCTGCTGCTGCTGGTGCTGGCCACCGCCGGCGCGCTGTCGACGGTGCTGGCGCGCAATCTCTCGGCTCCGATCATCCGCCTGGCCGAGGCCGCGTCGCGGCTTGCCCGCGGCGAGGTCGGCAGCCGGGTGGAGGTCAAGGCGCCCGGTGAGCTGGCCGTGCTCGTGGCGAGCTTCAACCAGATGTCCGAGAACCTGCAGCGCGCCAATGAGAATCGCGCGCGGGCTTTCGCGGTGCTGCGCGAGACGGCGGCGCAGATGCGCGCGCGTGCCGACGCCTCGACGCCGAGCGAGGCAGCGCAGGCCGACGGGGAGGGCGCAGCGGTTCCGGGCCAGGACGATGCCGAGGATCTGCGCGCCATCTCGGCGTTGATCTCTCAGCTGATCGCCGAGCGCGAGCAGAACCTGCTCGGGCTGCGCGAAGCCAAGGAGGCCGCCGAGCAGGCCGACCAGGCCAAGAGCCAGTTCCTGGCCAACATGAGCCACGAGATCCGCACGCCGCTCAATGCCGTGCTGGGCATGCTCAGGCTGCTGCAGGCCACCGCCCTGACCAGCCGGCAGGGCGACTATGTCGGCAAGACCGAAGGCGCAGCGCGCTCGCTGCTCATGCTGCTCAACGACATCCTCGACTTCTCCAAGGTCGAGGCCAACATGATGACGCTGGACCGGCGGCCGTTCCGTCTCGATCAGATGATGCGGCACCTGTCGGTCATCCTGTCGGCCAGCGTGGGCAGCAAGCCGCTCGAGGTGCTCTTCGACATCGATCCGGGCCTGCCCCGGGCCCTGGTGGGTGATGACATGCGCCTGCAGCAGGTGCTGATCAACCTCGGCGGCAATGCAATCAAGTTCACCGAGCGCGGTGAGGTGGTGGTGAGCGTGCGCGAGGTCTCCCGCACCGAGGGCGAGGTCGAGGTCCACTTCAGCGTGCGCGACTCCGGCATCGGCATCGCACCCGAGCAGCAGGCGCACATCTTCAGCGGATTTTCGCAGGCCGAGGCCTCCACCACGCGCCGCTTTGGCGGCACCGGGCTGGGTCTGGCGATCAGCCAGCGGCTGGTCGAGCTCATGGGCGGACGCATCGCCGTCGACAGCGCGCCTGGCCGCGGCAGCGATTTCCATTTCCGCATCCACCTGCAGCGATCGCCGCAGGATGCCGACGAGCCGGTGGTGCCCGAGGCCGGCCCCGAGCTGGCGACGCTTCGGGTGCTGGTGGTCGACGACAACCCCACCGCCCGTGACATCCTGTGCGAGATGGCGCGTTCCCTGGGCTGGCAGACGGAGGCGGTCGCCGACGGCGAGGCCGCGATCCGGCGCTGTGCCGAGCAGGTCGAGCGCGGCGAGCCCTATGACATCGCTCTGGTGGACTGGCGCATGCCGGGCATGGACGGCTGGGAGACCAGCCTGCGCCTGCGCCAGTCCGGCCGCCCCGGGGCAACCCTGGTGATGATGGTCACCGCCCACGACCGCGAGATGCTGGCGCAGCGCAGTTCGAGCGAGCAGGCCTCGCTGGGCGGGTATCTGGTCAAGCCGGTCACCGCGGCCATGCTGCTCGATGCCGTCGCCGATGCCCGCCTGGGCATCGACCGGCGGATCGGGGTTCCCGCACCGGCAATGGGCGGACGCCTGCAGGGTCTGCGTCTGCTGGTGGTGGAGGACAACCCGAACAACCAGCAGGTGGCGCAGGAACTGCTCATCGCCGAGGGGGCCGAGGTCACGCTGGCCGACAACGGCGAGCGCGGCGTCGAGGCGGTCTTCGCGGCCAGGCCGCCCTTCGATGCGGTGCTCATGGATCTGCAGATGCCGGTGATGGATGGCTTTGGCGCAACGGCCCGCATCCGCCGGCATCCCGACCATGCCGCACTCCCGATCATCGCCATGACCGCCAATGCCATGAGCAGCGATCGCGATGCCTGCCTGAACGCTGGCATGGATGATCATGTGGGCAAGCCCTTCGAGCTGAACGATCTGGTGGCGGTCATCCGGCGCCACGCCGGGCGTGATGACGAGGTCGTCGCCGCGCCGGTCTCGGCGGTGCCGCTGTCCCAGGACCTGATGGCGGCTGCGCGAGAGGCCGACATCGTGCTGGCGCCGGCGGTGGAGCGTCTTGGCGGCAATGTTCCGGTCTACGAGCGCATGCTGCGGCTGTTCCTGCGCGATCTGCCCGGCCAGCTCGCGCAGCTGAAGGCCCAGGCAGACCAGGCCCAGTGGCGGGAGGCGGCGCTGATGGTGCATACCCTGAAGGGCCTGGCCGGCATGATCGGCGCGATGCGGCTGCAGGCTGCGGCGGTGCGTGCCGAACAGGTGCTGGACACGGCGCCCGATGCGTCGGCATCGGCCCTGGCGGCGCTGCATGAGGCGGCGCAGCAGGTGCTGGTCGCGTCGGCGTGGGCGGCGTCGCAGTCGGACGATGCGCCGCGTGATCGGCCGGCCGCCAGCGCGGGTGGCGATGCCCAGGCTGCCGAGGACGCGTCCGCGCTTGCTGATCGGTTCGATGGGCTGCTCTCGCTGCTGCAGGCCTCCGACATGCGGGCGGTGGATGTCTTCGAGCAGATCCGCTCCGAACCGGGTCTGCGCTCGCGGCCCGGCTTTGCCGAACTCCAGTCGGCCATCGAGTCACTGGACTTCGACGAGGCTGCGCGGGTCGGTCGCCGCATGGCCGCAGTGCAGGTGAGCCCATGAATCCTTCCCCTGTCGATCCGGGCGCTGCTCCGGGCGGTGCGCATGCGGTTGCGGGCGCCCTCGGGCGATTGCCTTGCGTCCTGGTGGTCGACGACCAGCCCCTGAACATCCAGGCGCTCTATCGGGCCCTGGCACCCGATCACCAGGTGCTGGTGGCCACGCACGGCGCGAAGGCGATCTCCATCTGTCGCGAGTCCCGTCCCGACATCGTGCTGCTCGATGTGGTCATGCCCGAGATGGACGGCTACCAGGTGATCCGCATCCTCAAGGACGATCCGGCCACGACGGACATCCCGGTGATCTTCGTGACGGCGCGCGATGCCGCCGAGGACGAAACCCGTGGCCTGTCGCTGGGTGCCGCCGATTTCGTCGGCAAGCCGATCAACCCGGCGGTGCTGCGGGCGCGGGTGCGCACGCATGTCGAACTGGCGCGGCTGCGGGCG
>CAIZPE010000053.1 GCA_903934795.1 uncultured bacterium | reverse complement strand
TGCGGGCTCAGGGCGGGCCGGTACCGACCTGAGCCAGCCCGTGCGCGCCGGCTTCGATCGCGGGACGCAACGCGGCGTCGGCCGCGCCGGCCGACACCCGGTACACCGGCAGGCGCGGCGCGTGCGGCAGACAGGGTGACATCACGAAATCCAGCCCGAGGTCGGCGGCGCGCTCGATCTGGGCTTCGTCCTCGCAGAACGCCGCGCAGCAGGGGGCATCGGGCCTTGCGCTCAGCGCCGAGAGCGCGGCGGGATCGAGCACGACGGCGCCAGTCTCCCGCCACAGCGCCTCGCCCAGCCTCGCAGGCACCAGCAGACGCCCACCCGCCGCGACGAGTTCTGCCGCCGCAGCCCGAGCAGCGCCGATGGCGGCGGCATCCGGCCGCTCCGGCAGCGTGAGCACGGCCAGCGGCGCAGTGACCGGGCCAAGCGCCTGGAGCCCGGCCGCGTCGAGCACGCGGGCGGCAGCCGCGGCCAGCGCGGCAAGCGGCTGACCGGGGGTCCAGGCAGGCATGAATGGGGGCAGACGCAGCCAGGGGAACACCGGCTCGCTCGCCGGCAGCAGCGGCTGCACGGCGGCGCCGGCCCATGGCTGCCAGGCGAAGGCCTGGCCCTCACGCCCGCGCGGCACACCGCCGAGATCGCCCCAGGCCGCAAAAAGGCGCCGGAAGTGCAGACGCACATGGGCGTGGGGATAGACGAACTCGCGCACCAGCCAGGGATGAGACCGGCGCACCGTCAGCCCGAGCTCCTCGTCGAGCTCGCGGGCCAGCGCCGCGGCCACGGTCTCGCCGGGCTCGACCTTGCCGCCCGGGAACTCCCACCAGCCCGCATAGGCCTTGCCCGCCACCCGCTGCCCGAGCAGCACGGTGCCCTCGGCGCCGACGATGACACCGACCGCCACCTCCAGGCGCGGGCTCATGCCGGCGCGTTCGGCCGCGGGTTCATGCCGGCAGGCTCAGGCGCGCTTGCGGCCGCGGCCAGCGTGGCGGCCGGCCCAGTCGCGGGCGAACTGCCAGGCCACCCGACCGGAGCGCGAGCCGCGCTCGAGGGCGAAGCGCAGCGCCTCGGCACGGGCGCGATCGATCTCGGCCGGCGCGCAGCCGAAGCTGGCCAGCCAGTGGGCGACGATGCCGAGGTAGTCGTCCTGACGGAACGGATAGAACGCCACCCACAGGCCGAAGCGCTCCGAGAGCGAGACCTTCTCCTCGACCCGTTCGCCGGGATGGATCTCGCCGTCTTCCTGATGCTTGGCATCGAGATTCTCGGCCATGTACTCCGGCATGAGGTGACGCCGGTTGGAGGTGGCGTAGATCAGCAGGTTCTCGGACTGCGCCGCCACCGAGCCATCGAGCGCCACCTTGAGCGCCTTGTAACCGGCCTCGCCTTCCTCGAAGGAGAGGTCGTCGCAGAACACGATGAAGCGCTCACGGCGGCCAGCCACCAGCTCGACGATGTCGGGCAGGTCGACCAGATCGTCCTTGTCGACCTCGATCAGGCGCAGGCCGCGGGCGCTGTGCTCGTTCAGGCAGGCCTTGATCAGCGAGGACTTGCCGGTGCCGCGCGAGCCGGTGAGCAGCACATTGTTGGCCGGCCGGCCGCGCACGAACTGGCGGGTGTTGCGCTCGATGAGGTCCTTCTGCTCGTCGATGTGATGAAGATCGGCAAGGCGGATGGACGACAGCTGGCGCACCGGCTGCAGCCACGACTGCACGCCCAGACCGGTGGCGCGGCGGCGCCAGCGGAAGGCGACCGAGGCCGACCAGTCGGGCGGGGCCACCGCCGGCATGAGGGTTTCGAGGCGCTCGAGCATCCGCTCGGCGCGCTGGATGAGCTGGTTCAGGTCGGACATCGGCCGCGGATCTCAGGAACGGTAGTCGGCGTTGATGGACACGTAGTCGTGCGAGAGGTCGCAGGTCCAGACCGTGGTAGTGGCCGACCCGCGGTTGAGCACCACGCGCACGGTGATCTCGGACTGCTTCATCACCCGCTGGCCCTGCTCCTCGCGGTAGTCGGGATGACGCCCGCCGGCGGTGGCCACAGGGACATCGTCCAGGAAGAGATCGACGCGGTCGACATCGAGGTCGTCGATGCCGGCATAGCCGATGGCGCACAGGATGCGCCCGAGGTTGGGGTCGGAGGCGAAGAAGGCGGTCTTGATCAGCGGTGAGTGGGCGATCGCGTAGGCCACCGCCTGCGCCTCGGCCGGGGTGGCGGCGGCCTCGACCTGCACCGAAATGAACTTGGTGGCGCCTTCGCCGTCTCGGACGATGGCCTGCGCAAGCTCGCGGGCCACCTCGACGATCATGGCCTTGAGCGGGGCCGCGCCGGCGTCGTCCTCGGCCGCGATGCGCAGGCCGCCGGCGCCGCTGGCCACCAGCACGAAGGAATCGTTGGTGGAGGTGTCGCCGTCGACGGTGATGCGGTTGAAGCTGGCATCGGCCGCCTCGCGTACCCAGCGCTGCAGCAGGGCCGGCGGCACCGCCGCGTCGGTGGCGACGAAGCCGAGCATGGTGGCCATGTTCGGCCGGATCATGCCCGCGCCCTTGGCGATGCCGGTGACCGTGACCGTGGCGCCCGCCACGGTGGCCCGGCGCGAGGCGGCCTTGGGCAGGGTGTCGGTGGTCATGATCGCCTCGGCGGCGTCGGCCCAGCGCGCCTCGGCGAGATCGGCTACGGCCGGGGCCAGACCGGCCACCAGGCGGTCCATGGGCAGCGGCTCCAGGATGACCCCGGTGGAGAACGGCAGCACCTGCGCGGGCTGGCAACCCAGGCGCGCGGCGAGCTCGCGACAGGTGGCACGAGCGTCGGCCAGACCGGGCTGGCCGGTGCCGGCGTTGGCGCAGCCGGTGTTGACCACCAGTGCGCGAATGGCCGCCGCGCCCTCACCGGCGAGATGCTCGCGGCAGACCTGGACCGGCGCCGCACAGAAGCGGTTGCGGGTGAACACGCCGGCCGCGCTGGCGCCCGCGGCAATCTCGACCACCAGCAGGTCGCGGCGGCCGGGCTTGCGGATGCCGGCGCGCGCGGTGCCGATGCGCACACCGGCAACCGGGTGGAGCTCGGCGGGGTCAGGCACACGCAGGTTCACGGCCATGGGCGCATCCTTCCGGGAAAGGTCGTACGATCGAAGACCCGCATTCTACTGGCTGACCGGTTCGTGCCCGGGCAGCGCCCGAGTTGCCTCACGCCGTGCCCGACACCACCGCGACAACCGGACTGATCCTGATGGGCGGCGGCGCGCGAGCCGCCTACCAGGCCGGCGTGCTCGAGGGCCTGGCCGAACTGCTCGAACAGGCCGGCTGGCCGGCCGACCGCAACCCGTTCCCGGTGGTGTGCGGCACCTCGGCCGGCGCGATCAATGCCGCGGCCTACGCGGCTGGCTGCGACAACTGGGCCGAGGCGATCCGGCGCATCGCCGGCCTGTGGCGCACGGTGCAGCCGCAGGACATCTACCGGGTGGACCTGCGCGGCTCGCTGGGCAATGCGGCGCACTGGCTGGGCGCACTGCTTCTGGGCTGGCTGGCACGCACCCGGCCGCGTTCGCTCTTCGACAACAGCCCGCTGCGCGAGCTGCTGGCGCGGGTGATCGACACCGAGCGTCTGGGCCGCTGCCTCGATGACGGCTGCCTGCGCGCGCTGGCGATCACCGCGTCGAGCTACACCTCGGGCCAGCATGTCACCTGGTACGAGACCCGCTCGGCGCTGGCGCCCTGGTACCGCACCCAGCGGCTGGCGGCGCCCACCCGCATCGGCATCGACCACCTGCTCGCCTCGAGCGCGATCCCCTTCGTGTTCCCGGCGGTGCCGCTGCCCATCGACGAGCGCCACGAGTTCTTCGGCGACGGGTCGATGCGGCAGTCGGCGCCGATCAGCCCGGCGATCCACCTCGGGGCCGACCGGCTGGTGGTGATCGGCGCCGGCCGCTTCGAGACCCCGGCCCGCCAGTCCGGGCCGGCGGGCTCGCAGGAGCACTATCCCAGCCTCGCCCAGATCGCCGGCCATGCCATGGCCGGCATCTTCCTCGACGCGCTCTCCGGCGACATCGAGCGGCTGAGCCGCGTCAACCGCACCCTGGCCGCGCTCGCGCCGCAGGCCGATGGCGCGGCGGGGCTTCGCCACATCGAGCCGCTGGTGATCTCGCCGAGCCAGCGCCTGGACACGCTGGCCGCGCCGCATGTGCGCGAGCTGCCGCGCAACATCCGCGTGCTGCTGCGGCTGATCGGCGCCACCGACACGCGCGGCGCGGCGCTGAGCTCCTACCTGCTGTTCGTGCCGGGCTACACCGGCCGGCTGGTGGCGCTGGGCCGGGCCGATGCGCTGGCGCGCAAGGCCGATGTGCTGCGCTTTTTCGGCTGAGGCTCAGCCGGGCTGATTGGCGATGCCCGAGGGCACATGGCCGGTGGGCCCGGCCTGCGCCGCCGACTCGCAGTGCCGGGTCTGGTCGTCGAAAAAGAAGTCGGGCTCGAACTCGCGCAGGAACGGGCCCTTGTCGAGCCCGCCGAGGAACATCGCCTCGTCCACCTCCAGGCCCCAGTCCATGAGGGTGCGGATCGCGCGCTCATGCGCCGGCGCGCTGCGTGCGGTGACCAGCGCGGTGCGGATGCGCATGCCGGCGCGGCTGCCGGCGCGCTGCAGGCCGTGCAGCGCCTCGAGCAGCGGCATGAACGGCCCCGAGGGCAGCGGCCGCGCGGCGTGGGTCTCCTCGTGGCGCTGGAAGGCATCGAGCCCGTCGCGCTGATAGACCTGCTCCGACTCGTCGGAGAACAGCACCGCATCGCCGTCGAAGGCGATGCGCACCTCGTCGGGATGCGACTCGGACGCCTTCACCGAATCGGGGAACACGCGGGCAGCCGGGAAGCCGGCCTCGAGCGCAGCACGTACATCGTCGCCATTGGCCGACAGGAAGAGGTTCGCCTTGAGCGGCACCAGATACGGCCAGGGCGTGCGACCGCGGGTGAACACGCCGCGCTCCAGCCGCAGGCCCGCCTGGCGCGCCGAGCGGAACACCCGCAGACCGCTCACCGGGTCATTGCGCGACACCACCACCACCTCGACCCGGCGCTCGGGCTCGGGCGTGTCGGGCGCATCAAAGGCCAGCAGCTTGCGCACCAGGGCGCCGGCCACGCCCGGGGCGGCCGGGCGCTCGAGGCGCTCGCGCTGCAGGGCCATGTAGGCGGCATCGTCGTCGCGTTCGAAGACCCGGTTCTCCTCCTCGAAGTCGAAGACCGCCCGAGACGAGATCGCCACCACCAGCTTGCCATCGAGCGACACCGGCATTTCGCTGCCTCCTGGAACACCGCACGGAACCGTTGCCATCCGATGATAGCCTTCCCCTCATGGCGATCGAGAACCGGCTGTTCGACGAGCTGGCCGTGGGCGACAGCGCCCGCGCGAGCCGGGTGTGCACCGCGCAGGACCTGCGGGCCTTCGCGCTCGCCGGCGGCAGCCCGGTGGCGCTGCCCGCCGCCGGCGCCGGCGCCGCGCCCGGTGCCCACGACACGCTGGCGCCCGCAGGCTGGATCGGCGAACAGATCGCCCGGTTGATCGCCACCCGCCTGCCCGGTCCGGGCGCGCGGCTGCGGGCGCACTCGCTGGCGTATCACCGGCCGGTGGCGGTGGGCGACGAGCTGCGCTTCGAACTGCGGCTGCTCGAGAAGCGCGCGCCGGCGCTGCTGGTTCTGCAGACCCTGGTGAGCTCATCGGCCGGCGAGCCGGTGGCCGAAGGCCTGGCCGAGGTGATCGCCGCCGACACCCGCCAGTCGCTGGCCGGGGGCGCCCCGCCCGAGGTGCTGGTGCACCGGCATGGCCACGGCCAGCGGCTGCTGGCCGCCTGCGCGGCGCTGCCGCCGCTGGCCACCGCCGT
>CAIZPE010000052.1 GCA_903934795.1 uncultured bacterium | reverse complement strand
GATGAACCTGCACTTCTCGGTCGCCGGAGACTGATCGGGGCTTTGGTATACTCCGCGGCCCCGGAGGGATGGATGAGTGGTTTAAGTCGCACGCCTGGAAAGCGTGTTCAGGTCAACGCCTGACGGGGGTTCGAATCCCCCTCCCTCCGCCAAGTACCTGTCCAGCAGGGTCCATCAGGGTCCTGCTGGACACCTCAGAGCCCTGAGAGATCAGGGCTTTTTGTTTTTCTGAGCCTGGCGTGCGACGAGCGCCGCATCCCGAGGATCTGCGGGAGAATGCCGCACATCATGAACCCCTTGCCCGACTTCCTGCCGCCCCCTCATGAACTCGACGCCGATGCGAGCTGTCCCAGCCGCCTGGGCTGGATGCAGGGCAGCCCGCCGCCGCCCGAGCGCGTGGTGCGCTTTGACACGGGTGACAGCCGCAAGTTCCCGCAGACGCGCTGGACCTTCAGCCACACCCGCGAACTGCACCCCACGCTGAACATCACGCGTGGCGACGCGCCGGCGGCCGCGCTGCCGCGCGTGCTGCGTACCGACCTGGACGACATCGCCCTCACCCCCATCGGCGCGGGCAGGCCGATCAGCTTCGCCGAGTCGCTCAAGGCCAACTACACCGATGGCATCGTGGTGCTGCATCGTGGCCGCATCGTGCTGGAGCGCTACTTCGGCGCCTTGAGCGAGCACCAGCCACATATCGCCTTCTCGGTGACCAAGTCCTTCATCGGCACCCTGGGCGCCATGCTGGTCGCCGAGGGCGTGCTCGATGAGGTTCGACCGGTGGCGCACTGGGTACCCGAACTGGCGGCCTGCGGCTTTGGCGCGGCGAGCCTGGGCGAGGTCATGGACATGACCACCGCGCTCGACTTCAGCGAGGTCTACACCGACCCGAACTCCGGCATCGCCGCCTATGCGCGGGCCGGTGGGCTGGCGCCGCGTGCCGCCGACAGCCCGCAGCCGGAGGGCCTGTATGCGTTCCTGCAGACCGTGCGTGCTGCGGGTGTGCATGGTGCCGCGTTCACCTACCGCAGCGTGAACACCGATGTGCTTGCCTGGGTGATCCAGCGCGCCACCGGCGAGCGCATCGAGACCCTGCTGTCGGATCGCTTCTGGCGCACACTGGGCGTCGAGCGCGACGCCCACATCATCTGCGACGCCCATGGCATGCCCTTCGCTGCGGGCGGGCTGTGCACCACCGTGCGCGACCTGGCGCGCATGGGTGAAATGATGCGATGCGAGGGCGCCTTCAATGGTCGACAGATCGTGCCCGCAGCGGCGGTGGCCGCGATTCGCGGTGGTGGCAATCCGGCGAAATTCACGCCTGCCGGCTATGCCCTGCTGCCCGGCTGGAGCTATCGCCATCAATGGTGGAACAGCCAACAGTCCGATGGCATGTTCATGGCCCGCGGCATCCACGGGCAGGCGATCGTGATCAATCCCGGGGCCGAGATGGTCGTTGCGCGCTATGCCTCGCACCCGCTGGCGGCGAATGCCAACCTCGATCCCACTTCACTGCCGGCCTGGGCGGCGCTTGCGCAACACCTCACTCGCCATCCGGGCTGAGGTGCCCCGGCGATGCGATTCATCCATGCAGCCGACCTTCATCTCGACAGTCCGCTGAGAGGCCTGTCTGCCTATCCCGATGCGCCCGCGGAGCGGCTGCGCACCACCACCCGCGACGCCTTCCGCAACCTCGTCGACCATGCCCTCGCGGAAGCGGTCGACTTCATGGTGATCGCGGGTGATGTGTATGACGGCGACTGGAAGGACTTCAACACCGGGCTCTTTTTCGTGCGTCAGATGGGGCGTCTGCGGCAGGCCGGCATCCCTGTCTTTCTGCTGCATGGCAACCATGACGCCGAGAGCGAGATGACCCGGGGGCTCGAGCTGCCCGACAACGTCCGCGTCTTCTCTGCGCGCAAGGCCGAGACCTTCCGACTCGAGGCGTTGCGGGTGGCGCTGCATGGCCGCAGTTTCAGGGTGGCGGCCACCACCGAGAATCTGCTGCCGGGGTATCCGGCGCCGGTGCCCGGCTGGCTGAACATCGGCGTGCTGCACACCGCCCTGGAAGGTCATGCCGAGCATGCCCGTTATGCGCCCTGTTCGGTCGCCGAGCTGCGCGCCAGGGGCTATCAGTACTGGGCGTTGGGCCATGTGCATGAACACTGGATCGAGCGTGGCACGGTCACGATCGCCTATCCCGGCAATCTGCAGGGACGACACATCCGGGAAACGGGCGCCCGAGGCGCACTGATGGTCAGCGCCGAGGGCGATGAGATCACCGCCGTCGACCGGATCGATGTCGCTGTCCTGCGCTGGCATCTCCTGGCGGTCGACATCAGCAACGCCGACGATCTGGGCGCGGCGATCCGCGCCGCCGGGCTGGGTCTGGCGCAGGCGCTCGACGCCACGCCTTCGCACCTGCCGCTGGCGGTACGGGTGCTGTTCACCGGCCGCTCCCGCGCCCACGCAGCGCTGATCGCCGACGAGGTTCAGCTGCGGCACGAGGTGATCGCCCAGGGTCTTGCCTGCGCGCCCGAGCGGGTGTGGATCGAGAAGGTGAGGGTGGTCGGGGAGCCGGCCGGCGCTTCACCATCCGCGCTGCAGGGCGATGTCCAAGGTGCGCTCGCCGAGCTCGCGGTGCTGGCGCTGTCGGCCAGTGACGAGCCCGCCTTCCTGGCGGAGCTGCAGTCCGACTGGCGATCGGTGCTCGCGCGTCTGCCCAATGACGTGCTGCAGGCCTCGCCGGCCCTGCACGCGCTGCGTGAG
>CAIZPE010000051.1 GCA_903934795.1 uncultured bacterium | reverse complement strand
TGTCGTGCTCGATCACCACCGGATCGAGGGTGCACTGGGTCTGGAACTTGATGCGGTCGAGGGTCTCGATGTCGGTGGGGTCCGACAGCGCCACCGACAGGCGGGTGCCGCGCCGGCACAGCGCGATCACCCGGGTCTCGCTGGCGAGCTTGGGGTCGATCAGGTCGGCCGGCAGCGCACCGAGATCGAGGGCCGCCACATCGAGCAGCGGGTGGCCGAAGGTCTCGGCGGCGAAGCGGGCGAGGTCGGGCGCCGGGAACCCGCCCGAGCCGATCAGCTCGTCGATGAACCGGACCTTGGCGGCGTCTGCCTTGCGCTGGATGGCCAGCGCGCGATCGGCTTCGAGCAGCCGGTGCTGGACCAGCGCGCGACCGATGCCGGCCAGCGAGACGGTCTCGGTTGCGGTCTGATTGGGGGGTGGGGCCATGGCGGATGGGCGGGGCTTCTGGCGCAGGAAGTTCATGATGCGCGGCAATCGGGGCCGGGGTAAGCCGCGATGATTGCCGGGAGGACAAACGGCCGCTGGCGTCCGGATGAACGGCCCGGTTGCTACACTTGCCCGAAAGACTGCCACAGGAGGAGACACCCATGGCCAACAGCCACGACAAGCCGGGCGGACGGCGCCTGCGTTCGCGAGCCTGGTTCGACAATCCCGACAATCCGGGCATGACCGCGCTCTACCTCGAGCGCATGATGAACTACGGCCTCACGCTCGACGAACTGCGCAACAGCGGCAAGCCGGTGATCGGCATCGCCCAGACCGGCAGCGACATCGCGCCCTGCAACCGGCACCATCTCGAGCTGGCCCGCCGGGTGCGCGACGGCATCCGTGATGCCGGCGGCATCCCCCTGGAATTCCCGGTGCATCCCATCCAGGAGACCGGCAAGCGCCCCACGGCGGCGCTGGACCGCAACCTCGCCTACCTCTCGCTGGTGGAAGTGCTCTACGGATACCACCTCGACGGCGTGGTGCTCACCACCGGATGCGACAAGACCACCCCGGCCATGCTCATGGGGGCGGCCACGGTCGACATCCCGGCCATCGTGCTGTCGGGCGGGCCGATGCTCAACGGGTACTACAACAACGGCCTGGCCGGCTCCGGCACCGTGGTCTGGCACGCCCGCCAGGAGCTCGCCGCCGGCCGGATCGACTATGACCAGTTCCTCGAGATGGTCGCCTCCTCGGCTCCCTCGGTAGGCCACTGCAACACCATGGGCACGGCCCTGTCCATGAACAGCGTGGCCGAGGCGCTGGGCATGTCCCTGCCGGGCTGCGCCGCCATCCCCGGGCCCTACCGCGAGCGCGCCCAGATGGCCTACGCCACCGGCCGGCGCATCGTCGAGATGGTTCATGAAGACCTGCGCCCCTCGCGCATCCTCACCCGTGAGGCCTTCGAGAACGCGATCGTCGCCTCGAGCGCCCTGGGCGCCTCCACCAACTGCCCGCCGCACGTCACCGCCATCGCCCGCCACATGGGGGTGGCCCTCGACATCACCGACTGGGACCGCATCGGCTACGAGGTGCCCCTGCTGGTCAACCTGATGCCGGCCGGCCAGTATCTCGGCGAGGAGTTCCATCGCGCCGGCGGCGTGCCGGGGGTCATGAACGAACTGCTGCGCGCCGGCAAGCTGCACGGCAATGCGCTCAACGTGTCCGGTCGTACCATCGCCGAGTGCTATGCCGACACGCCGGTGCGCAACCGCGATGTCATCCGGGCCTACGAACAGCCCCTGCTGCCCCAGGCCGGCTTTGCGGTGCTCAGCGGCAACCTGTTCGAGTCGGCGGTGATGAAGACCTCGGTGATCACCGCGGAATTCCGCGCCCGCTACCTGCAGCGCGCCGGTGACGAGGGGGCTTTCGAGGGCCGCGCCATCGTCTTCGAGGGCCCCGAGGACTACCACGCGCGCATCAATGACCCCGCGCTGGCGATCGATGCCGATTGCCTGCTGTTCATCCGCGGTGTCGGGCCGATCGGCTATCCGGGTGCGGCCGAGGTGGTCAACATGCTGCCGCCCGACGCGCTGGTGCGCCAGGGCATCACGATGCTGCCCTGCGTGGGCGACGGCCGCCAGTCCGGCACCTCGGCCAGCCCTTCCATCCTGAATGCGTCACCCGAATCGGTGGTCGGCGGCGGCCTTGCCCTGCTGCGCACCGGCGACCGGGTCCGCATCGACCTCGACCGGCGTCGCGCCGACATGCTGATCTCCGATGACGAACTCGCCCGGCGGCGCGCTGCCTGGAAGCCGCCCGCGCTGGTCAGCCAGACACCCTGGCAGGAGTTGCAGCGTCGCCATGTGGGGCAATTGCAGACCGGTGCCTGCCTCGACTTCGCGGTGAGTTATCAGCGCATCGACGCCACGCACGGAATTCCCCGCGACAATCATTGACATTCGACCCGGAAATACCGGGCTTTCTCGTCTGGGGGAGGGGTCGAAGCCTTCTGTCACCCCGAGGCGGCCGCCGGTCGTGTTTGCCTCGCCCCTGGCCTTTGGACATAATCCGCCCCGCACCGATCCCCGGTGCCCGACAACCCGTCAACCCCTGTCTGTGCACCCGGATGGCCGAAGACATCATTCTCGAAACGCGTGGGCTGGTGAAGGAGTTCAAGGGTTTCGTCGCCGTCAGCGATGTGAACCTGAAGGTCCAGCGCGGTCACATCCATGCCCTGATCGGCCCCAATGGCGCCGGCAAGACCACGGTGTTCAACCTGCTCACCAAGTTCCTGCCGCCCACCCGCGGACAGATCCTCTACAAGGGCCAGGACATCACCCACGAGAAGCCGGCCCAGACCGCGCGCCGGGGCATCGTCCGGTCCTTCCAGATCTCGGCCACCTTCCCGCATCTCACGGTCCTCGAGAACGTGCGCATCGGCCTGCAGCGCGAGCTCGGCACCTCCTTCCACTTCTGGAAGTCCGAGCGCACGCTCGAGGCCCTGCACGACCGCGCCCGGGCGCTGCTCGAGACCGTGGGGCTTCAGGACTATGCCGACACGGTCACCGTCGAGCTGCCCTACGGCCGCAAGCGGGCGCTCGAGATTGCCACCACCCTGGCCACCGAGCCCGAGCTCATGCTGCTCGATGAGCCCACCCAGGGCATGGGCCACGAGGATGTCGAGCGCGTCACCCAGCTCATCAAGAAGGTCTCGGCCAACCGCACCGTTCTCATGGTCGAGCACAACATGAACGTGGTCTCGAGCATCGCCGATCGCATCAGCGTGCTGCAGCGGGGTCAGGTGATCGCCGAAGGCCCCTACGAGACGGTATCGAAGGATCCGCAGGTGCTCGAGGCCTACATGGGCAGCGAGGCCGCTGAGTTGCGGGGAGCGCATGGCTGAGAACACCGAATTCCTGCGGGTCACCGACCTGCACGCCTTCTACGGCGAGTCGCACATCCTGCACGGGGTGGACCTCACCGTGAACAAGGGCGAGGTGGTCACGCTGCTCGGCCGCAATGGTGCGGGCCGCACCACCACGCTGAAGTCGATCCTCGGCCTGGTGGGCCGGCGGACCGGCTCGATCATGATCAACGGCACCGAGGCGATCGGTCTGCCACCGCACCGCATCGCGCAGCTCGGCCTTGGCTACTGCCCGGAGGAACGCGGCATCTTCGCCAGCCTGTCCTGCGAAGAGAACCTCATGCTGCCGCCCAGCGTGGGCTCGGCGGGCATGTCGATCGACGAGATCTACGCCATGTTCCCCAACCTCAAGGAGCGTCGCAACAGCCAGGGCACGCGCCTTTCGGGTGGCGAGCAGCAGATGCTGGCGGTCGCGCGCATCCTGCGCACCGGCGCGCGGTTGCTGCTGCTCGACGAGATCTCCGAGGGTCTTGCCCCGGTGATCGTGCAGGCGCTGGCCCGCATGATCCGCACGCTTCGCGAGCGCGGCTTCACGGTGATCATGGTCGAGCAGAACTTCCGTTTCGCCGCCCCGCTGGCCGACCGCTTCTATGTCATGGAGCACGGCCGAATCGTCGAGGGCTTCAGCGCCGCCGAACTCGACGCCAAGATGGGCATGCTCCACGAATACCTCGGCGTCTGAGCCTGGCCAGCCAGTCGCCATCACGGTTCCCGGCCCCAACACACAACCGCACAACACCCCCAGCACTCAGGGAGACACCATGTTCAAGCGCACTCTGATTTCCACCCTGGTTGCCGGCGCCATGGCCCTGTCGGCCGGCGCCAGCGCGCAGGTCTCCGACGGCGTGATCAAGATCGGCGTCATCAACGACATGTCGGGCCTGTATGCCGACATCACCGGGCAGGGCTCGGTGATCGCCGCCCGCATGGCGGTCGAGGACTTCGGCGCCGCCAAGAAGAACATGAAGGTCGAGATCCTCTCGGCCGACCATCAGAACAAGCCCGACATCGGTTCGAGCATCGTTCGCAAGTGGTTCGACACCGACAAGGTCGATGCGGTTGCCGATGTGCCCACCTCCTCGGTGGCGCTGGCGGTCAACCAGATCGTGCGCGAGAAGGGCAAGGTCATGCTGAACTCCGGCGCGGCCACCTCCGATCTCACCGGCAAGGACTGCTCCCCCAATACGGTTCACTGGACCTACGACACCTGGATGCTGGCCAACGGCACCGGCTCGGCGATCGTCAAGACCGGCGGTGACACCTGGTTCTTCCTGACCTCCGACTATGCCTTCGGCCATGCGCTCGAGCGCGACACCGAGGCGGTGGTGCTCAAGTCCGGCGGCAAGGTGCTGAACAAGGTGCGTCATCCGCTGAACACCCAGGACTTCTCCTCGTTCCTGCTGCAGGCCCAGGCTTCCAAGGCCAAGATCATCGGTCTGGCCAACGCCGGCGGCGACACCCAGAACTCGATCAAGCAGGCGGCCGAGTTCGGCATCACCCGCGGCGGCCAGAACCTGGCCGGTCTGCTGGTGTTCCTGCCCGATGTTCACGCCCTCGGCCTGGACAAGGCCCAGGGCCTGATCTTCACCGAGACCTTCTACTGGGACCTGAACGACCAGACCCGTGCGTGGACCAAGCGGTTCGTCGCGCAGAGCGGCGGCAAGTATCCGTCGATGGTCCATGCCGGCGTCTATGGCTCGGTGCTGCACTATCTCAAGGCGGTCGAAGCCCTCAAGAGCGACGACGGGACCAAGGTGGTGGCCAAGATGAAGGAGTTGGCCACCGACGATGTGCTGTTCGGCAAGGGCACCATCCGCGCCGATGGCCGCAAGCTGCACCCGGCCTACCTGGTCGAGGTCAAGAAGCCGGCCGAGTCCAAGGGCCCGTACGACTACTACAAGGTCCGGGCCACCATCCCGGCTGACCAGGCTTTCCGGCCCATCGACCAGGGCAACTGCCCGCTGGTCGCCAAGAAGTAAGCTCACCGACAAGGCTCAGCGGCGGCTCCCATGGAGATCTTCGGCGTTCCCACCCAGGCCCTGTTCGGGCAGCTGCTGATCGGCCTGATCAACGGCTCGTTCTACGCGTTGCTGTCGCTGGGCCTGGCGGTCATCTTCGGCCTGCTCAACATCATCAACTTCACCCACGGCGCCCAGTACATGATGGGCGCGTTCGTGGCCTACCTCGCCCTGAACTACCTGCAGCTCGGCTACTGGTGGTCGCTGCTGCTGGCGCCGATCGTGGTCGGGGTGTCGGGGGTGATCGTCGAGCGGGTGTTTCTCGCCCGGCTCTACAAGCTCGATCATCTCTACGGACTGCTGCTCACCTTCGGGCTGGGGCTGATCATCCAGGGGCTGTTCCGCAATGAGTTCGGCTCGTCGGGCCAGCCCTACCCGATCCCGCCCGAGCTCACCGGCGGCAAGAACCTCGGCTTCATGTTCCTGCCCAACTATCGGGCCTGGGTGATCGGTGCCTCGCTGGTGCTGTGCCTGGTCACCTGGTATGTCATCGAGCGCACCAAGCTCGGCGCGTATCTGCGGGCGGCCACCGAGAACCCGGCGCTGGTGCAGTCCTTCGGCATCAATGTGCCCCGGATGATCACGCTCACCTACGGCTTCGGCGTGGGGCTGGCCGCGCTGGGCGGCGTCATGGCCGCCCCGATCTATCAGGTCAGCCCGCAGATGGGTGCCGACCTGATCATCGTGGTGTTTGCCGTGGTGGTGATCGGCGGCATGGGCTCCATCCTGGGGTCGATCATCACCGGGTTCGGCCTGGGCCTGGTCGAGGGCCTCACCAAGGTCTTCTACCCCGAAGCCTCGAACACCGTGATCTTCGTGATCATGGCCATCGTCCTGCTGATCAAGCCCGCCGGGCTGTTCGGCACCCAGAAGTAGCGCAGGGGCTCCTCATGTCCTCATCCACCGTCCCGATCGTGGCCGGCGCCGGCGCCGGCACCGGTCACCAGAAGATCGCGTTCCTGATCCTCTTCGCGTTCTTCCTGCTGGCGCCGCTGGTGCTCTACCCCGTTTTCCTGATGAAGGTGATGTGCTTCGCGCTGTTCGCGTGCGCCTTCAACCTGCTCATCGGCTTCGGCGGGCTGCTCTCCTTCGGCCATGCCATGTTCCTCGGCACCGCCGGATACGCGGCGGCGCATTCGGCCAAGGTCTGGGGTTTCAATCCCGAGTTCGCCCTGATCTTCGCCACCGCCTGCGCGGCGCTCATGGGCTGGGTCACCGGGCTGCTTGCCATCAAGCGTCAGGGCATCTACTTCGCCATGATCACGCTGGCGCTGTCGCAGATGATCTTCTTCTTTTATCTGCAGGCGCCGTTCACCGGCGGCGAGGACGGCATCCAGGCGGTGCCGCGCGGCAAGCTCTTCGGCCTGTTCGACATGTCGGGCAACTACGCCATGTACGCGCTGGTCTTCGTGGTGTTCTTCGCCGCGTTCGGCCTCATCTGGCGGGTGGTTCACTCGCCCTTCGGCCAGGTGCTCAAGGCCATCCGCGAGAACGAGCCGCGGGCGTTGTCCCTGGGTTATGACACCGACCGCTACAAGCTCATGGCCTATGTGCTGTCGGCCACGCTGGCGGGGCTGGCCGGTGGCCTGAAGTCGCTGGTGTTCCAACTCGCCTCGCTCACCGATGTGCACTGGTCGATGTCCGGCGAGGTGGTGCTCATGACCCTGGTGGGCGGACTGGGCACCATGTTCGGCCCCATCGTCGGCGCCGCCGTGATCATCACCATGCAGAACTACCTCGCCGAGCTTGGCGCCTGGGTGACGGTGGTGCAGGGCGTCATCTTCGTGGTCTGCGTGATGTCCTTCCGCCGCGGCATCATCGGCGAGATCGCCAACCTCATCCGCAAGCCGCTCTAGCCCGCTGCGGCTGACTGTCGCTGACGGTCTGAGGGCCTGAACTGGCGCGCGGCGCTGACCGCGCGCCGTCAGCCCGGCAGCTCAGTCGACCACCGTGCGAGACTGTTCGCGCAGGTAGAGCGGCAGGTACCAGTGGGATCCGATCGCCTTGCCGGTGCTGCCGCTGCCCTTCCAGCCCCCGAAGGGCTGGTAGCCGGGCCAGGCACCGGTCGTGGCGCCCTGAGGGCGGTTCACATAGGTGACCCCCGCCTCGATGCGATCGAGGAAGCCGTCGACCTCCGAGGCCGCGCCATAGAAACCGGCGGTCAGTCCGTAAGGCAGGCCGTTGGCAAGATCGATGCCTTCACCGACGCTGTCGATCTCCTCGACCAGCACCAGCGGGATGAACTTCTCCTCGCGCCAGAGGCGAAAGTCGCGCGGCGCGCGGGCGATGGTGGGGGCGACGAACCAGCCATGCTGCAGATCACCCTCGGTCAGGCTGCGCCCGCCCTCGTCGATCCGACCGTGCTGGCGCACCTGCGACACGCAGCGCTGATAGCGTTCGAACGCTGCCTGGTTGATCAGCGGCCCCATCCAGTGACTGCGTTCGGTGGGGTCACCCACCCGGATCGCCCGCGTGAGGGTGACCATGCGCTCGCGCAGCGCCTGCGCCACCGGCCGCTCCACATACACGCGCGAGCAGGCCGAGCACTTCTGGCCCTGCAGGCCGAAGGCCGAACGCACGATGCCGGTGGCCGCCCGGTCGAGATCGGCGTGGCGGCTGACCACCACCGCGTTCTTGCCGCCCATCTCGGTGATGCACGGCCGCGGCCAGGGCCCCTGCGCGAAGCGGCGGAAGAGGTGCATGCCCACCTCGGATGAACCGGTGAAGGTCACGCCCGCGATGGCGGGGTCGGTGCAGATCACCTCGCCGAACACCGCGCCGTCGGCGGTCACATGGTTGACCACCCCCGGGGGCAGGCCGGCATCCCGCAGCGCTGCCATGAGCAGCGAGCCGCTCCATGCGGTGTCGCTCGCGACCTTGAAGACCACGGTGTTGCCGGTGACCAGCGCGGCACCGATCGGGCCGGCCGCCAGGGCCACCGGGAAGTTGAAGGGCGCCACCACCACCCAGGGGCCGCAGGGGCGCAGGCGCGTGGCGTTGCGGCTGCGCCATCCCGGCAGCGGATCGTCGGGCAGCGTGATCTCGAAGCCCTCGTTGCGCACCATCTGGTCGCAGTACCAGGTGATCAGGTCGGCGCTCTCCTGCACTTCGCCGATCGCCTCCATGCGGTTCTTGCCGACCTCGATCGCGACGGCAGCCGAGATCTCGTACACCCGGGTCTCGATCAGCGCTGCCACCCGACGCAGCATCGACACCCGCTCCTGCCACGGTGTTGCCGCCCAGGCGGGGAAGGCAGCCTTCGCCGCTGCCACGGCCTCGCTCACCAGACCCGCCTCCGCGCGCGAGAAGACGCCGAGCACCTGCCGGCGATCGGCCGGGGCACGGGTCTCGAAGCGGTCTGCGCCATGACGGGGCTGACCCGCGATCCACATCGGGTGCTCCGCGCCGGCGCTCGCCCTTGCCGTCGCGAGGGCGGCCTCGAAGCGTTGATGCAGCGACTCGGGAGGGTCGAACATCGTCGAGTAGGTCAGGCGAAAGCCGTCCTGTGGGTCGGTGGTCATGATCTTGGCTCCTGAACGGGCGCAGCCGGGGGCGTCGATTGTGCCGCCAATCAGGGGGCGCGTGAATGAAAGCGCCGGCGGTCTTGCGATGCGGAGGATGGACGAACGGGCAATGGCACGGCCGCGCATGCCTCTTTCCCGGGCCTGCTTGCAGTCCGCGCAAGACATCCGTATAACTGCGGGGCCGTGCAGTTCGGCGGTACGGAAAACGCATCGACAACAGGGTCCGTCCAAGGATCCGGGAGACACAACCAGGTGGCTAAAGACGCTCTGCTGAGCGTCCAGGGCATCACCGTGCGCTTCGGCGGCGTGGTGGCGCTGGACTCCGTCAGCTTCGATGTGCCGCGCGGCGGCGTGTGCGGTCTGATCGGCCCCAACGGGGCTGGCAAGACCACCCTGTTCAACTGCCTCAGCCGGCTGTACGCCTACCAGCAGGGCGATCTTCTGTTCGAAGGCAAGTCGATCACGGCTACGCCGGTCCACGAGATCGCGTCGCTGGGCATCGGTCGCACCTTCCAGAACCTGGCCATGTTCAAGACCATGACGGTCGAGCGCAATGTCATGATCGGCGCGCACTGCCGGTCGGGCGCCGGGTTCTTCTCCAGTGCGCTGTGGCTGCCTTCGGTTCGTGCCGAAGAGGAGCGCCTTCGCGGCCGTGCCCACGAGATCATGAAGTACCTCAATCTCCTGCCGTTTGCGCAACGGCCGGCAGGAGATCTTCCCTTCGGCATTCAGAAGCGGGTGGAGTTCGCCCGTGCGCTGGCTGCCGACCCGAAACTGCTCCTGCTCGACGAGCCCGCCGCCGGCCTGAATCACGAGGAACTCGACGGCCTCGGTGACCTGATCAAGGATGTCCGCGACCGCCTGAACATCACGGTGCTGCTCGTGGAACACCACATGAGCCTGGTGATGTCGGTGTCCGATCACATCATCGCCCTGAACTTCGGCAGGAAGATCGCCGAGGGCACCCCCACCGAGATCCAGAACCATCCCGATGTGATTGCCGCCTACCTTGGGGCGCCCGCCGATGCCAAAGCTGCTTGAAGTCACCAACCTCAACGCGTCGTACGGCGCCACCCAGGCCCTGTTCGGCGTGAGCTTCGCCCTCGAGCAGGGCAAGATCACCACCATCCTGGGTGCCAACGGCGCGGGCAAGACCACCACCCTGCGAGCGCTCTGCCAGACGGTCAAGACCTCCGGCAGCATCAAGATCGATGGCACCGAGGTCATCGGCAAGGCCACCGAGGCAGTGGTCCGCATGGGCGTGGCCCATGTGCCCGATGGCCGCGGAACCTTCACCGGCCTCACCGTCGAGGAGAACCTGCGCCTGGGCTCGTTTGTCCGTCGCGACAAGGCCGAGGTGGCGCTCGACATGGAGCGCATGTACGCGCGCTTCCCGCGCCTGAAGGAACGGCGCCAGCAGCAGGCCGGCACGCTCTCGGGCGGCGAGCAGCAGATGCTCGCGATCAGCCGGGCGCTCATGCTGCGGCCCCGCCTGCTGCTGCTCGATGAGCCCTCGTTCGGCCTGGCGCCGCTGATCGTCGCCGAGATCTTCCGGATCATGCGAGAGATCAACAAGCAGGACAAGGTGAGCATGCTGCTGGTCGAGCAGAACGCCACGCTCGCGCTCGACCTCGCCGACGACGCCTACCTGCTGGAAACCGGCCGGGTGGCCATCTCCGGCCCCTGCGAAACCATCAAGAACGACGAGACGGTGCGCCGTTCCTACCTCGGTTACTGAGCCAGCCACGGACATCACCATGGAAGCACTCCTTCACCAGATTTTCGCGGGCCTGGCCAACGGGGGCATCTACGCCTCGGTGGCGCTTGCCCTGGTCATGATCTATCAGGCCACTCACCACATCAATTTCGCCCAGGGCGAGATGGCCACCTTCAGCACCTTCATCGCCTGGGCGATGATCAACAACGGCATGCCCTACTGGGCGGCGTTCTTCCTCACCATCGCGATCTCCTTCGTGGGCGGCCTGCTCATCCAGCGCATCATCCTCAAGCCGGTGGAGAAGGCGCCCGCGCTCACCAACGTCATCGTGTTCATCGGCCTGCTGGTGATCTTCAATGCGGTGGCCGGCTGGGTCTTCGAGCACACCATCAAGGCCTTCGCCTCGCCCTTTCCCAAGGACGCGTTCTACGCCACCAAGTACTTCAGTGCCCACGAGATCGGTTCGGTGGTGGTCATGCTGTGCGTGCTCGGTCTGCTGTTCTCGTTCTTCCGGTTCACCCCGCTGGGGCTGGCCATGCGAGCCGCGGCGCAGAACCCTGACTCGGCGCGGCTGGTTGGCGTGCGGGTGTCCTGGATGCTGGGCATGGGTTGGGGCCTGGCGGCGGCCATCGGGGCGGTCGCCGGCATGATGGTCGCGCCAATCGTCTACCTCGACCCGAACATGATGTCCGGCATCCTGCTGTACGGTTTCGCCGGTGCCCTGCTCGGCGGCATCGACAATCCCTGGGGCGCGGTGATCGGCGGCTTCATCGTCGGCGTGCTCGAGAACCTGCTGGGCGCGTATGTGATCGGCACCGAGCTCAAGCTCTCGGTTGCGCTGGTGCTGATCGTCGGCACGCTCACCCTGAAGCCCAACGGCCTGTTCGGCAAAGTGCTGGTGACCCGCGTATGAACACCATCGACCGCAAGTGGATCTGGATCGGCGGGCTGATCACCCTGGCCATCCTGCTGGTGCTGCCCTTCCTGGTGAAGAACTACCGGGTGTTCCAGTTCAACCTCGTGATCGTCTACGCGATCGCGGTGCTCGGACTGAACATCCTCACCGGCTACAACGGGCAGTTCTCCCTGGGCCACGGCGCGTTCTACGCGATCGGCGCCTACACCTCGGCCATCCTGATGGATCAGGCGGGCATGCCGTACTGGCTCACGCTGCCGCTTGCGGCGGTGGTGTGCTTCACCTTCGGTGTGCTCATGGGCTTCCCGGCCCTGCGTCTGGAGGGGCACTTTCTCGCGCTGGCCACCTTCGCGCTGGCGCTGGCGGTGCCGCAGCTGCTGAAATACAAGAAGCTCGAGGGCATGACCGGCGGCGTGCAGGGCATCGTGCTGTCCAAGCCCGAGCCGCCCTTCACCTTCACGCTGTTCGACCAGCCGCTGAACGCCGACCGCTGGCTGTATTTCTTCTCGCTCTTCATCGCGCTGATCATGTTCCTGATTGCCTGGAACCTGCTGCGTGGTCGGGTGGGGCGGGCGCTGGTCGCCATCCGCGATCATCCGATCGCGGCCTCGGCCATGGGCATCAACCTGCCGGTGTTCAAGACCATCACCTTTGGCGTGTCGGCGGCTTTCACCGGCGTGGCCGGTGCGCTGGGCGCGATCATCGTGGCCTTTGTGGCGCCCGACAGCTTCACGGTGTTCCTGTCGATCACCTTCCTGGTCGGCGTGGTCATCGGTGGCCTGGCCTCGATCCCGGGAGCGATCTTCGGTGCGATCTTCATCCAGTTCGTGCCCAACATTGCTGACGAAATTTCCAAGTCGGCGCCCTGGGCGATCTACGGGATCTTCCTGATCGTGTTCATGTACCTGATGCCGTTCGGGGTGTCGGGCATGTTCGCCCGGGTGTTCGCCAAACTGCGGGGAGCGGGCAGCCCGGCCAAGGGCGCCTGAAGACCGGAGTGATCATGTTTCGCGGGGTTGCTGCCGTCCCCGCGGGTTTCTTCAAAGGCAGTTACCTCTCGTTCCAGGAGTGATCGGCATGGACAGAAGACAGATGAACGGGATCATCGCGGCGGCCGCCGCAGCGATGGTTTCCCCCCTGGCCTCGGCCCAAAAGAAGTATGACTCGGGCGCCAGCGACAAGGAGATCAAGATCGGCGGCATCAGCCCCTACTCGGGCCCGGCGTCCAGCTACGGCACGATCGGCAAGTGCATCAAGGCCTACTTCGACAAGGTCAACGCCGAAGGCGGCGTCAACGGCCGCAAGATCAACTGGATCTCCTACGACGACGGCTACAACCCGGCGCGTACCGTGGAGATGGCCCGCAAGCTGGTCGAGCAGGACGAAGTGCTGTTCGTCTTCAATGTGCTGGGCACGCCCACCAATTCCTCGATTCATCGCTACATGAATCAGAAGAAGGTGCCGCAGCTGTTCAACGCCACCGGCGCCACCAAGTGGGGCGATCCCAAGGACTTCCCCTGGACCATGGGCTGGCAGCCGAGCTACCAGTCCGAGGCGAAGATCTACGCCCAGCACATCCTCGAGACCAAGCCGAACGCCAAGATCGGCATCCTCTACCAGAACGATGATTACGGCCGTGACTACCTCAAGGGTTTCGAGGACGGCCTCGGCGAGAAGGGCCGTGCGCTGATCATCAAGAAGCTGTCGTACGAGGTGACCGACCCGACCGCCGACAGCCAGATGGTCGAGCTCAAGGCCTCGGGCGCCGACACCTTCTTCAACATCACCATCCCGAAGTTCGCCGCGCAGACCATCAAGAAGGCGGCCGAGATCAACTGGAAGCCCACCCACTACCTGAATGGCGTGTCGGTGTCGGTGGCCTCGGTGATCGTGCCGGCGGGTGTCGAGAATGCGCGGGACATCATCTCCTGCTACTACCTGAAGGACCCGACCGATCCGCAGTGGGAGAAGGACAAGGCCTACCTCGACTGGCTGGAGTTCATGAAGAAGTACTACGCTGGCGGCGACATGAAGGATGCCAACAACGTGTACGGCTACACCGTCAGCCAGACCGTGGTCGAGGTGCTCAAGAAGTGCGGCGACACCCTCACCCGCGAGAACATCATGAAGCAGGCGGCCAGCCTCGATCTGACGCTGCCCATGCTGCTGCCCGGCATCAACATCAAGACCTCGCCCACCGACTTCTTCCCGATCGAGCGCCAGCAGCTCGTCAAGTGGGACGGCAAGAAGTGGGCGAGCTTCGGCAAGGTCTACGGACCCTGAGCCTTCCCGGGCCGGCTGCCTGCCGGTCCGACTTCCCGCCCTCGCGGCGCGGCCCTGGCCGCGCCTCCTGCGCCGCAGCACGGAATCCCGTGATGCGGCGTTTTCACATGCCGCATCGCCATGACCGGACTCGACGACCCGCAGGTGTTCATCCCCGAACTGTTCGCCAGCCATGCCCGCTATTTCCCCGACCGCCCGGCGGTGGTGGTGGGTGAAGTACGACGAACCTGGGGGGAGTTCGACCGCAACATCAGCCGCGTGGCCAATGCCCTGCTGGCCCGCGGCATCGGTCGTGGCGAACGGGTGGCGGTGCTGATGGGCAACCGTGCCGACACCCTGGAGGTGATCTTCGGCATCGTGCGGGCGGGGGCCTGTGCGGTGCCGCTCTCGGGCCTGCTGACCGGGGCGCAGCTCGCGGGCCTGATTTCCGACAGTCGAGCCTGCGCGGTGTTCGCCACCGCGGAGTTCCGCGAGCGGCTGCAGCCCGAGCGCGCGGTGCTGGGTGGCCTGGCGGCCGAGCGTTTCATCGCGGTGGGTGAGGCGGCGTCGGGCTGGGTGCCGCTCGAGGATTTCCTCGTGGGCGCGGCCGATACGCTGCCTGCGGTGCAGCACCAGATGACCGATCCCTTCAACATCATCTACAGCTCGGGCACCACCGGCCTGCCCAAGGGCATCGTGCAGACCCACCGGGCACGCCTGCACTGGGCCTTCTCGAACGCGATCGAGATGGGTTTCACCGACGCCGCACGCGCGCTGACCACCACCTCGCTCTACTCCAACGGCACCTGGCTGGTGATGCTGCCGGTACTGTTCGCGGGCGGTACGCTGGTGGCCATGCCGGCCTTCGATGCCGGGCGTTTCCTGTCGCTGGTGGCGCAGGAGCGGATCACCCACAGCTTCATGGTGCCCTCGCAGTACCAGATGGTGCTGGCCGAACCGGGGCTGGCGACGGCCGATGTGTCTTCGCTGCGCATGCTGCTGTGTGCCGGTTCCCCGCTGCGGCGCGACACCAAGCGTGCGGTGATCGATCGCTTCGGCAACCTGCTGCACGAGATCTACGGTTTCTCCGAGGGCTTTGCCACCATGCTCAAGCCTACCCATCCACCGGAGAAGTTCGACACCGTGGGCACTCCGGTACTCGGGTTCGAGCTGCGGATCATCGATGAGCAGGGGCGCGAGCTGCCGCGTGGCGAGGTCGGCGAGATTGCCGGCTACGGCGCCGGCATGATGGCCGCGTATCACGATCGCCCCGAGCAGACCGAGGCCCTGATCTGGCGCGACGAGCGTGGCCGCACCTTCATCCGTTCAGGGGACATCGGGCGGCTGGATGCCGATGGGTTCCTGTCGATCGTCGATCGCAAGAAGGACATGATCATCTCCGGCGGCTTCAATGTCTTTCCGCGCGACATCGAGGAGATCCTCGCCACCCACCCGGCGGTGCTCGATGTGGCGGTGATCGGCGTGCCCCACGAGAAGTGGGGCGAGACGCCGCTGGCGCTGGTGATCCCGCGGACGGGCGAGGCGCCGCAGCCTGCCGAACTGCTCGCCTGGTCCAATGCCCGCCTGGCCAAGCATCAGCGCCTGAGCGCGGTGGAGCTGCGCGATGCCTTCCCCCGCAATGCCCTGGGCAAGGTGCTCAAGAAGGATCTGCGTGCGCCCTTCTGGGCGCAGGCGGGGCGCTCGCTGTAGCCGGCTGCCCGGCCGGCGCAAGGGCAGCGCAGCCAGTCGCGTTCTGCCGGCACGGCATGCCCATGCAGTAAGATCGGTCGGGAGAGCCGCTGCCCTTTCGATGGCGGCCCGCCGGAGGAGACTCATTCATGTCCGCACTCATGCGCTGGCCGCGGCTGCTCGCGGCGATCTGCCTCTGGGCGATCGCCGCCACCGCCACTGCCCAGACCGATACCTGGCCATCGCGCCCCATCCGCCTGGTGTCACCGTTCCCGCCTGGCGGCACCACCGACCTGCTCGCGAGGCTGTTCGCCCCACCGCTGTCGAAGGCGCTCGGGCAGCAGGTCATCGTCGAGAACCGCTCGGGGGGCGGCGGGTCGATCGGCACCGGCATGGTCGCCAAGTCGCCACCTGACGGCTATACCTTCGTGCTGGTCTTCGACACCCATGCCGTCAACCCCAGCCTGATCCCGAACCTGCCCTTCGACACCCGTGCCGACCTCGCACCGGTCATGCTGATTGCCACCGGACCCATGGTGATCACCGCGCACGCATCGCAGCCCTACCGCAGCTTCTCGGCGCTGGTGGCCGCAGCCCGCCAGAAGCCCGGGGTGATCACCTACGGCACCATCGGCACCGGCAGCCTCGCGCATCTGGCCATGACCCAGATGAACAGCCTGGGCAAGTTCAGCACCACCCACGTGCCCTACAAAGGGGGCGGCCCGCTCGCCCAGGATGCGGTCGCCGGCCATGTGCCGATTGCCATTGCCACCAGTGCGCTGCTCTCGCCGCACATCCGCAGCGGCGCCCTGGTGCCGCTGGCCGTCACCAGCGCCAGTCGTGATCCGGCCCTGCCCGATGTGCCCACCGTGGCCGAGCAGGGACTGGCCGGCTTCGAGGCACTGGCCTGGTGGGGCCTGCTGGCGCCGGCGAAGACGCCTCCGGCGATCATCCAGCGCATGAATGCCGAGGTGGGCAAGCTGCTGCGCGAGCCGCAGATCCGCGACCGACTCGTGTCCCAGGGCATGAGCATCGTGGCCTCCTCACCTGAGGAACTCAACCGATTCCTCTTTCCGCAGATGAACCGCTGGGCCGAGGTGGTCAAGGAATATGGCATCCGCGCCGGGGACTGATCGCGCCGGCCCGAAGGTGCGCGCAAGCACGGGCGCTGCGGCCGCGGGCGGGCGGGCGGTGGATCCCGCCGGCGTGCGGCCTGCCCCCGTCGGACGCGCGGCGGCCCGTCCGGCCGGCTTCTACCGTCCCGATCGCTATTCGGCCGACGAGAGCGTGGGTTACCTGATGCGCCGCGTGCTCAACGGCATGGCCCAGGCCACCGAGTTGCGTCTCGAGCCGCACGGCCTGACCAACGCCCAGTGGATGCCGCTCTTCAAGCTGCGCCTGGGCGCGGCCCAGACGGTGGCCGAGCTTGCCCGCGAGTGCCAGGCTGATGCCGGGGCCATGACCCGCATGCTCGACCGGCTCGAAGCCAAGGGGCTTTGCCGGCGCGTGCGCTCCACCGCCGATCGCCGCGTGGTCAACATCGAGCTCACCCCTGATGGCGAAAAGGCTGCCGACAAGGTGCCGCCTGCGATCGCCGATGTGCTCAATGGCTACCTCGCAGGTTTCACTCGCGAGGAGTGGGAAGTGCTGAAAAGCCTCCTGCGGCGCATGCTTGGCAACGCCGACACGGCGCGCGCGTTGCGCTGATGCCTGCCTTCCCGCCGCCGAGCGCGGCAAATTAATTGCCTATGCAAATAAAGCTTGAACAAGTTTCATCCTCCGGACCGCGGCGCGCGTGTCGGTGGGGGAGGGCGGGGAGGGCGGCGCTGGCCGTGCTGACCATGGCCGCGGGCCTCGCGGGTTGCGCTGCGCCGGGCAAGTCACCGGCGCCGGCGAAGCTGATCGAGCCGCAGGCTGCGGGCATCGATGCTGCCGTGCAGGCCGAGGCGGTGCCGGCGGGCTGGTGGCGCGAGCTCGGCGACGATGGCCTCAGTGCGCTGGTCGAATCGGCGCTGGCCGAGGCCCCCGGTCTCAGGATCATCCAGGCCCGACTGGCAGGTTCGCGCGCCCTGGTCGACGAGGCCGAGGCCGGCTTCGAGCCCTCGGCCGAACTCGGCGCCGACCTGAACCGGCAGCGCTATTCGGCCAACGGCCTGCTGCCGGCCACGGTGGCGGGCAAGGTGCGCACCATCGCCAACCTGCAGGCCGGCATGAGCTGGGAGATCGACTTCTTCGGCCGTCACCGCTCGGCGCTCGAGGCTGCGCTCGGCCGCGAGCGGGCCATGCAGGCCGAGGCACAGGCCGCGCGAGCCCTGCTGGCGGTGCAGGTGGCACAGGCCTATCTGCAGCTCGCCCGGCTGGTGGAGCAGCGCAGCCTGATCGAGGAGTGGCTTGCCGCGCGCGAGGAACAGCAGGTCCTGAGCGCCGGACGCTTTCGCGCCGGCCTCGACGATGCGGCCGGCCTGCGCGCCGCCGAGCTCGCGGTGGCTGAACTGCGGCGCCAGCGCGCACTCACCGACGAGTCGATCGGAGCGGCGCGCCGCGTGCTCGCCCATCTCAGCGCGCAGCCACCGGCGGCGCTTGCCGGCCTGTCGCCGCGCCTCGCCTTCGGCCCGCGGCTGGCCACGCCGCTCGATGTGCCCGCCGACCTCATCGGCCGGCGCGCCGACCTGTCGGCAGCCCGCTGGCGGGTGGAGGCCTCGGTGCGCGATGTCGAATCGGCCCGTGCCCGCTTCTATCCGAACATCAACCTCGGCGCGCTGATCGGCCTGAACAGCATCGGGCTCGACCGGCTGTTCGAAGGCAGCAGCTGGCAGGCGGGCGCGGCCCCGGCCATCCGGCTGCCGATCTTCGAGGCGGGCCGGCTGCGAGCCGCGCTGCGCGCTCGTCAGGCCGAGCTCGACCTCGCCGTGGAGTCGTACAACCAGGTGCTGCTCGACGCGGTGCGCGAGGTGGCCGACCGGCTCGGTGCCCTGCGCGGCATCGGCGCGCAGCTCGACGAGCATGCCCGCGCCCAGGTGGCAGCCCAGGCCCAGCTCGATCTCGCCCGCCAGCGTCTGCAGGCGGGTCTGGGCAATCGCCTTGCGGTGCTCGCCGCCGAGGGCGGCGTGATCGCGCAGCGCCAGCAGGAGCTGGAGCTGCGCACCCGATTGCTCGAGAACCGGCTCGGCCTCATCCGTGCCCTCGGTGGCGGCTATGCCGCCGACACCGTCACCCTGTCCATCCGTACCCAGCCATGAGTGAGCCGCAGCCGTCCCCATCCTCGCCACCTGCCGCGCCCAATGGCCGCCGCACCCGCGCCATGCTGCGGGTGACCGCCCTGGTGGTGCTGGCCGGACTGGCCTATGTCGCGTACTACCTGGTGTTCCTGCGCGGCCGCGAGAGCACCGACAACGCCTACGCCCAGGCCACGGTGGTGCAGATCACGCCGCAGCTGGCCGGCACGGTGGTCGAGGTCACCGCCGACGACACCGATCTGGTCAAGGCTGGCCAGCTGCTGGTGCGTCTGGATGCAGCCGATGCGCAGGTCGCCCTTGACCAGGCGGTGGCGCAGCTCGCCCAGTCGGTGCGCGAGACCCGCACCCTGTTCGCATCGAATGCCACGCTCGAGGCGCAGGTGGCCGCCCGTCAGGCCGATCTCACCCGGCAGGGCATCGAGCTCAAGCGCGTCCTCGAGGATGCCGCGCGGCGTGAGCCGCTGCTCAGGAACGGCGCGGTCGCGCGCGAGGAATACGACCATGCCATGGCGCAGGCGCAGTCGCTGCGCAGCCAGGTGCAGGCGGCCGAATCCGCGCTCGAGGCGGCCCGTGCTCAGCTTGCCGCCAACCAGGTGCTCACCGAAGGCACCAGCGTCGAGCGGCATCCGGCGGTGGTGCGCGCGGCAACCCGTGTTCACGAGGCGCAGCTCGCCCTGGATCGCACCCGCCTGACCGCGCCGATCGGCGGCTACATCGCCCGTCGCAACATCCAGGTCGGCCAGCGGGTGCAGGCCGGCACCGGGCTGATGTCGGTGGTGGCCCTCGATCAGGTCTGGGTCGATGCCAACTTCAAGGAAGGGCAGCTGCGCAGCCTGCGCATCGGCCAGCCGGTCAAGCTGCAGGCCGATCTCTACGGCTCGACCGTGGAGTACGACGGCACCGTCGAGGGCATGGGCGCGGGCACCGGCTCGGCCTTTGCGCTGCTGCCGGCGCAGAACGCCAGCGGCAACTGGATCAAGGTGGTCCAGCGCCTGCCGGTGCGCATCGGGCTCGACCCGAAGCAGGTGGCGGCGCATCCCCTGCGGGTGGGCCTGTCGATGCGGGTGACGGTCGATGTCAGCCGCCAGGACGGGCCGAGCCTGGCCCAGGCTCCGCGTCAGGCCAGTGCCCCCACAGCCACCGAGGACGCGGCCCGGGCGGCGGCCGATGCACTGGTGCGGCGCGTGATCGCCGAGAACATCGGGAAGCGCTGAGTGTCGGCAGCGCCGCCGCTGCCACCGCTGCAGGGCGGCGCGCTGGTCGCCGGCACGCTGGGGGTGTCGCTGGCCACCTTCATGACCGTGCTCGACAGCTCGATCGCCAATGTGTCGCTGCCGGCGATCGCCGGCGACATGGGCGTGAGCCCCACCCAGGGCACCTGGGTGATCACCTCCTTCGGCGTGGCCAATGCCATCTCGGTGCCGCTCACCGGCTGGATGGCGCGGCGCTTCGGCCAGGCCCGCCTGATGCTGTGCTGCGTGGCCGCGTTCACGGCCTTCTCGTGGCTGTGCGGCATGGCCGGCTCGCTCGAGATGCTGATCTTCGCCCGCGTGCTGCAGGGCCTCGCCGCCGGGCCGCTGGTGCCCTTGTCGCAGACCCTGCTGCTCTCCAGCTATCCGCCGGCACGGGCCGGCACCGCGCTGGCCGCCTCGGGCGTCACGGTGCTGGTGGCGCCGGTGGTGGGCCCGCTGCTTGGCGGCTGGATCACGGACAACATCGCGTGGCCCTGGATTTTCTACATCAACATCCCGGTGGGTCTGATCTCGGCGATGCTGATTGCCAGCGTGCATCTGAGCCGTGAGTCGCCCCACGGCCCCGCTCCCCTCGACTACGCCGGTCTCGCCCTGCTGGTGGTCTGGGTGGGCAGCCTGCAGCTGATGTTCGACCTGGGCAAGGAGCTCGACTGGTTCGAGTCGGTGGAGATCGCCGCGCTGGGCGTGATCGCGCTCACCGGCTTCCTGTTCTTCCTGGCCTGGGAACTCACCGAACGCCATCCGGTGGTCGACCTCAGTCTGTTCGCGCGACGCAACTTCCTGCTTGGCTCGGTGTCGCTGTCGATCGCCTTCGGCCTGTTCTTCGGCAATGCCGTCATCCTGCCGATCTGGCTGCAGCAGCACATGGGTTACACCGCCTTCTGGGCCGGCATCTCGCTCGCGCCCATGGGCGTATTCGCGATCCTGCTCTCGCCCTGGGTGGGCCGGCAGATCGGCCGGGTGGACCCGCGCCTGCTGTCCACCGTCTCGTTCAGCGGTTACGCGCTGGTGCTGTGGATGCGCTCGCACTTCAACACCGAGGTCGACCTCTACACCATCCTGATCCCCACGCTCCTGCAGGGCGTGTCCACGGCCTTCTTCTTCATCCCGCTGCAGTCGATCATCTACGCCGGTCTGCCGCTCAGCCGGCGTCCCTCGGCCGGCGGCCTGAGCACCTTCCTGCGGGTGAGCGCCGGGGCCTTCGGCACCTCGGCTGGCGCCACGCTGTGGGAGCACCGCGCGTCGATGCACCACGCGCATCTGGTGGAGCAGATCGCAGCCGGCCATGCCGGCGGACAGCAGGTCGTCGACACGCTTCGTCAGGCGGGCCTCGGGCCGGCGCAGACCGCCGGCTACATCGACCGCCTGATCGAGCAGCAGGCCTTCACGATGGCGGCCACCGACATCTTCCATCTGTCGGCCGGGGTGTTCGTGCTGCTGCTCGTGCCAATCTGGTTCGTGCGGCCGCCCGCGCCGGTGGCCACCGGGGCAGCGCGATGAGCGCGCCGCCGGCGGCCATCGAGCCGCTGCAGGGCAGCGCCCGGCTGGTCGGCACCATCGGGGTGTCGCTGGCCACCTTCATGACGGTGCTCGACAGCTCGATCGCCAATGTCTCGCTGCCGGCGATCGCCGGCGACATGGGCGTGAGCCCCGCCCAGGGCACCTGGGTGGTGACCTCCTTCGGCGTGGCCAATGCCATCTCGGTGCCGCTCACCGGCTGGCTGGCACGCCGCTTCGGTCAGGTGCGGCTGATGGTGCTCAGCGTGCTCGCCTTCACCCTGTTCTCGTGGATGTGCGGCGCCGCGCCCTCGATCGAGACCCTCATCCTTGCCCGGGTGCTGCAGGGCCTGGCCGCCGGCCCGCTGATCCCGATCTCGCAGGTGCTGCTGCTCTCGAGCTACCCGCCGGCCCGCGCCGGCGCGGCGATGGCGGCCTGGGGCATGACGGTGCTGGTGGCGCCGGTGGTGGGTCCGCTGCTCGGCGGCTGGATCACCGACAACATCGCCTGGCCGTGGATCTTCTACATCAATGTCCCGGTGGGGCTGCTCTCGGCGGCGATGACCTGGTCGGTGTATCGCCGACGCGAGTCGCCTCACGGGCAGACGCCGCTCGATCTGGCGGGCCTGGCCCTGCTGGTGGTCTGGGTGGGCTCGCTGCAGCTGATGGTCGACCAGGGCAAGGAGCTCGACTGGTTCGAGTCCGACGAGATCATCACGCTGGCGGTGATCGCGGCGGTGGGCTTCGTGTTCTTCCTGGCCTGGGAACTCACGCAGGCCTCGCCGATCGTCGACCTGCGGCTGTTCACGCAGCGCAACTTCACGCTCGGCACGATCGCCTTTTCGGTGTCCTACGGCCTGTTCTTCGGCAATGTGGTGCTGCTGCCGCTGTGGCTGCAGCAGCACATGGGCTACACCGCGATCTGGGCCGGGGCGGTGCTGGCCCCGGTGGGGGTGTTCGCGATCATGCTCTCGCCCTGGGTGGGCCGGCACATCTCGCGCATTGAACCGCGTCTGCTCACCACGGTGTCCTTCCTCGGCTATGCGCTGGTGCTGTGGCTGCGCTCGCGCTTCACGGTCGACACCGACCCGATCACCATCCTGCTGCCCACCGTGCTGCAGGGGCTGGCCACCGCCTTCTACTTCATTCCGCTGCAGGCGATCATCTACTCGGGCCTGCCGCCGGCGCGCCTGCCCGCGGCCGGCGGCCTGAGCACCTTTGCGCGCTTCGTGGCGGGCGCGGTCGGCACCTCGGTGTTCACCACGCTGTGGGAGCGGCGCGCCAGCCTGCACCACGCGCGGCTGACCGAGATCGTCGACATCGGCGGACCGGCGGCCCTGCCGGCGCTGCAGCGGCTCGCCGAGGCCGGCCTCACGCCGACCCAGACCCTGGGCATGGTCGACCGGCTGATCGACCAGCAGGCCCACACCATGGCGGCGACCGATGTCTTCCTGCTCTCGGGCTGGCTCTACCTGCTGCTGCTCTTGCCCTTGTGGACGACCGGGCCGATGCTGGCCCGACCCGCCCGCGCTGTGGCAGACTGAAGCCACAACGACATGCAGGCGGCGACACCGGACCGCCTGAACACGCCAGGAGACCCCCATGAGTTCATCGCCCGTCGATCCGCAGGCGCTCGCCCTGCAGCGCCTGTACCACTGGGAGAAGACCTCCCCTGACAAGATCGTCTTCACCCAGCCCATGGGTGGTGGCGTGGTGCGTGAATACACCTGGCGCGAGGTGCTCGACCAGACCCGTCGCATGGCCGCGCACCTGATCGCGCAGGGGCTTGCGCCCGGTTCGCGCATCGGCATCCTGTCCAAGAACTGCGCGCACTGGCTGATGAGCGACTTCGCCATCTGGATGGCGGGCCATGTCTCGGTGCCGCTCTATCCCACCCTGGCGCCCGAGACCATCCGGCAGATCCTCGCCCACAGCGAGACCCGTCTGCTCTTCGTGGGCAAGCTCGATGGCTGGGAGGGCATGAAGCCCGGTGTGCCAGCCGACCTGCCCTGCATCAGCTATCCGCTGTCGCCGCCCACCAGCTACCCCACCTGGGACGACATCATCGCCCGCACCGCGCCGCTGGCCGGCGAGCCGGTGCGCCCTGGCAGCGATCTCAGCACCATCATGTACACCTCGGGCACCACCGGCATGCCTAAGGGCGTGATGCACAGCTTCGACACCTTCGCCTGGTCGATCCAGTCGGGTCTCAAGCGTGTGCCCCTCGATGCCAATGCCCGCATGCTGAGCTATCTGCCGCTGTCGCATGTGGCCGAGCGCATGCTGGTCGAGCACTCGCTGCTCGCGCTGGGCCTGCATGTGTTCTTCGCCGATTCCCTCGAGACCTTCACCGCTGACCTGCAGCGTGCCCGCCCCACGGTGTTCTTCTCGGTGCCGCGGCTGTGGGTCAAGTTCCAGCAGGGCGTGAGCGCCAAGATGCCGCCCGAGAAGCTCAAGCGGCTGCTGCGCATTCCCATCCTCGGCGGCATCGTGCGGCGCAAGATTCTCTCGGCGCTGGGCCTCGACCAGTGCCGCTTCGCCGCGGGCGGCGCGGCGCCCATGCCGCCTGACCTGCTGCGCTGGTACGAGTCGCTCGGCCTGTCGATCGTCGAGGTCTACGGCATGACCGAGAACTGCGGCCTGTCGCATGCCACGCTGCCCGGGGTGCCAAGGCCCGGTACGGTGGGCAAGCCCTACGAGGGGGTGGAGTCACGCATTGATCCCCAGTCGGGCGAGATCCAGATGCGCAGCGCCGGGCTCATGCTGGGCTACTACAAGGAGCCCGAACTCAGCCGGCAGACCCTCACCGATGACGGCTGGCTGCGCACCGGCGACAAGGGCCAGCTCGATGCCGAGGGCAACCTGCGCATCACCGGTCGCGTGAAGGATCTGTTCAAGACCAGCAAGGGCAAGTATGTGGCGCCCGCCCCCATCGAGGACCGCCTGGTGATGCACACCAGCGTCGAGGCCTGCGTGGTCACCGGCGCCAATCTTGGCCAGCCGCTGGGCATCATCATGCTCAGCCCCGATGCCGCGCAGCGCGCTGCCGCGCAGGCCGAGCGCGCGCTGCTCGAGTCCTCGCTGGTGGAACACCTGAAGTCGGTGAACGCCGGGCTCGATCCTCACGAACAGCTCGACTGCCTGGTCGTGGTCACCACGCCCTGGACGGTGGAGAACGGCTTCGTGACGCCCACCTTCAAGGTCAAGCGCAACCGCATTGAGGAAGTCTACGGTGAGCGCTTCGAGACCTGGGTGTCGGCCCGTCGCGCCGTCATCTGGGAACAGGCCTGAGTTGCCGCGCTGAGGTGGCGGGCCGCGGTGCGCGCCCGCCGGGGCGTCAGCGCTGCGCCCAGAGTGCCAGACCCACCACGGCGAGCATCGACCCGGCCATCGCCAGGTTGATCGCCCGCTGCACGGGCCCCGGCAGATCGAGGCGGCGCAGTGCCACGCCGAACCAGAGCCAGGCCAGATGGATGGGCAGCCAGAGCAGGTTGATGATCGCGAATTTCGCCAGGGTTTCAGCCATCAGGCTGCCCGGCCAGAACGGGAATCCCGAGAACAGCGCGGTGTTCACCACATAGGCCTTCGGGTTGATGAGCTGCAGGGTCACGCCGTTGACGAAGCCCGGCGCGGCTTCTGCGCTGGCAAAGCCCACCCGTGAGCCCGAGAACGCGATCTTCGCGGCCAGCCACACCAGGTAAAGCACCGAGGCGGTGAGCAGGGTGACCCGCAACCAGGGCACCGACAGCATCAGCGCGGCCAACCCGCTGATCACCATCACGCCCACCAGGTTCGAGCCCACGCACAGCCCGGCCAGAAAGCCCATGCCTGCGCGCCAGCCGAAGCCCGAGCCCACCCCGGCGATCGAGAGCACGCCCGGCCCGGGCGTGATCAGCAGCAGGAAGACCGCGGCAACGAAGCTCAGCACGCGCGCGCCTGACGGGCCCTCATGGCCGGCGTCTTACTGCTCGCCCCAGGGCATCTCGCCCCAGAGCTTGCGGAACTGGACATCGGCGTCGCGCAGCACGGCTGCGTATTCCGGCGGGGCGAGGTAACGCAGCGGCGCGAACACCGCGCCGGCAGCCCGCACGAACTCGGGGTCGGCGGCGGCGCGGCGCACCGCATTGACCAGCCGCTCGCGCACATCGGCGGGCAGGCCGCGCGGCGCCGCGATGCCACGCAGCGAGGACATCTCGATCGGATAGCCCTGCTCGCGGAAGGTCGGCAGTTCGGGCGCGATGTCGGTGCGCACCGGGCTCATCTGGCCGAGGTTGCGAAAGGGCGAGCCGCCCTTGATCGCCTGCTGCGCCTCACCGATGTTCACCGCCGCCACATCGATCTGCCGGCCCAGCGTCGCCTGGCGGACATCGGCGGCGCCCTTGAAGGGCACATGCACCATCTTCACCTTGGCGTGGCGTTCGAACATCAGCATGGCGAGGTGGTCATCGGAGCCCACCCCGGTGGTGCCCACCGTGACCTGGCCCGGGCGCGATCGGGCATAGGCCGCGAGCTGATCGAGATTGGTGATGCTGCTGCTGGTCAGCACCGCGAAGTTGCCGGGATCGTCGATCACATTGCCGAGCAGATCGTAGCTCTCCCAGGTGAAGTTCACCTTGCGCTCGATCGGTACGGTGAGCACGGTGGGGGTGTTGATGAAGCCGATGGTGTAGCCGTCGGGCGCCGCGCTTGCCAGCGCGGCAAAGCCGATCGCCCCGCCGGCGCCGGTGCGGTTCTCGACGATGATGCGCGTGCCCGGTCCGAGCTGACGCTCGATGAAGGGCGCGATCGCGCGCGCAGTGACATCGGTGGCGCCGCCGGCGGTGTAGGCCACGATCATCCGGATCGGCCGGTCGGGCCAGGCCAGCGCAGGCCGGCCGGCGAGCAGCGCGAGCAGGGCCAGGACGAGGCAGGCAGATCGGCGCAGGGCATTGGCGGTCATGGTGTTTCCTTGGCGTTTGGCGTTTGGCGTGTGGCGTGTGGCTGGGGATTCGGGTCTGGAGCTTGGGGTTCTCGGGGCCTCAGGCGTCAGGCGTCAGGGGGCAGGCGGGCAAGGGGGCAGGCGGGACGAGACGGGATCAGTCCGGCCCGGGCCGCCGGCCGAACGCGGCCGCGAATCGCGCGGCATAGGCGGGCCAGACCTCGGGGTTGACCAGTCGGGGCGGACGCTGCCCGGCCAGCACCGCGATGATCTGCTCGGCCGAGATCCGTGCCATGTTGCGACGCGCCTCGTGGGTGACGCCGGCGGTGTGGTAGGTGGCCACCACCGTGGGCAGCGCGAGCAGCGGATGATCGAGCGGCGGCGGCTCGCGATCCCAGACATCGAGCCCGGCGCCGGCGAGCCGGCCCTCGGCCAACGCCTGGGCGAGCGCCTGCTCATCGTGGATGCCGCCGCGCGCGGTGCTGATGAACACCGCGCCGCGCTTCATGCGGGCGATGGCGGCCGCGTCGATCAGGCGCAGGGTGCGGGCATCGCGCGGGCAGTGCAGCGACACGATGTCGGCCTGGGCGAGCAGCGTGTCCAGCGGCACGGCCTGCGCGCCGCGCGCGACGATCTCGGCGTCGGTGAGCAGCGGATCGCTGGCCAGCACCCGCATGCCGAAGGCGGCGCCAAGCGCTGCCACCCGGCGACCGATGTGGCCGATGCCCACCAGTCCGAGCGTCTTGCCGGCGATCTCGGTGCCGGTGAGCGATTCGCGCGAGAAGCCGCGCTCGGTGCGCAGCCGCCGGTCGCTTTCGGCGATGCGATGGGTGACCGCCAGGATGAGGCCCAGCGTGTGCTCGGCGACCGAGACCGCATTGCCGCCGCTCTGGTTGACCACCGCGATGCCGGCCCGTGTGCAGGCCGCGACATCGATCGGGTCATAGCCTGCGCCATAGGACGACACGCACAGCAGCGCGGGGCACTCGGCGAGCAGCGCCTCGCTCACATGGCAATGGGCGGGAAGCTCGTCTTTCGCGGCCGAGACATGGAAGACCCGCGCCTCGCACAGCGCTGCGCGCGCGGCCGCGGCGTCGGCCGGCATGACCTGCACCGACAAGGCGATGCCGGGCTCGCCGCGCAGGGTCTGATCGAAGACCGGATCGACCCAGGAGTCGAAGCGCACAACGGGGACCCGCGCCATGCTCAGGCCACCTTCAGGCCGCGGGCCTGCAGCGTCTGGTCGATCCAGCGGTCGTCATAGCGGCCCTCGGCGATCGCCGCCAGGGTGTTGGCCTCGTCGGCGAGCCTGCGGCGCGCGGCGCCGGCCACCGACTCGGCCAGCGCCGGCGCGACGAACACCACGCCATCGTCGTCGCCGATCACGATGTCGCCCGGGCTGACCACGCAGCCATCGATCGACACCGGCAGGTTGATCTCGCCCGGCCCCTCCTTGTAGGGCCCGCGATGGCATACCCCACGGGAATAGCAGCCGAAGTCGTCGTCGCGGAAGCTGGCGCTGTCGCGAATGGCGCCGTCGATCACCACCCCCACCGCACCGCGCGAGCGCGCGACGTTCTTCATGATGTCGCCGAGCAGCGCGCGGTCGGTGGCGCCGTTGCCGTCGACCACCAGCACATCGCCCGGGCGCACCAGCTGCAGCGCCTTGTGGATCATCAGGTTGTCGCCGGTGCGCACCCGCACGGTCAGCGCGCAGCCCAGCACGGCGGTGCCGGGTCGATGCCGGGGCGCGAGCGCGGCCGTGCCGCCGAGCCGGCTCATGCAGTCGCTGATGATCGAGGTGGGCAGACCCTGGAAGAGTGCCACCAGGCTCGGGCTGGTGTGGATGCGGGGCTGAATGCTGAATCCGGGTGCGGTCACGGCAGGGCTCCTGCGCGGGGATCGGGAATGGGCGGACCTTACCGAATGCGTCTGCCCGGGCGGCGGTGCGCCGACGCTTTCCGGAATCGGGCCCGCTCAGCCGACGCGCCGTGTGCCCTTGGCGCGGGCAAGGTACTCGCGTGCGCTTGGCCGCTCGTGCAGCCAGCCCGCCCAGCGGCGTGCCACCTTGGCCATGCGCTCGGGTGCCACGCCGAGCTGGGCCATGGCCACGCAGCCGTTGACCGACTCGTGATACTCCGCGATCAGCCCGTCCCGCAGCACGAAGCGGCTCATGCCGTCGATCAGCACCTGGCGCCCGGCGAACTCCGCCACCGTGGAGCTGAAGCTCGACAGCGACCAGGCATAGCCGATGTCGCCCGCGCAGACCGGGTCGAACATCTCCCAGCGATAGTCGGGCCCGGCATCGCGATGGAAGATGTGCTGCATCATGTGCCCGATCGCGTCGCGGCCGGTGTGCGGGCCGTAGATGTAGTCGTGGTAGATGCCGTCCTCGGTGAAGCAGGCGGCGAAGGCGGCGCCGTCGCCGGCCTCGGCCGCGCGGGTGAAGCGCTCGAGCAGCGCCGCGAATGCCTGGGTATCCATGAGCGGTCTCCTGGGAACGGGTCGTGACAGGGTCTCTGCGGTCGATCGTGCCGGTGACCCGCGTAGACTTCGGGCAGGGCCCTGGCGAAGCGCCCTGGCCGCGCCACAACACGCCGCCGCACGGTTCGCCCGATCCCTGCCAGGCATCACGATCCTGCCACCGAACCCGACGCGCTGGCGTCGTCTCCGGAGATTGTCCGTGTCAGCTCATCGCACCCACCGCCGCCTCGTCTCGATCCTTGGCGCACTGCTCGCCTGCGCCGTCGTCTCGCCCGCGGCCGCCCAGACCTTCCCGGCGCGCCCGATCACCTTCGTCGTGCCGGCCGCGCCGGGCGGGATTCTCGACCAGTCGGCACGGCTGGTCGCGGGCGAACTCAGCAAGCTGGTCGGCCAGCCGGTGGTGGTCGAGAACAAGGCCGGCGCCAGCCAGATCATCGGCGCCCAGGCGGTGGCCCGGGCCGAGCCCGATGGCTATACGCTGCTGATGGGCAGTATCGGCCCCAACGCCGCCCACTACGGCGTGTATGCCGGCAAGCTGCCCTATACCCCGGCCGACTTCACACCGGTGGTCCATGTCATCTCCATGCCGAATGTGCTGCTGGTGAATCCTGCCGTGCCGGCCGGCACGGTGCCCGAACTGGTGGCCCTGGCCAAGGCGAAGCCGGGTTCGCTGGTGCTCGGCTCCTCGGGCACGGCCACCTCGGGGCACCTTGCCGCCGAGCTGCTGCAGGCCCGCGCCGGCATCCAGTTCACCCATGTGCCCTACAAGGGCTCCACCCCGGCGCTCACCGACCTGATCGGCGGCCAGGTGCAGGTCATGGTCGACAACCAGGTGACCGCGCTGCCGCAGATCAAGGCGGGCCGTGTGAAGGCGCTGGCGGTGACCAGCGCGCAGCGCACCACGGAACAGCCCACGGTGCCCACCGTGGCCGAGTCTGGCTATCCCGGCTTCGAGGTGACGGTCTGGGTGGGCTTCATGGCGCCGTCCCGCACGCCTGCGCCGGTGGTCGATGCCCTGCATCGCGAGATCAGCAAGGTGCTGGCCATGCCTCAGGTGAAGCAGCGCATCGCCGAGATGGGCGGCTACACCATGCCGCTCAGCCCCGCGCAGTTCGGCGCCTTCGTGCGCGCCGAGATCGACAAGTGGGGTACCGTGGTCCGTCAGGCCGGCATCAAGCCGGAATGAGTGACCCGGTCGCATCCCGCCGGCAGATTGTGCTGTCGTTCGCCGGCGCGCTCGGGCTTGCCGGCATCGCCGTTCCGGCCGCGTCGCCTGCATCAGCCCGCGCCGCGTGCCCGCCGCTCCTGCAGCACAGCCTGCGCCGCCTGCAGGACGAGCAGCCGCTGCCTCTGTGCCCCCATGCCGGCAAGGTGCTGCTGGTGGTCAACACCGCCAGCTACTGCGGATTCACCGGGCAGTTCGAGGGCCTGGAGGTGCTCAACGCCCGCTACGCCGGCCGAGGTCTGGTGGTGATCGGCGTGCCCTCCAACGACTTCCGCCAGGAGGACCCCGACGCGCGCAAGACCGCAGCGGTGTGCTTCAACACCTACGGCGTGAAATTCCCCATGGCCACCGAGACCCGGGTGCGCGGCGAGCAGGCCCACCCGCTCTTTGCCGAACTGGCGCGCGTCACCGGCCAGCCGCCAGCCTGGAACTTCAACAAGTACCTGGTGGGCCGTGACGGTCGCGCGATCGCGCATTTCGGCAGCGGCGTGGCGCCCAGCAACCCCAGGCTGGTGAGCGCAATCGAGTCGGCGCTGGCCGCGCGCTGAGGGCGGGTTGCGGACTCGGAACTGTGGGTTGGTCGGGGTGAGAGGATTCGAACCTCCGGCCTCTACGTCCCGAACGTAGCGCTCTACCAGGCTAAGCTACACCCCGAGGGCCGCGCCGGTTGACACCGGTGGGCAGTCCATTCGACCTGCGGCTGGCGCCGCGAGCCCTTGCCCGATGCGCGCCGGCGGCCAGAGTCGGGAGAGCCAGGCCGGCGTTTCAGCGATCTCGCTGAATCGAGTAAGCAGAGAAGTATAGCAGAGCCTGCTTGAACTCGGAAGCCGGCAGGCAGTCGATGGCAGCGCTGGCGGCTTGCGCCTCGTCGCGGGCACGGGCACGGGCATAGTCGAGCGCGCCGGTGCGGCCGATGGCCGTCATGATGGCCTCGAAGTGCTCGGTGTGGCCGTTGGTGATCGCCTCGCGGACCAGGTCGCGCTCGGCCGGGGTGCCGGTGGCCATCACATGGATGAGCGGCAGGGTGGGCTTGCCCTCGCGCAGGTCGTCGCCGACATTCTTGCCGATGTCGCTGGTGACGCCGGAGTAGTCGAGCACATCGTCGATGAGCTGGAAGGCCGTGCCCAGGCGCCGGCCGTACTCGGCGGCGCCGGCCTCGATGTCGGCCGGTGCGCCGGCCAGGATGGCGCCGAGCTGCGCCGAGGCCTCGAAGAGCTTGGCGGTCTTGTAGCGGATGACGGTGAGGTAGCGCTGCTCGTCGACATCGGGGTCGTTGCAGTTGATGAGCTGCAGCACCTCGCCCTCGGCGATGACATTGGTGGCGTCGGAGAGCACCCGCATCACCCGCATGTCGTCGGCCTCGACCATCATCTGGAAGGCGCGCGAGTAGAGGAAGTCGCCCACCAGCACGCTGGCGGCGTTGCCGAAGGCGGCGTTGGCGGTCTGGCGTCCGCGGCGCAGCGAAGACTCGTCGACCACATCGTCATGCAGCAGCGTGGCGGTGTGGATGAACTCGACCACCGCGGCCAGCAGGTGGCGGTGGCTGCTGGTGCTGCCCAGCGCCCGGGCCACCAGCAGCAGCAGCGCCGGGCGCATGCGCTTGCCGCCCGCGGCGATGATGTACTCGGCCACGGTGTTGATCAGCACCACCTCGGACGCAAGGCGCGAGCGGATGACGCGGTCGACCTCGCCGAGGTCGGCCGCCAGCGCCGGGAACATCTCGAGCGGTTTCATGGGCGCACGCATTATAGGGCGGGCGGCCGGAACTTGCCCTGGACGCAGCGCAATGCCATAATCTTCGGTTCAGTCAATCCACCCTCATCGAGGTTTTCCATGTACGCGGTCATAAAAACCGGTGGCAAGCAGTACAAGGTTGCTGCCGGCGACAAGATCAAGATAGAACAGATGCCGGCGGACATCGGAACCGAAATCACCCTGGATCAGGTCCTGGCAGTGGGCAGCGGCGAGAACATCGTCGTGGGCGCGCCGCTGGTGGCCGGGGCCACGGTTTCGGTCACGGTGCTCTCCCAGGGTCGTCACGACAAGGTGATGATCTTCAAGATGCGCCGTCGCAAGCACTACCGCAAACAGCAGGGCCATCGGCAGAACTACACCGAGGTCCTGGTCAGCCGGATCGCCTCGGCGCTGGGCGAGTCGCTCGCGCCCGCGGCCGTCTAAGGAGAAGCCACCATGGCACAGAAGAAAGGCGGCGGCTCCACGCGTAACGGCCGTGATTCCCAGCCCAAGATGCTCGGGGTCAAGGCCTACGGCGGTCAGACGGTCTCGGCCGGTTCCATCATCGTGCGCCAGCGCGGCACCCGGTTCCACCCGGGCGTGAATGTCGGCGTGGGCAAGGACTTCACCCTGTTCGCGCTGATCGACGGCTCGGTGAAGTTCGCGGTCAAGGGCCCGCTCGGGCGCCATACCGTGAGCATTCTGCCGCTGCCCGAGGCCGCCCAGGCCCAGTAAGGCCGGGCAGGTCTCGCCACCAGCCCCGCCTCGCGGGGCTTTTTTGTTGGCTGCCGCGGCGGCAGGCGGGGGATCCATGAAGTTCATCGACGAAGCGCACATCGAGGTCACCGCTGGCGACGGCGGCACCGGCATCGTGTCGTTCCGGCGCGAGAAGTTCATCCCCCGCGGCGGCCCCGACGGCGGCGATGGCGGCCGCGGCGGCAGCGTCTACGCACTGGCCGACCGCAACATCAACACCCTGGTCGACTTCCGCTACGCCCGCAAGCATGTGGCGCGCGGCGGCGAGCGCGGGCGCGGCTCCGACCAGTACGGCAAGGCCGCCGAGGACATCACGCTGCGCATGCCGGTGGGCACCATCGTCTATGACGAGGACAGCGGCGAACTGCTGTTCGACCTGGATCATCACGGCCAGGTGGTGATGCTGGCCAAGGGGGGCGATGGCGGGCTGGGCAACATCCATTTCAAGTCGAGCAC
>CAIZPE010000050.1 GCA_903934795.1 uncultured bacterium | reverse complement strand
CGGGTGAAGCCGGCGCGCGAGGCGTAGGCCACCGCCACCAGCGGGATGGCCGCGCCCACCCCGAACAGGCCGAGCACGATGCCGCCGCGCGCCACGCCACCCTCGCTCGCCACCAGGGTGAGCGCCGAAGCGAGCAAGGGGCCCGAGCACGGGCTCCAGACCAGGCCGAGCACCGCGCCGAGCAGCAGCGCGCTGCCCAGCGAGCCGCCCGACAGTCGCGAGGACGCGGCGTTGGCGCCGCTGGCCAGCGGCGTCATCCAGGTGGTGAAGCGCTCGCTCCACGCGGGCACCAGCATCACCACCGCGAAGACCACCAGCAGCCAGGCGCCGGCCACGCGGACCAGATCACCATCCAGGCCGAGCGCCGGTCCGGCCGCGCCCACCAGCATGCCGATGCCGGCAAACGAGGCGGCCATGCCCACGCCCAGCGCCACCGGGGCGAAACGATTGGCCTGCAGCGCGCCGCCCAGCACCAGCGGCAGCAGCGGGAACACGCAGGGACTGAGCGTGGTGAGGCTGCCCGCAGCCAGACTCAGGCCGAGTTGCGGCAGGGTGAGCGCCACGATGCCGGCTCAGAGCGCCGCGCGCAGGGCGGCGCGCAGCTTGTCGGGATCGGTGTCGCCACCCAGGCGGGACTTCTCGGCCGCGCCGCGGAACACCACCAGGGTGGACTGCACCCGCACATTCATCGCCTTGCGCAGGTCCTTCTCCTTGTCGTAGTCGGCCACCAGCAGCAGGACATCCAGTCCCTGCTCGGTCTTCATGCGCTCGAAGACGCGCTCCTGCTGCTTGCAGGTCGGGCACCAGTCGGCATGGAACAGCACCGCCACCGGCTTGCCGGCCTGCTGCGCGGCGCTGAGCGCAGCCGGCGTGTAAGGCTGGATGGTCAGGGCCTGGGCCAGGCCGGCGGCAAGCGACAGCATGGCAGCGAGAAGGCATCGGATCAGGGTGTTCATGGGCATCTTTCTGAGGGAGGTCACAGCACGCAGGAGCGGAATCCTGCCGGCACATCGGACCGGTCGGGGGAAAAGTAGTTGCGATAGCGGGGATGACGCAGCCGCGGCTGGGTGAGGCAGGAGCCGCCGCGCAGCACCGGACGGCCGTCGAAGAAAGGTTCGGAATAGTCCCGGTAGGGATGGGCGCGAAAGCCCGCGAAGGGGGCGAAGGGGCTGGCGGTCCACTCCCAGACATCGCCCCAGCGGAAGGCCGACCCGCCGGTGAGTGCGGCCCGTTCCCACTGCGCCTCGCTGGGCAGGCAGCGGCCGGCCCAGCGGCACCAGGCCCGCGCCTCGTGGGCACTGAGGTGGCTGGCCGCCTCACGCAGGTCGAGCGCCTGCCAGCGGCCATGCAGCCAGTGCTGCCAGACGGCGCCCTCGCGACGCAGGTAACGCGGGGCGCACGCGCCACTGGCCTGCAGCCAGTGCTGGCCGGGCGCATCCCACCAGCGCAGATCCTGGTAGCCGCCGTCCTCGATGAACGGCAGGTAATCGGCCCAGGTGCGCGCGCTGGCGTCGATCTCGATCGCCGGCAAGGCGATGTCGTGCGCCGCCAGCTCGTTGTCGAAGGCGAAGCCGCGGGCAGGGTCGCTGCCCAGCCGCCAGCGCCCGGCCGGCAGTCGCAGCGGCGCGGCGGTCGCGGTCAGCGGGCGGGCCCGCCAGCGCGGATCGGTGATCGGCACGCCCACCGCGCGGGCCATGTAGAGCGCGGCCTCGTGGTGCATGTCCTCGTGCAGCAGGGCGAGGCGAAAGAAGTAGAGCGCGGCGTCATCGGCATCGTCGGGCAGCGCGGCCAGCAGCGCGAGCGAGTGCTCGAGCTGGTCGGCGAGCTGCCGGCGCAGCACCGCCGGACCCGGCACCGGCAAGGACCAGCGCTGGGCGTGCGGCACCCGGCTGGAGTCGTAGAGCGCGTCATCGGCGGCCGCGGCCACCGCCGCGGGATCGGCCTCGCAGCCCCGATGGCGCTGCGGATTGCGGGCCAGCCAGTGGGTCTGGAACCAGCCGACATGGCCAAGCTCCCAGCCCGGCGGATTCAGGCCCGCGCGCGGCGGCACCACCAGATCGGGCAGCGCCTGCTCCCAGGCGGCGAAGGTGGCCAGGGTATCGGCGCGGGCCTGGGCCATGGCCTGCGCGAGCGCGCGCGGTCCGCCCTGCCGGACGACCCGGGCAGGATCGTCAGCGGCCACCGCGCCGACCGCGGCCACGCTTACACTTGCCTCGTGCATCGCTCATCCATCGTCATCGTGACCCCGGCGCTGGCCGCCGCGAACAACGGCAACTGGCAGACCGCGCGGCGCTGGGCGCGCCTGCTCGGCCGAGCTTATCGCATCGACCTCACCGACCGCTGGGAAGGCGGAGCGCAGGACTGCATGATCGCGCTGCACGCCCGCCGTTCGGCGCCCTCGATGCAGGCCTGGCGGCAGCGCACGCCGGGGCGCCCCCTGGTGCTGGCGCTGACCGGCACCGATCTGTATCGCGACATCGACACCCACCCCGAGGCGCGCGCCTGGGTGGCTGACGCCGACCGCCTGGTGGTGCTCAACACGCTGGGCGCACGCCGACTGCCGGCGGACGCGCAGGCGCGCGCCGTCACCGTGCTGCAATCCTGCGGCGAGCGGCAGCCGCTGGCCCGCAGCGGGCGTCACCTGCGGGCGCTGATGGTGGGCCACCTGCGCGACGAGAAAGACCCGCTCACCTACCTGCGGGCGGCTCGCCGCCTGGCCGGGCGCGCCGACATCCGGCTCGACCATGTCGGCGCGCCGCTCGACGCCGACATGGGCGCGCAGGCCGCCGCGCTCGATGCCGCCGGCATCGGCTACCGCTGGCTGGGCGAGCGGCCGCACGAGGCCACGCGCCGACGCATCCAGGCCGCCCACGTGCTGGTGCACGCCAGCCGCATGGAGGGCGGCGCGCATGTGGTGATCGAAGCCATGCGCAGCGGCACACCGGTGATCGCCTCGCGCATCGACGGCAACCTCGGCCTGCTCGGCGAGGACCATCCCGCGCTGTTCGAACCGGGCGACGACGCTGCACTGGCCGCCCTGCTCGAGCGCGCCCGCGACGAGCCCGACTGGCTGCGCATGCTCACCGAACGCAGCGTGGCCCGCTCCCCCCGCTTCAGCCCCGAGGCCGAATCGCGCTCGCTGCTCGACCTGCTTGCCGCACTGCTGCCGGCCGCCGCCCCTGCACGGCCGGGCTGAACACCCATGGCCCGGCTCGTACCCGCCGAGATCGACCTGCCCGTCACGCACGACGCCGGCCGCCAGGCCGAGCGCGATACCCTGCTGCGGCTGCGCGACGGACTGTCCGACGCCTTCACCGTCTACCACGGCACCCACTGGGCGCGCAGCGGTGCCGGCGGCTCGGTCTACGGCGAGATCGACTTCATCGTCGCCGACCGCGAGGGGCGCCTGCTGGCCATCGAGCAGAAGCTCGCCGCGGTGTGGGTGCGCAACGGCGAGCTGTTCGCGCGCTATCGCGACCAGGCCGACCCCAGCCGGGTGATCAGCCAGCTCAGCCGCAACCTCAACGGCCTGCGCGGCGAATACACCCGACGCCACCCCGGCCAGCGCCTCACCCTCGATCACCTGCTCTATCTGCCGCAGGCGCGCCTCGCCGGCGCCACGCCCTCGGGCATCGATCCCGCCCGGGTGATCGACGCCGACCGTGACGCGCAGCTGATCGACATCGTCACCGCGCTGATCGAGGCCGCCTCGCCGCCCTCGGGTCCCGAGGCGCCCACCGCTCTCGATGTGCACGACTTCCTCGCCCAGCAGGTCTGCGCCGCACCGAGCATCGGCGTGCTCGGCCGCTCGGCGCGCGAGCTGAGCACCCGCCTGTCCGAGGGGCTGGCCACCTGGGCGCAGCGCCTGAGCCTGTCGCCCTGGCGGCTGCGGGTGCAGGGCACCGCCGGGTCGGGCAAGACCCAGCTCGCGCTGGCCGAGCTGCGCGAGGCGCACCGGTGGGGCGGTCCGGCGCTCTACCTGTGCTTCAACCGTCCGCTGGCCGATGCCATGAAGCAGGCCGCACCGGCCAGCGCAACGGTGGTCACCTTCCATGAGTTCGCCCACGCGGCCATGTCGCAGGCCGGCATGCCGGTGCCCGACTTCACCGCGCCCGGCGCCTTCGAGGCGCTGGCCGAGGGTTTCATCGCGCTCAGCGGGCAACTGGGCGGCCTGTTCGACACCCTGGTGATCGACGAGGGCCAGGACTTCGCCCCGGCCTGGGTGGAGGCGCTGCTGCGACTGGCCGGCCCGAACAGCCGCGTGCTCTGGCTGGAAGACCCCGATCAGACCCTCTACCCTCGCCCCGCGGTGCCGCTGCCCGGCTGGCCGGTGCTGCGCAGCCCGGTCAATTACCGCTCGCCGCGCCGGCTGGTCGACTTCATCAATGCGCTCGGCCTGACACCGGCGCCCTTGCAGGCCGGCGGCGCATTCGATGGCTTCGATCCGCACTGGCTGGAGCATGACCAGGACGCCGATCCCGTCGCCGTCACGGCCGAGGCGGTGCGCGAGCTGCTCGACCAGGGCCACCAGCCCGCCCGCACCGTGGTGCTGAGCTACCACGGCCTGGCCCGCAGCCGACTGCTCCGGCCAGACGGCCCGACCAGCCTCGCCGGCCTGCGGCTGCGCAAGCCCGCTGGCTACGATGACCAGGGGCAGGCGCGCTTCACGGACGGTGAACTGCTCGCCGACTCGCTCTTCCGCTTCAAGGGCCAGGCCGCCGACGCGGTGGTGATCACCGAGATCGACTTCGAGACCCTCGACGAGGCGGCGTGCCGGCGGCTGTTCGTGGCCCTGAGCCGCGCGCGGCTGCATGCGGTGCTGGTCACCTCGGCGCGAGCCGGCACGCTGCTGCGCGAACGGCTCGCCGGGCGCGGCTGGGACACGCGCTAGGTGGTCCTGCCGCGCTCGCGCTGCCAGGCCTGCAGCGCCGTGACGCCCATCGGAGCCGCGTACAGATAGCCCTGCCCGAAGGTGCAGCCGAGCTCGCGCAGCAACTGCGCCGCGGCCGCGTCCTCGATGCCCTCGGCCACGGTGCTCAGCCCGAGAGGCGCGGCCAGCGCCAGCGCCGACTTCACGATGTGCAGGCTGCGCGGCGCGCCGAGCATGCGACCGACGAAGCTGCGGTCGATCTTCAGGGTGGTGAAGGGCAGGTCCTGCAGGTAGCTGAGCCCCGCATAGCCGGTGCCGAAGTCGTCGAGCGCGATGCCCACGCCGATCGCACGCAGCGCCTCGGCCACCCGGGCCACGCTCTGCAGGCTGGCGATCACCACCGTCTCGGTCAGCTCCACCCGCAGTTCGGTGCCATCGAGCGCCCGCTCGGCCAGGGCGCCGCCGATGAACTCGACGATGTCGGGCTCGGAGAGTTCCGGTGCCGAGAGGTTGATGCACAGGAAAGGGGGCATGGCCGCGTCGCAGAGGGCACGCACGCGCGGCCAGTCGTCGAGCGCCCGCCGGATCACCCAGCGCCCCACGCGGTGGATCACCCGGGTGCGCTCGGCCAGCGGGATGAACTCGTCGGGCGCCACCAGCCCCAGCGTGGGATGGCGCCAGCGCACCAGCGCCTCGACACCGGCCACGGCGCCGCTGTGCAGCGCGATGACCGGCTGATAGTGCAGCTCGAGTTGCCCGCCCTCGATCGCCTGGGTGAGGTCACGCGCCAGCCAGATGGTGCGCAGCGCAGCGGCATGCGGATCGAAGGCCGGCTGACGATCGGGGCGCTGCATCCAGGAGGGCGCCGCCACGGCCGAGGCCTGCGCCGAGGCCGCCGCCCGCTCGCTGCGAAACCGGTAGAGCAGCAGGCGCATGAGGTACTGGATCACCGGATCGGTCTGCTCGAGCAGCGACTGCACATAGCGCCGCTCGATGCGCACCAGCACGGTGGGCACCAGCGTCCTGATGGTGGCGGTGCGCGGCAGATTGTCGAGCAGGGCCATCTCGCCGAACAGGTCATCGCGCGAGAGCACATCGATGCGGCGCAGGCCGCCATCGGCCGGCACCAGCACCTCGCAGCAGCCGGACTCGATCAGGTAGGCGCAGTCACCCGGCGCACCCGATTCGATGACGGTGACGCCGGCCTCGAAGGATTCGCGACTGAACTCGGCGGGGACGGGGATCATCGGGTGTCGGGCGGGTGGGTCGATCAGGCGAGGGCGGCGACCAGCGCCAGCGCCATCACCCCGATGTTAAGCGCGGCGAAGGCGGCCAGCGGCCAATCCCGACGGCGCAGCAACCGGGCGAGCAGCACGACAAGGGCCGGCAGCGAGGCCAGGCAAAGACCGAGCATGGCCATCAGGCACAGCAGATCGCCACTGCCGGCGACGAGCCGGATCCCCGAGAAGGCGGCGTCCCCGGCGGCTGTCTGGACCATCAGCGCACGCCAGTGGGCCGAGGACTGTTGCCAGTGGGCCGGCAACTGCCCGCCGGGCACCAGGCCCGGAGCGATGCCGGCGGCGTAGAGGGCGAAGGCCAGGGTGAGCAGCATCAGACACAAGCCCGCGGCCCACTGCAGGACGCGGGCATGCACCCGGGCGTCTTGCTCGCGCCCGTGGGCGTCGACCGGATCGGCAGACCGATCGCGCGGGCCGGCGGGCGGAGGCGGGCTCACGCCAGCCCCCGGATCAGCGCCCTGAGACCGGCCAGCAGCAGCACGGCCAGCACCAGCCGGCGCAGGGCCTGCGCGGGCAGGCGACGCAGCAGCCGCACCCCGGCCGCCGCGCCCACGGTCACGCCGAGCACGGCCGGCACGGCCACCGGGGGCAGCATCGCGCCATGGCCCAGGTAGACCAGCGCCGCCGGCGAGGTCATCGAGAGCACCAGCCCGCTGGTGCCGGCCGCCACCTTGAGCGGCACGCCCATCATCAGGCTGAGCACCGGCACGTTGGCCCAGCCCGCACCGAGTCCGAACATGCCGGCCACGAACCCGATCAGCATGAAGACCAGCCAGCCCGGCACCAGCCGCGCGACGGTCCAGTCGGCTGCCGACGCGGCCGGGTCGAACCGACGCCCGCCGATGCCCAGGGCAGCCGCCAGCGGGTCGGCCTCAGGCGCCGCCTGGCGGGACGGGTCGACGCGCCACATCAGCACCGTGATGCCCAGGATGACCAGGCCGAGCAGGGTCTGCGCCAGGGATTCGGGCAGGCGCAGGCCGGTGCGCGCCCCGGCGATCGACCCGATCGACACGGCGAGCGCCAGCGGGAGCGCCAGACGCAGGCTGGCCAGGCCCTGGCGCAACAGCGTCGGCCCCGACACCAGCGCACTGGTGAGCGCGACCAGCAGCCCGGCGCCGCGGACGAAATCGAGATGGAAGGGGAAGAAGCCGCCCACGATGGGCACGAACAGCACGCCGCCGCCCACGCCGGCCGGCACCGCCACCAGGCCGATCAGCACGCTGACCAGGAACACGCCCAGCGACCAGACCCACCAGGGCGGAGCCGCCGCCGGCAAGACCGCTTCCGACGGCATGCCCGCCAGGGCCGGCGACGCCGCGACCGACAGGGCTCCGAAGATCAGCGCGGCTGCCGGCAGCACCCGCCTGAGACGCGCCGGCGGCCCGCCCTGGCGACGCGCGCTCGGCAGGCTGGGCACGGATCCGGCAGGACGCCCGCTCGGGAAGACGGTCACGATGCGGCCAAGCATGCCACAGCGGCCGCGGCGGCCGGGCCGCGGCGCAGCGTCGCCCGGAATGCCCACCCGCCAGACGCTGGCCCATGCCGGACGCCCGGCACCACGGTTGCGCCGCAGCAGTTGCTCGCCGAAGCGACTCGGGGGATGATCAGGCTCAGTCCGTTCACCCCGAATTCGAGCCAGCGATGCCCATCCTGCGACGCCTCGCGGCGGCGGTCGCCCTGACGGGCCTGTGCCTGTCCGCCTCGGCGCAGACCCCGCCCCAATCCAACCGCAGCGCCCTGATCGTGGGCGTGTCCACCTACGCATCGCCCGATGTCCCGGCGCTGCGCGGCGTGAGCTTCGATGTCGGCAGCGCCCGACAGATCGCGACGGCCATGGGCATCCCCGATTCACGGATCACCGTGCTGCGCGATGCCGAGGCCACCAAGCCGAACATCCTCGCGGCGCTCGACCGCCTGGCAACCACGGTAGGCGAAGGCGGGCGGGTCTTCGTCTACTTCTCGGGGCACGGCACCCGCTGGTTCGATCCCCAGGTCAACGGCTGCAAGGAGGGGCTGCTCGCCTATGACCAGGGCACCATCACCAACGAGGAGATCGCGCAGCGCACCCGCCGGGTGAGCGAGACCGCCGACAAGGTGATGATGTTCTTCGACGCCTGCCATTCCGACGGCGTCTCGGTGAGCCGCAACCGCACCCGCTCCCTGGGCAGCGCCGATCCGGTCACCCTGGAACTCACCCCGAAGTTCTTCATCAAGGGCGCCTCGGACAACGAGGTGTGCAGCCGTCCGGCCAATGTGCGTACCCGCAGCCTGCTGGCCGAAGCCTCCCGACTGGGCGCCCTGAGCGAGAACTTCGTGCAGATCACCTCGGCCCGGGCCGACGAGGTGAGCTTCGACGACCCGAACCGCGGCGGACTCGCCACCCAGGGCGTGCGCGACTGTCTGCTCGGCGCGGCGCGCGACCTCGATGCCTCGGGCGCGGTCTCCATCCGCGAGATCGAACAGTGCGCACAGACCTTCGTCGAGCAGCGGCTCGCGCCCTTCCCGTCGCTGCAGCCGCACCACATCACCGTGACCGGCAACCGCAACCTCGTGCCGGCGCCCAGCCGACCGCCCCTGGCGCTGGCGGCTGCCGCACCGGTGGCGATCAGCCCCGCGCCGCTTCCGGCACCGGCCGCACCGAAGCCACCCGCACCGGTGGCTGTCGGTCCTGCTGCGGCGCCGGTTGCCGCACCGGCGCCCCCGCCCGCCCCGGCACCGGTGGCCCTTGCCCCTGCAACGCCGCCGCCCGCGGCATCACCACCGCCGCCACCGCCGCCGCCCGCAGCGCCCGCAGCGCCGGCCGATCCGGGCGCCGCAGCGCTGGCCACCCTGCGCGAGATCGAAGCCCAGCAGAACCCCCGCCGCAAGCTCGAGGTCACCCTGAGCCGCAGCGCGCTGCGGATCGGCAAGGACCCCCTCGAACTGCGGGTGAAGTCCAGCCACGATGGCCATGTCTACCTGGTGCTGATCGGCAGCGATCGCGAGAGCTTCTACGTGCTGTTCCCCAATGGCCTCGATCGCAACAACCGCATCCAGGCCGACAAGCCGCTGAACCTGCCGCGGCCGGAATGGGCGATCACGGCCAAGGGCCCGCCGGGTGTGAACAACCTGCTGGTGCTGGTGTCCGATTCACCCCGCGACCTGAGCGCCCTCACGCGCGGTCAGGCGGGTGCATTGCCCACCTTCAGTTCCGCGCTGAACACCCTCAATGGCCGCGGCGCCCTGATCGACCTGTTCACCGGACAGGGTCTCACCGGCGGGTCGGAGGCCTTCGCGGCCCGCCTGCTGCGGATCGAGGAAGTCCGTTAGGCCCGCCCGCTCCCGCAACCTCTGCCCAACGAACAACGCCATGACCGCCATCCGAGCCCTGTGCCTCTGCTTCCTTCTGGCCAGCCTCCATGCCACTGCCCGGGCGCAATGGCTGGTCAGCGACCAGGAGGCGGCCGCCGACCGCGCCGCGCCCGAGCCCTTCGCCATGAAGGCAGTGCCGGCCCCGAATGCGCCGCGCATCAACCTGGTGGCGCCCGCGCTCACCGCCAGCGCCACGGTGAGTTCCCCCACCCGCATCCTGGTGCGCTTCGAGCCCACCCAGCCGGCCACCATCAACCCCGAGTCCTTTCGCGTGAAGTACGGCTCGCTCAAGCTCGACATCACCAACCGCATCACCGCGGCATCGAAGGTCACTGCCGAAGGCATCGATGTCTCCGAGGCCCGACTGCCCAAGGGCGCCCACCGGCTGCTGATCGAGATCGAGGACTCGCTCGGCCGGGTCGGCGAGCGGCTCGTCCAGTTCGTCATCGAGTAAGGTCATGAGCAACCGCCCCCCCATCGCCCTAGCCTGCCTGATCGGCATCGCCAGCCCGCTGCTCGCCATCGGCCCTGTGCTCGCCCAGACCACGGCTGCCCCGGCAACCCCCGCCAGCGCCACGCCCAACCGCGAGTCGCTGTCGGTAGACCAGATGCTCGAGCAGCTTGCCCCCACGGGGCGTACCCGGGGCATGCGCAACCTGGTGCCGGTGCAGGTCCAGCCGCCGCCCGCCGCCACGCCGCTGGCCGTTCCCGCACAACCCGCCCCCCCCAGCCCGCCGGCCGCGTTGCCGGCCGTGCCGGTGGCCGCGCCGGTGCATACCGTGGTGCCGGTGGCCGCCCCTGCGGCCACCCCTGCACCCGTCCCTGTGACCGCGCCGGCGCCCGGTCCGTCACCGATCGCCGCCCCTGCCGAGGCCCCGCTGAAGATCGACCTCACCATCTATTTCGACCTTGGCTCGGACCGCATCCAGGACCGCAGCCGCCCGCTGCTCGACCGCCTCGCGATGGTGATGCAGCACGAGCGTGCCCGCGACCTGCGCTTTCGCATCGAGGGCCACACCGACGCCAAGGGCTCTGCGCTGGCCAACGAGCTGCTGTCTCGACGGCGGGCCGAAACGGTCGTGCGCTATCTCGGATCGCGCGGGGTCGACGCCGCGCGGCTGGCGGCCGAGGGCAAGGGTTTTCGCGAGCTCTCCGATCCTGCCAATCCGCTCTCGGAACAGAACCGCCGGGTGAGCGTGGTGGTCGTCAACTGAGAAACCGCTACCTCATTCGCGTGATGACCCGCACCTCGCCAGACGCCAGCATCCTTCGCTGACATTCAACCGTAGCCACCCGGAGAACCCGACATGGCATTTGCCCGACCGCTCAGCCTCACCCTGACCCTGCTCGCCGCGCTGCCCGCCGCAGCCCAGACCTGCGACAAGTCCTATGCTTTCCAGGCCACGGTGAGCGGCAGTGCCGGGACGCTGATCTGCGACTGGAACTCCAAGTCCTTCCTCGATGCCGTCTCGAACATCAGCCTGAGCAACATCAACTACACCGCCACGTCGGCGGCCACGGCCACGGCGCGCTTCAACGATGTGGCCATGACCCTGTCGTATGCGGCCAACTCCAAGACCCTGTCGTACAGCTTTCCGCAGCTCGGCATCTCGGGCACCTTCACCGGTGCCACCCGGGACGAGAGCGAGGATCTGCTCGAGAACTACCTCAAGAAAGAGGGCGTGATCGGCAAGGTCATGAACTACCAGGCCAGGAACTCGGCCACCAGCCCGATCGCCGGGCCGGGCGGCCTGGTGCCGCTCACCATCGCGGCCGATTTCGGCAACAGCTTCAACAACTCCCCCACGGCGGTGTCGGGGCCGGCCAGCAGTGGCGCCGCCGGCAACAACCTGCTCAGTGCCGCCCTGCAGTACGGCCAGTTCCGGCTGAGCGGCGTGAACGACGGCATCAGGACCACCACGCTGCCGCTGTCCTACACCATCCGCAACGACATCGATCCGAGGCGCCAGCTCAGCTTCAGCCTTCCGATCACCCTGCTCGAACTCGGCAGCACCAAGACCGTGCAGACCGGCCTGGGCATCGCCTACCGGCTGCCGATGAATGACCGCTGGACCATCACGCCCGCCGGCCGGGCCTCGGTGGTGGCCTCGGTCGATCGGGCCACCGCCTCGTTCCTGTACTCGGGCTCGCTCTCCAGCAACTACGTCATCCCGATGAAGGGCTTCGATCTGGTCCTGGGCAACATGATCGGGTACTACAGCACCGGGAAGGTGTCGGTGGGCGACTACTCGGCCAGCCCCGGCCTGCGCTACGTGGCCACCCGCAACGGCATCATGATCTCGCAGCCGGTGACGCTGGGGCGCAAGCTCACTGCCGAGTATTCGCTGATCGACACCCGGTACATCGGCTCCGAGAAGCCCCTCATCGACAACTTCCAGGAACTCGGCATCACCCTGGGCACCAGCAAGAGCGCGCTCGACGCGCGCAGCGCGTTCCGCGGCGGGATCACCCTCACCCGCGGTCCGAACCTGCGCGGCGCCACCGCCAACATCGGCTTCTGGTTCTGATCCCGGACCACCGGGTCGCGCCGGGCACATGAGCCATCACCGCCGGCCTGATCGCGCGAGGGCGGCGGTGCCGGTGCGACGCGTTCTGGCCACGGTGCTGCTGGCGCTCGCCGGGTTGACCGGTGCGGCACACGCCGACCTCGGCTCCGATCAGGTGCGCTACGCCGCCAGCGGGCGCTTCGATCTGCTCGAGACCCTCATCGAGGAACACGCCGCCCGCCATCCGCTGAAGACGGCCGACCAGCACGCGCTGTGCTTCGCGTACTCGCAGACCAGGCGCTACGCGAAGCTGCAGACCTGCCTCGATCAGCTCGAGCAGAAGATCCGCGCCGGCGATCGCCGCACCCGGCTGTTCGGCCTGAATGACGCCACCCCCTCGCTGCACCTGATGCGCGCCGAGGCGGCGATCGACCTCGCCCAGTACCCCGAGGCGGTGCGCCACGCCGAGGCTGCCAGCCGCTGGCTGAAGGACGATGACAGCGATGACCTCGACATGGTCTGCAACGCGTTCACCGCCCTGGGCATCGCCCATGCCTTCAGCGGCAACCTTGTCCAGGCGCGCAAGGCCGAGGCCGACATCCGGGCGCTGAAGATCGGCCCGATGAGCGACTATGCCAACGCCAGGGCGATGTGTCTTGCCCGGGTGCGCATGGCGCTCAAGGACCATCCCGGGGTGATCGAGGCCATCCAGGGCAATCGCGCCTTCACGGTCTCGGTCTTCCTCGACCGTCTGGTCAGCGGCAGCTTTCTCACCGGCACCAACAACTGGGTCTGGGCACAGCTGCCGCGCGCCTACATGCTCAACAAGGCCCTGCTCGAGACCGGTCAGGTGGAGCAGGCCCTTCAGGGCTTCGACCGGCTGCTGGCCATCCCGCAGGTGGCCGAAAACGGCGGCATCCACTGGCTGCTGCTCAACGACCGCGCCCGCATCGCCGAACAGGCCGGCCAGTTGCCGCAGGCCCTGGGCTTCCTGCGCCAGGCCATCGACGCGGTGGAGAGCCAGCGCGCCTCGATCGATACCGAGGCGACCAAGATCGGCTTCGTGGGCGACAAGCTGTCGCTCTACGCGGCGGCAGTGCGCGTCGCGCATCGGCTCGGGCAGCCGGAGGCAGCCTTCGAGTTCATGGAGCGGGGCAAATCGCGGGCGCTGATCGACCTGCTCGCCGCGCGTGACGGCCGTCCGGTGCCGGTGGCGCGCAGCCGCGAGGCCCAGGCGCTGCTCGAGCGCTACCAGCAGCGCCAGGCCGAGGCTGCCGCCCAGGTGCCGCTCGACATGGGCGTGCGCAGTGCGAGCCGCACCCGCGGCGAGCTGAGCGCCGCGGCCGGCGCGCTGCGCAGCGCCCATGCCGACCTCGCCTCGCTCGTGACGGTCGATGCCTTGTCGCTGGATGAACTGCGCACACGCCTGGCGCCCAACGAGGCGCTGCTCCAGTTCTACGCCATCGGCAGCACCTACTACGGTCTGGCGGTCAGTCGCGAGCAGACCCTGCTGCTGCCGATCGAGTCACCGCGGCTGGAACAGGAGGTACGCGAGTTCCGCATCCTCATCCAGGAACGCAAGCCGCAGGTGCGCGAGCTGGCAGCCCGGCTGCACGCCGCCCTGATCCAGCCCTTTGCGGCGGTCATCGGCAACGCCGATCTGCTGATCGTGCCGCACGGCGCGCTCCACTACCTGCCCTTCGCCGCGCTGGGCCCGCCCGACGATCCGCTGATCGCGAGGCGAAGCCTGCGACTGCTGCCGGCCAGCAGCGTGCTCAAGTACCTCGCCCCGCGCGCCGAGCGCCGGCCGCCCAGCCTGCTGATCCTGGGCAACCCCGATGTCGGCAACAGCGCACTCGATCTGCCCAGCGCCGAGGACGAGGCACGCGCCATTGCAGCGGCGGTGCCGGGCAGCGTGCTGCTCACCCGCGAGAAAGCCACCGAGAGCAACTTCAAGCGGATCGCGGGCGACTTCACGCTGCTGCATGTCGCCTCGCATGGCCAGTACAAGGCCGACAGCGCGCTCGACTCCCGTCTGCTGCTGGCCCCCGATGGCAGCAACGACGGCTCGCTCACCGTGCGCGAGATCTACGGCCTGCGCCTGTCGGCCGATCTGGTCACGCTCTCGGCCTGCGAGACCGGCCTGGGCAGCGTGCTGCGCGGCGACGATGTGCTCGGCCTGGCGCGCGGCTTTCTCTACGCGGGCAGCCGCAACATCGTGGCCAGCCTCTGGGAGGTGGATGACGACGCTACCGCCCAGCTGATGAAGTCCTTCTACCAGCGGCTGCTGGCCGGCACCAGCCGTCGGCAGGCGCTGCGCGAGGCGCAGCTCGCCCTGCGCAAGGACTTCCCCGATCCCTTCTTCTGGGCGGCTTTCGGGCTCACCGGCGCCGGCGACTGAGCAGGCCGCCGCGCCGGCTAGTAGGTCTCGAGGTGCAGCCGTCCCTGTTCGCGCAGCCCCAGGGCGAGCGTGTCCCAGACCATGCCGGCCTGGACAGCGACATCACGCAGGGCCAGCAGCACACCCTCCTCCATGGCCTTCAGGCCGCAGACATAGACGCAGGTGTCCGGGTTGGCCAGCAGGGGCGCGAGCTCGGCGGCTCGATCGCGGATCGCATCCTGCACATAACGGCGCTGACCGCCCGGCTCGCGGGAGAACGCGAACTCGATGTCGATGAAGTCGCGGGGCAGGTTCTGCAGCGGACCGAAGTACGGCAGCTCGGCGGCCGTGCGCGCGCCGAAGAAGAGCATCAGCCGGCCACCCTCGAAACGGCCGGAGGCGCGCAGCCGGCGCCGCCACTCGGTCATCGCGCGCATCGGCGCGCTGCCGGTGCCGGTGCAGATCATGACGATGTTCGAGCGCGGATGATTGGGCATCAGGAAGCTGGCGCCAAAGGGCCCGATCACCTCGACGCTGTCGCCCACCTTGAGATCGCAGAGGTAATTGCTGGCCACGCCGCGCACCGGCCGGCCCTGATGGTCCTTGAGCACCCGCTTCACCGTGAGCGACAGGTTGTTGTAGCCGGGACGCTCGCCGTTGCGCGGGCTGGCCACCGAGTACTGGCGGGGATGGTGCGGGCGGCCCTGGTCGTCGAGCCCGGGCGGCAGGATGCCGATCGACTGACCCTCGAGCACCGGGAAAGGCATGGCACCGAAGTCGAGCACGATGTGGTGGGTGTCGTAATCGCGCCCGATCGCGGTCACGCGGAAGTTGCCGGTCACAGTGGCGCTGATCGAGCGGCGCGCCGCCTTGGGTCCGTAGAGGTTGGTGAACGGGTG
>CAIZPE010000049.1 GCA_903934795.1 uncultured bacterium | reverse complement strand
GGGCGCGCCTTCTGGCGTGGTGGCAGCAGCCAGCGCCGCGCGCAGATCCTGCTCCCAGCGGGCATAGTCGACCGGCTCGAGCAGTTGTCCGTCGAGCAGCTCGTCGAGCACGATCGGGTGACGGGTGAGGTACTCCGCCGCCCAGCGCGACAACCCGAGCAGGCGCATCACGCGGCTCATGGCCTGCGGGTACTGCGAGAGCAGGGCGAGATAGGCCGGGCGGCCGGTGACCGCCTCGATCAGGTCGATCAGCCGGCCGAAGGCCGCGGCCTCCACCCGCTCGGCCAGCGCCCTGGCCAGCAGCCGCTCCACCGCCTGCCGGGTGTCCTCGCGGGCGGCGCGATAGCGCGAGCTGCCCCGCAGCTGGGCAAGCCGGTTGCTCATGTCCTCGCCCAGCCCCTCCTCGACGCCGGTCGCGGTGGCGCCGTTGCCGGCGTCGTCGGCTTCGCTGAGCAGGCCGTCGAAGACCCGCTGGACATCGGCACGAGCCTGCTCGAGGCTCGCCTCGAAGGCCTCGGGCGACAGGCGCAGCATGGCCGCCACCTGGGCCCGGCCCGCGGCATCGGCCGGCAGGCGGTGGGTCTGCGCATCTTCCCGGTACTGCAGCGCATGTTCGGTGCGACGCAGCAGGTCGTAGGCGCGGGCCAGTGCTGACGCGTCGGCCACCGGCAGCACGCCGCGCCGGGCGAGTGTCTCGAGGGTGACCAGGGTCCGGCGATCGCGCAGCAGCGGGTCGCGGCCGGCGCGCACCACCTGGAACAGCTGGGCGGCGAACTCGATCTCGCGGATGCCGCCGCGGCCCAGCTTCACATCGACGCTGCCGGCGTCGCGCGCATCGCGCCGGGCGACCTCGCTGCGGATCATCGCGTGCAGGTTGCGCAGTGCGCCGAACACGCGGAAGTCGAGATAGCGGCGAAACACGAAGGGCGTGACGATCGCCGCCAGCGCCTGTTCGTCGCGGCGGCGCGCCTCGGCGCCGGCCAGCGCGCTGTCGGCCACCACCGCGCCCTTGAGCCAGGCGAAGCGTTCCCACTCGCGGCCCTGGGCGTAGAAGTACTCCTCGAGCATCGCGAAGGACGCCACCAGCGGACCGGCATCGCCGTTGGGGCGCAGCCGCGTGTCCACCCGGAACACGAAGCCGTCGGCGGTGGTTTCGGCCAGCAGGCCGATGGTCCGTCGGGCGACCCGGTGCATGAACTCGCTGGCGGCCATCGGGCTGCCTCGGCCCGATGGCATGTCGCCAGACGGCTGGCACTGGCCCTCGTCGCGAAAGACGAAGACCAGGTCCAGGTCCGAGGACACATTGAGCTCCTCGGCCCCGCCCTTGCCCATGGCGACGGCCAGCAGGTCCTGCGGCTGGCCCAGGGCATCGTGAGGCAGGCCGAACTGCGCGGCCATCTCGCGCCCGGCGGCAGCCAGCGCCGCCTGCGTGCTGGCCGCCGCGAAGGCCGACATCGCGCGGCAGACCTCGGCGAGCGGCGCCTCGCCGCGCAGATCGCGCTCCATGAGGGCCATGATCAGCAGCAGGCGCGCGCGCCGCAGCTCGCGCCCGAGATTGGCGGCGGGCAGCGAGGGATCCACGCTCAGCGCCGAGGCGCTCGTTGCCCGCGCCAGGCCCTCGTCGACCAGCGCCTGCACACCGGCCGGGTCGATCGGCGTGGCGATCAGCGCCTGCAGCCGCGCCACGCCCTGGGCCGGCGGGCGCGAGTGCAGGGCGCCGAGTGAGCGGCGAAAGAATCCGGAATGGCGTTCGGCTTCGAAGGACATCATCTGAGCGCGCGCCGGGCGCGCGAAGGGGAAAGGGTTATCCTACCGGGACGATGGCATGCCGCCGGCGAGCCTGCTGATTCCACCGCACCGTTCCGTGACCGCGGCCTCGCCTGTCCGCTCTGCCCCGCGTCGGCGCCCGTCACGCCTCCCGGCCCTGCTGGGCTGGTGTCTGCTCGGCGCATGGCTCTGCCTGCTCGCGGGTTACCTCGTGCTGCGGCACCAGGTCTGGCCCGGACTCGATGCCTGGCGTGAGCCGATCGCGCAGCGCCTGTCGTCGATGATCGGTCAGCCGGTGCGCATCGCCCGCCTCGATCCCGGCTTCGAAGGCCTGCTGCCGCGGCTCTCGGTCGAGGGCCTCGAGCTCGGCGAACCCGAGCGGCCCGAGCTGCGCCTGCCCAGGCTCACCCTGGTGATCTCGCCGCGCAGCCTGTGGGCGCTGGCACCGCGCTTCTCCCTCATCGAGCTGCAGTCGCCGCAGCTTCGGGTGGCGCATCTGGGCGGCACCCGCTGGCGGATCGCCGGCGCCGAGATCGACCTCTCGGCCGGCGGTAACGCCACGCTGCCCGATCAGCTCGCCCAGCAGCGCCGGGTGCTGGTGCGCGATGCCCGCATCGTGTGGACCGACGCCCAGGGCCGTGACGGCGCGGCGCTCGCAGGCATCGACGCGCAGCTCGGCAGCGTCGGCCGTCGCCACCGGCTGTCGCTCGCCGTGCCCTCGCTGCCTGGCTGGTGGGAGAGCTGGCAGCTTGCCGGCGAGATCTTCCGCGCGCCGCGCTCGGCGGTCACCGACTGGCGCGGCTGGACCGGCGAGCTCTATGCCGGTGGCGATGCGATCGAGCTTGCCGCGCTCGCCCGGCTGCCGGTGGCGATGCTGCCGGGCGCCGACCGGCTGGCCGAGCTGCGCGAGGGGCGCGCCGATCTGCGGGCCTGGCTGCGCTTCCAGGCCGGTGGTCAGCGCGAGGCCACGCTCAAGCTGCAACTTGCGCAGGCCTCGTGGCAGCCGGTCTCGTCCCCGGGTGTCGCGCCGCTCAGGCTTGGCGCGCTGAGCCTGGAGGGCCAGGCCGTGTTCGCGGCTGATCGTACCCGGATCGTGCTCGATGCCTGGCAGCTGCGCGATGCCGGCGGGCTCAGCGTGGCGGGTGACGGCCCGCTCAGCCTGGAGCTCGATGCCGGCCATCAGCCGGTGCGGCTGCAGGCGGCGCTGCGGGCCTTCGAGGCCGCGCCTGCACTGGCGCTGCTGCGGCGCGCGCCCTGGCCCTCGGCGGGGACGTCGCGTCTGTCGGCGCTGCGGCTCGACGGCCGCATCACGGCGCTCGCGTTGCGCTGGCATCGCCCAGGCGACGAGGCCGCGCCCGATGACGGGCTCGAGATCACCGCCGGTTTCGAGCGGCTCTCCGGGCGGGTGTCCGAAAGCGGTCCCTGGGCGGAGAATCTCGCGGGCGAGGGCCGGCTCACCCGTGCCGGGCTCGAGCTGCGGCTGGACTCCCGGGCCGCGGTCCTCGGACTGCCCGGCATCTTTGCCGAACCTGCCATCGGCTTCGATGAACTGCAGGCGCGCTTGCAGGTGGCCGCGGTGGGCGAAGGCGCCGGTCGAGGTGTCGAGCTGTTGCTGAGCGAGGCGCGCTTCGCCAATGCCGATGCCGCCGGCAGTCTCGCGGGCCGCTATCGCAGCGGCGGCCGCGGGCTGGGGGTGATCGACTTCGCCGGTCAGGTCGACCGGGCCGATGCGCAGCGGGTGTGGCGCTATCTGCCGCTGGGCATTGCCGAACCGGTACGCGACTGGGTGCGCCGCGCCGTGCTCGCCGGACGGCTCGACGACGCGCGCTTCCGGGTGCGCGGCGATCTGGCCGACTTCCCCTTTCCCCAGCCCGGTCAGGGCGAGTTTCTGGTCGATGCCCGGCTCAACGACGGTGTGCTGCGCTATGCCCAGGGCTGGCCGCGGATCGACGCCGTGCAGGGCCGTCTGCGCTTCGAGCGCAACGCCTTCCAGGTGAGCGCCCGCTCCGGTCGGGTGCTCGATCTGCCGCTCGGCCCCAGCCAGGCCGGGGTTCGCGACTTCGACGAGGGCGTGCTGCGCGTGGAGGGCGGTGGCGAGGGCGAGGCCCAGCAGATCATCCGCTTCCTCAACGAGACGCCGCTCGCCACCCGCCTGGACGACTTCACGCGTGACACGCGGGTCGATGGCGAGGCCCGGCTGCAGCTGCGCCTCGAGGTACCCCTGCATGACCCGGAGACCTCCCGGGTTGCCGGCACGCTGCAGCTGCGCGGCAACCGGGTCCAGCTCGATGACACCCTGCCCCCCTTCGAGGCGGTCACCGGCGTGCTCGACTTCACCGAGCGCTCGCTGGCGCTGCGCGACATCAGCGCCCGCTTCCTGGGCGGCCCTCTGCGGGTGTCGGGCGAGACCCCGGAACCCGGCCGCCTGCAGTTGCGGGCCCAGGGACGGGTCGGCGCCGAGGCCATGCGTGCGGTGGTCGACAACCCGCTCACCCGGCGCCTCGCCGGCGAGGCGGGCTTCAGCGGCGAGCTCGACATCGCCCGACGCGCGGTCTCGATGCAGCTGTCCTCCGATCTGGTCGGCCTGGGCCTCGCCATGCCGGCGCCCTTCGACAAGCCGAGCGGCGCCGCCTGGCCTCTGCGGGTCAGCGTGACCGCGAAGCCCGGCGCCGACGCGCAGGCGCGCTCGCCGGGCGATGCGATCCGGGTCGAGCTCGGCGAGGCCATGCGCCTGGTGCTCGAGCGCGAGCGCGACCCGGCCAGCGGCCGGCTGCGCATCCTGCGTGGCGGGTTTGCCACCCTCGGCGAGCCCGATCTGCCCGACAGCGGCCTCGCCCTGCGCGTGGAGGCCGAGCGGATCGATCTCGATGCCTGGATGCCGCTGCTCACCGGCACCGAGCTGCGCGATGCCGAGCGCCGTGCCGATGACGGTTTCGCGCCGGGCTTCTCGCTGCTGCCCTCCGCGATCGCGGGGATCACCGGCGAACTGCAGGTCGGCGGCAAGCACTTCCACCAGGTGGTGATCGGCGCCACCCGAGAGGCGGGTTTCTGGCAGGCCAATGTGGTCTCGCGCGAGGTGGACGGCCACTTCAGCTGGCGCGACGCGCTGCCCGGTCAGCGGGTGGGCGCGCTCGCCGCCCGCTTCAACCGCCTCGAAATCCCGAAGTCGCGTGCCGGCGAGTTCGAGGCTCTGCTCGATTCCCCACCCGAGGCGCTGCCGGCGCTCGATGTCGCGGCCACCGAGTTCATCCTGGGCGAGCGCCGGCTCGGGCAGCTCACCCTGAAGGCGACCAACACCGCCGCGGCCGGCGCGCCGGTCTGGCGCCTCGACGAGCTTCGGGTCAGCCATCCCGCCGCCCGCCTGCTCGCCAGCGGCCGCTGGGCGCCGGCGCGGGCCGATGGCGGTCGGGCCACCGATCTCGACTTCCAGCTCGATGTCCTCGACGCCGGCGAGCTGCTGGCGGTCTACGGTATTCCCGACAGCGTGCGCGGCGGGAGCGGGCGCCTGTCGGGACGCCTGGCCTGGCAGGGGTCGCCGCTGGCGATCCACTATCCCAGCCTCGATGGCGCCATGCGCCTGCAGATCGGCAAGGGCCAGTTCCTCAAGACCGAGCCCGGCCTGGCCAAGCTGATCGGCGTGCTCAACCTGCAGTCGCTGCCACGCCGGCTCTCGCTCGACTTCCGCGATGTCTTCTCGGAGGGCTTCGGCTTCGATGCCATCGAGGGCGATGTCGACATCCGTGCCGGCATCGCCCGCTCCGCCGGGCTGCAGATGCGCGGGCTGCAGGCGCAGGTCGACATCCGCGGCGAGGCCGATCTCGAGCTCGAGACCCAGTCGCTCGTGGCGACCATCCGGCCGGAACTCAATGTCGGTCTGGCCTCGCTCGCCTACGGGGCCATGGCCAACCCGGCGATCGGCCTGGGTTCGTTCATCTTCCAGTTCGCGCTGCGACGGCCGCTGCAGGAGATCTTCACCTACCAGACCCGCATCACAGGCTCCTGGGCCGATCCGCAGGTCACCGAGGTGCCGCGCCAGCCCGGTGCGCCGGCTGGCAGGCCCTGAGCCGGCTTGGGCTACGATGGTCGCCCTGTCACCCGGAGAGACCGATGCCTGATCAGCCTGCCGACGCCGTGCCTGCCGCCACCCCCACCCTGGCCGTGGCCGGCGTGCAGATGGTGTCGGCCACCGATCCGGCGGCCAACCGCGCGGCGGCAGCCGGTCTGATCGCCCGCGCGGCCGAGGGCGGGGCACGGGTGGTGGTGCTGCCCGAGTACTTCTGCCTGCTCGGTCGCCGTGACACCGACAAGGTCGAGCTGCGCGAGGCCGCAGGCGCCGGCCCGCTGCAGGATTTCCTCGCCGAGCAGGCCGCGCGCCACGGCATCTGGCTGATCGGCGGCACGGTGCCCATCGCCACCACGCGGCCCACGCGGGTGCGCAACACCTGCCTGGTCCACGGGCCCGACGGCCGTCAGGTCGCCCGCTACGACAAGATCCATCTGTTCGGCTTCCAGCGCGGCGCCGAGCGCTTCGACGAGTCGGCCACCATCGAGGCCGGTCGCACGCCGGTGGTGATCGACATCGAGGGCTGGCGGGTGGGCCTGTCGGTCTGCTATGACCTGCGCTTTCCCGAGCTCTACCGCGTGCTCGCGCCCTGCGATCTCATCGTGGTGCCCTCGGCCTTCACCCACACCACCGGCCAGGCGCACTGGGAGGTGCTGCTGCGCGCCCGGGCGATCGAGAATCAGTGCTATGTTCTCGCGCCGGCCCAGGGCGGCCTGCACGAGAACGGTCGCCGCACCTGGGGCCACAGCCTGCTGGCCGATCCCTGGGGCGAGGTGCTGCAGGTGCTGCCCGAGGGCGAAGGCCTGGTGGCCGGCGTGCTGCAGCGCCAGCGCATCCTTGACGTCCGCCAGAGCCTGCCCGCGCTCGCCCACCGAATCCTCTGACCCCGCTGCCAGGAGTCCCCGCATGAATCCCGTCGACCAGGGCATCGATCATCTCGCGATCGCCCGCGAACGCCTTCTCGAACCCACCGGTCTCGACGAGCGCGACCTCGCCCGCGCGCTCGCCGAGGTCTTCCAGCACAAGGTCGATTACGCCGACCTCTACTTCCAGTACACCCGCAGCGAGGGCTGGAGCCTCGAGGAGGGCATCGTCAAGTCGGGCAGCTTCTCCATCGAGCAGGGCGTGGGCGTGCGCGCGGTGTCGGGTGAGAAGACCGCCTTCGCCTACTCCGACGAGATCAACGCCAGCGCGCTGCTGTCGGCCGCGCGCGCCACCCGCAGCATCGCGCGCGCCGGCGCCGGACGGGTGAAGGTGGCGGGCAGCCTGCAGCCGCGGGCCGGCCGCAACCTCTTCTCGGCCACCGATCCCATCGCCGGGCTCGATGCCACCGCCAAGGTGGCGCTGCTCGAGCGGGTCGAGCGTCTGGCCCGTGCCCGCGATCCGCGGGTGGTGCAGGTGATGGCCGGGCTGGCCGCCGAGCATGATCTGGTGCTGGTCGCCCGTTCCGACGGCGTGATCGCCGCCGATGTCCGACCGCTGATCCGGCTCTCGGTCACCGTGATCGCCGAGAGCCAGGGCCGGCGCGAGCAGGGCAGCAGCGGCGGCGGCGGCCGCTTCGGCCTGGACTACTTCGACGAGACCATCGTCGAGCGCTATGTCCGCGAGGCGGTCGACACCGCGCTGGTCAATCTCGAGTCGCGCCCCGCCCCCGGTGGCGTGATGCCGGTGGTGCTCGGTCCGGGCTGGCCGGGCGTGCTGCTGCACGAGGCGATCGGCCACGGCCTGGAGGGCGACTTCAACCGCAAGGGCTCCTCGGCCTTCGCCGGCCGCCTCGGCCAGCGGGTGGCCGCTCCCGGCGTCACCGTGATCGACGACGGCACCATCCGCGATCGCCGCGGCTCGCTGAACATCGATGACGAAGGCAACCCCACCCAGCGCAATGTGCTGATCGAGGACGGCATCCTGCGCGGCTATCTGCAGGACACGCTCAATGCCCGCCTGATGAAGGTGCCGGTCACCGGCAATGGTCGGCGCGAGTCCTTCGCCCACCTGCCCATGCCACGCATGACGAACACCTGCATGCTCGCCGGTGACCGTGATCCGGCCGAGATCATCGCGTCCATCGACCGCGGCATCTACGCCGCCAACTTCGGTGGCGGCCAGGTCGACATCACCAACGGCAAGTTCGTGTTCTCGGCCTCGGAGGCCTACTGGGTCGAGAAGGGCCGCATCCAGTATCCGGTGAAGGGCGCCACCCTGATCGGCAACGGCCCCGATGCGCTCACCCGGGTCACGCTCATCGGCAATGACATGCGTCTGGACTCCGGGGTTGGTGTCTGCGGCAAGGACGGGCAGAGCGTGCCGGTGGGGGTGGGTCAGCCCACGCTGCGCATCGAGGGCCTTACCGTCGGCGGAACCGCCTGAGCCGGCGCGGCTTGCGGGCCGGGCCCTCGCCGCTTAAGATGGCGTCATGCGCCTGATTGTCTATGCGTTTGCGTTCTATTTCGGTCTCCCCGCCGGCGGTGGGAGAGTTCCGGAGTCCGCGCGCCAGTAGCCAGGCCTCCGAACCCAACCCAGCAACCGCCGGCCCTCGCGCCGGCGGTTCTGTTTTGGGCGCCCGATTCGTCACCCATTCCGACTCTCAGCTTCGTTGCCCGACTCAGCGCCAGGATCTTCCGATGCCCACCACCGACGATGTCCGAATCCGCGAGATCAAGGAACTCGCTCCGCCCTCCCATCTGCTGCGCGAGCTGCCCTGCACCGAGCGCGCCGCCGAGGTCACCTATCAGGCCCGTCAGGCGATCCACCGCATCCTCCACGGCATGGATGATCGGCTGCTGGTGGTGGTGGGGCCCTGCTCCATCCATGATGTGGATGCGGCCATGGAATACGCCAACCGGCTGGCGCCGCACCGCGAGCGCCTGCGCGACGACCTCGAGATCGTCATGCGGGTCTACTTCGAGAAGCCCCGCACCACCGTCGGCTGGAAGGGCCTGATCAACGATCCGGGCCTGGACAACAGCTTTCAGATCAACCGCGGTCTGCGCCTGGCCCGCGAGCTGCTGCTCAAGGTCAACGAGCTCGGCCTGCCGGCCGGCTCCGAGTTCCTCGACATGATCACCCCGCAGTACCTGGCCGACCTGATCGCCTGGGGCGCGATCGGCGCGCGCACCACCGAATCGCAGGTGCACCGCGAGCTCGCCAGCGGCCTGAGCTGCCCGGTGGGCTTCAAGAACGGCACCGACGGCAGCCTGCGCATCGCCTTCGATGCCATCAAGGCCGCCTCGCAGCCGCACCACTTCCTGTCGGTGACCAAGGGCGGGCACTCGGCGATCGTGTCCACCAACGGCAACGAGGACTGCCATGTCATCCTGCGTGGCGGCAAGGCGCCCAATTACGACAGCGCCGCCGTCGATGCCGCCTGCCAGGAGGCCGCCGCTGCCGCCATGGCCTGCCGGCTGATGATCGATGCCAGCCACGGCAACAGCCAGAAGAAGCCCGAGAACCAGATCCCGGTGCTGCGCAACATCGGCGAGCAGCTCGCTGCCGGCGACACCCGGATCTTCGGGGTGATGGTCGAGAGCCACCTGGTGGCCGGGCGCCAGGATCTGGTCGTGGGCAAGCCGCTCACCCATGGCCAGAGCATCACCGACGGCTGCATCGGCTGGGAGGAGACCCTGGGTTGCCTGGAGCATCTCGCCCAGTCGGTGCGCGACCGTCGGCTGGCAGTGGCCGACTGACCTGTCGCCCGGGGCGATGGCGGGCGGGCCGGCAGGGGCGTGGTATATAGCCCTTGTCTTCCCGGAACCCGTCCATGCCTGAGCGTTCGCCGGCGCCCCAGCCCCCCGAGGGGGCGCTCGCCCCAGCCCGCCGCACCCCTCACGATCGCCTGCTCGCGGCCGGCCTCGCGCCGATCGGGCCGGCGGCGGAGTTTGCCGATGACATCCATCGGCTGATGGCCAACACCCCGCTGTTCGCCGGCCTCGACATCGACCAGAGCCGCCGTCTGGCCGGGCTGATGTTCGTCTACGAGGCCCATCCGGGCACCGAGATGATCGGCGAAGGCGATACCGGCGATTTCCTCATGCTGCTGATGAGCGGGCTGGCCGATGTGCTGCGGCGCAATCGCCACGACTACCCGGCGCGCATCGCAGTGGCCAGCCCCGGCCACTGCCTGGGCGAGATGTCGCTGTTCGACGGTGAGCCGCGCTTTGCGTCCTGCGTGGCGCTCGAGCGCTCGCGCATCGCCGTGCTCACCCGCGATGCCGTCCAGCGGGTGCTCGCCGACGATCCGGTGCTCGGCAACAAGATCCTGCTGCGCACCGTGCAGCTGCTCTCCGAGCGGCTGCGCCAGACCAGCGCCAAGCTGGTCACCTTCCTCGACGCCGCGCGCGACACCTGAGCGGCCAGTCCGCGCGGGCGCCCCGCCCGCGCCAGTCACATCCCGGTGCGGGAACGCACCACGGCGGGGATTGGCCCGATGCTACCGGCCCCCTGGCCGGCCGACGGTGTGCCCCCGGGTGGCCTCGCGCCATGGCACAGCTCTTGCAACTGCCGTCCCGTCCGACCCGGCTGGCCGCCTGCCCAGCCGGGCCTCAGCCAGCGGGAGTCAGCCATGTCCGATCTCTACGGTCCCTACGATGCCTATCGCCGCCTGGGCCCTGCCTGCGCCCGGTGCGGGGTGTTCCATGCCGGCGATGCCCATCCCGAGTCTGCCGCGAGTTCCGCGCCCGCGGCCATCACGGCCTCGGCCCAGGCCGGGACGCCACCGTCCGCGGAGACGCTCTCGGCGCAGTTCGTCGAGGCGGTGCTGGTCAAGGCCCTGATGCCCGACGACGGGCTGCGCCGCCGCTTCCTGCAGGCAGTGGGTGCGAACACCGCGCGCGCGGCGATCGCCAGTGTGCTGCCGCTGGGCGCCATGCAGGCGATGGCCCAGGAGAAGGCGCCGCTCGAGAAGAAGGATCTCAAGCTCGGCTTCATCGCGATCACCTGTGCCACACCGCTGATCATGGCCGACCCGCTCGGCTTTTACCGTCGTCAGGGGCTGTCGGTGCAGCTCAACAAGACCGCGGGCTGGGCGCTGATCCGCGACAAGATGATCAACAAGGAGCACGACGCCTCGCACTTCCTGTCGCCGATGCCGATTGCGATCTCGATGGGCCTGGGCTCGGTGGCGCAGCCGATGAACGTGGCCACCATCCAGAACATCAACGGTCAGGCGATCACGCTGCATGTGAAGCACAAGGACAAGCGTGATCCGAAGTCGTGGAAGGGCTTCCGCTTCGCGGTGCCCTTCGAGTACTCGATGCACAACTTCCTGCTGCGCTACTACGTGGCCGAGCACGGACTCGACCCCGACCGCGACATCCAGATCCGGGTCACGCCGCCGCCCGAGATGGTGGCCAACCTGCGCGCCGGCAACATCGACGGCTTCCTCGGGCCCGATCCCTTCAACCAGCGTGCGGTCTACGATGAGGTCGGCTTCATCCACCTGCTCTCCAAGGAGATCTGGGACGGCCATCCCTGCTGCGCCTTCGGGGTCTCGGAGGCCTTCATCCAGCAGAACCCGAACACCTTCGCGGCGCTCTACCGTGCCGTGCTCGAAGCCGCCGCCATGGCCCGCGATCCGAAGCACCGGCCGCTGATCGCCAAGGTGATCTCGCCGGCGGCCTACCTGAACCAGCCCGAGACCGTGGTCGAGCAGGTGCTCACCGGCAAGTTCGCCGATGGCCTGGGCGCGGTGCGCACCGTGCCCGACCGCGCCGACTTCGACCCCGTCCCCTGGTACTCGATGGCGGTCTGGATGCTCACCCAGATGAAGCGCTGGGGCTACATCAAGGGCGATGTCGCCTACAAGGACATTGCCGAGAAGGTCTTCCTGCTCACCGACGCGAAGAAGCGCATGAGCGAGCTCGGCCAGAAGACGCCCGAGGGCGGCTATCGCCGCTTCAAGGTGATGGGCCGCGAGTTCGATCCGGCGAAGGCGGCCGAGTACGCGGCCAGCTTCGCGATCCGCCGCGGTTGAGCGGGCCCGCGTCGACATGTCCGCCAGCCTCAACCTGAAAGCGGCGCTGCTCTCGCTGCTGCTGCTTGCCTGCCTGCTCGGCGCCTGGCATCTCGGCACCGCGCCGGCCGAGCGCTCGCCGGCCAGCGCCGCCCAGGACGAGTACGCCAAGCTGATGGGCCGCGCGAGCGGCGCCGCCAAGAGCGGGGGCCTGCCCACGCTCGCGCAGATGGGCGAGACCATCGCCCGGCATCTTGCCGATCCCTTCTACGACAACGGCCCCAACGACAAGGGCATCGGCATCCAGGTGGGCCACTCGCTGGCGCGGGTGGGCGCGGGCTATGGACTGGCCGCGCTGCTGGCCATCCCGCTGGGCTTCCTGATCGGAATGTCGCCGCTGGTCTACCGGGCGCTCGATCCGTTCATCCAGGTGCTCAAGCCGATCTCGCCGCTCGCCTGGATGCCCCTGGCGCTCTACACCATCAAGGACGCAGCGATCTCGGGGATCTTCGTGATCTTCATCTGCTCGATCTGGCCGATGCTGATCAACACCGCCTTCGGCGTGGCCGGCGTGCGTCGCGAGTGGCTCAATGTGGCCCGCACGCTGGAGGTGACGCCCCTGCGCCGCGCGCTGCGGGTGATCCTGCCAGCGGCCGCACCCACCATCCTCACCGGCATGCGCATCTCGATGGGCATCGCCTGGCTGGTGATCGTGGCCGCCGAGATGCTGGTGGGCGGCACCGGCATCGGGTACTTCGTCTGGAACGAGTGGAACAACCTCTCGCTCACCAACGTGATCTTCGCGATCCTGCTGATCGGCGTGGTCGGCATGCTGCTCGACGCGGCCTTCGCGCGGCTGCAGCGCGCGGTCACCTGGCGGGAGTAGCGCATGGATGCCTTCCTGTCGGTGCAGGGTCTGGGCAAGACCTATGCCGTGGCCGGTCGCCCCGCGCCCGCGCCGGTGTTCGAGTCGGTGAGCTTCGGCATCGAGCGCGGCGAGTTCGTCTGCATCATCGGCCACTCCGGCTGCGGCAAGACCACCATCCTCAACATCCTCGCCGGCCTCGAGCAGGCAAGCGAGGGCTATGTGTTCATGGATGGCCGCGAGCTGCGCGGGCCCAGCCTCGATCGCGGCGTGGTGTTCCAGGGCCATGCCCTGATGCCCTGGCTGACCGCGCTGCAGAACATCGCCTTCGCGGTGCAGTCACGCTGGCCCGACTGGTCGCGTGCCCGCATCGAGGACCACGCCCGGCGCTTCGTGGCGCTGGTGGGGCTGGAGGGTGCCGAGCACCGCAAGCCGGCGGAACTGTCCGGTGGCATGAAGCAGCGGGTGGGCATCGCCCGCGCCTTCGCGATCCAGCCCCGCATGCTGCTGCTCGACGAGCCCTTCGGCGCGCTCGACGCGCTGACCCGCGGCGTGATCCAGGACGAACTGCTGCGGATCTGCGCCGAGACCCGCCAGACGGTGTTCATGATCACCCACGATGTCGACGAGGCGATCCTGCTCGCCGACCGCATCCTGCTGAGGAGCAACGGCCCGCGCGCGCGGGTGGCCGAGGTGGTGCGCAACACCATGCCGCGTGAGCGCACCCGACTGAGCATCCACCACGATCCGCAGTACTACCGCATCCGCAACCACCTGGTCGACTTCCTGGTGCACCGCTCACGGCTGATCCAGCAGGGCGCGGCCGACGCGGCCAGCGCCGGCGGGCAGGGCGTGCCCCGCGAGGTCAGCCCCGGACTCGACACTTCGCCAACCTCCCCGGAGATACCCGCATGAACCGCAACGACATCACCGAGAAGATCTACGAGACCAAGGTCCGCAAGGGCATCAAGTGGGCCGATGTGGCCGCCAAGGTGGGCCAGAGCAAGGAGTGGGTGACCGCAGCCTGCCTGGGCCAGATGACCATGACCGCGGCGCAGGCCGCGGTGGTGGCCAAGATCTTCGGGCTGACCAAGGAGGAGGCCGCCTGGCTGCAGGTGGTGCCCTACAAGGGTTCGCTGCCCACCGCGGTGCCCACCGACCCGCTGATCTACCGCTGGTACGAGATCGTCAATGTGTACGGCACGACGATCAAGGAGCTCATCCACGAGGAGTTCGGCGACGGCATCATGAGCGCGATCGACTTCTCCATGGACATCGTGCGCGAGCCCGATCCGAAGGGCGACCGCGTGAACGTGGTGCTCAGCGGCAAGTTCCTGCCGTACAAGACCTACTGAACCCGGGGCCCCACCCAGCCGGGCGCGGCTGCCGCGCCCTCTGGCGGTGCCGGGCGTTCAGCCCGGCTTGTTGCGGCCCTGCTGCCAGAGCACGTCGCTGCCGCCGGCATGCCGGTTGAGCACCCGCGAGAGCACGAAGAGCAGGTCGGACAGCCGGTTCAGGTACTGCCGGCAGGCAGGCCGCACCGTTTCGGCTGCGCCCAGCGCCACCACCGCGCGCTCGGCGCGCCGGCACACCGTGCGCGCCACATGCGCGATCGCCGCCGGCCGCGAGCCGCCGGGCAGGATGAATTCCTCAAGCCGCGGCAGCGTGGCGTTGTGGGTGGCGAGCAGGGCGTCGAGCCGCGCCACCTGGGCGTCGCTGACATTCTCGTAGCCCGGGATGCACAGCTCGCCGCCCAGATCGAACAGATCGTGCTGGATGTCGGTGAGTGCCTCGCGCACGGCCTCGGGCAGCGGCTCGGTGATCAGCAGCCCGATGGTCGAGTTGAGCTCGTCGACATCGCCGAGCGCGGCCACCCGCAGGCTGTCCTTGGGCACGCGGCTGCCGTCGCCCAGGCCGGTGGTGCCGTCATCGCCGGTGCGGGTGGCGATCTGTGTGAGTCTGTTTCCCATGGCGGCGGTGTCTGTCCGGAAGAAGAGGGCCTGCGGGCGTGTCCGCTCAGGCGGCGAGCAGGTCGGTGAGCCGAAGCCGCGCGATCTGGCCGATCTGGGCCAGCGCGTTGTGCAGTTCCTGTTCGCGCTGGTTGTGCAGACGGGCGCGCAGGGTGCCGAAGATCGCCTCGCGGCTGTTCAGGCGGGCGCAGATGATGAACGGGAAGCCGAAGCGCTCGGCATAGCGCCGGTTGAGCTCGGCGAGTTCGGCGCGCTGCCCGGCGTCGAGCAGACCCAGCCCCGCGGCGGCCTGCTCCTGCGTGGAGGCCGCGGTGAGGGTGCCTGCCTGCGCCTCGCGGCCGGCGAGCTCCGGGTGGGAAGCGATCAGCGCGAGCTGCTCCTCGGGGCTGGCGGCCTGCACCACGCCCCAGAGGGCGAGCAGCAGGTCGGTATCGCTGGCGAAGGGCCGGCGCTGGAAAGCGCGCTGCGCGATCCAGGGCGAATGCTCGTAGACCGCGCCGAAGGCGGCCGAAAACGCTTCCGGCGTCATCGCGTTGATCTGCGCGAGGGTGGTCATGGCGGGCTCTTCAGGGTCTGCGATCGGTCTGCGAGGCGCGGCTATGAGTCGACGCGCCGGCAGGGGTCGGATGCTACCATCCGGGCCCGTTGCTTCCGGGGGTGTAGCCATGTTGACCGATGACGATCGGGCCCTGGGCGTCCGCCTGCTCGCGCAGGCCGACGCGCTGGCCGCCTTCACCGAGGAAGCCCCGGCGCTCACCCGCACCTACCTCGGCCCGCAGCACCGGGCAGCCGGCGACTACCTCGCCGCGCTGATGCGCGAAGCCGGCATGGACGCGTCCTATGACGCCCTGGGCAATCTGGTGGGCCGCTATCCCGGCGCGCAGCCCGATGCGCCGGTGCTGATGATCGGCTCGCACATGGATTCGGTGCGCAACGCCGGCCGCTATGACGGCCTGTTCGGCATCCTGTCGGCGATCGCCTGCGTGGCCGGGCTTCACGCCCGTGGCGCGCGGCTGCCGGTGGCCCTCGAGGTGGTGGCTTTCGGCGACGAGGAGGGCGTGCGCTTCGGCATCACCCTGATCGGCAGCAAGGCCATGGCCGGCGCCTTCGACCCGGCCTGGCTCGCGGTGCGCGATCGCGATGGCATCAGCCTGCGCGAGGCCCTCGTCGCCTTTGGCGCCGACCCCGATGCCTGGCCGAGCGTCGATCGCCGCGCCTGCCCGCCGATCGCCTTTCTCGAGTCGCACATCGAGCAGGGCCCCGTGCTGCTGCAGGAGGGCCTGCCGGTGGGCGTGGTCACCGCGATCGCCGGCGCGCAGCGCGCGCTGGTCCATCTCACCGGGCTGGCGGGCCATGCCGGCACGGTGCCGATGGGCTCGCGCCAGGATGCGCTGGCGGCCGCCGCCGAGATGGTGCTGGCGGTCGAGCGCATCGCGCTGGCCCGCGGCGATGTGGTGGCCACGGTCGGTCGCCTCGAGGCGCGGCCGGGCGCGGTCAATGTCATCCCCCAGGATGTGAGCTTCAGCCTCGATGTGCGCAGCGGCCGGGACGACATCCGGCGCGCGGCCATGGCCGAGATCGACGCCGCCTGCGTGGCCATCGCGGCGCGGCGCGGCATCGCGTTGCGCCGCGAGCCGCTCTACCAGGCCGATGCCGCACCCTGCGATCCGCGGCTGCAGGCCTGCCTGGCGCAGGCGATCGCCGCGCGCGGGCTGCCGGTGCGGCATCTGCCGAGCGGGGCCGGGCACGATGCCATGGCCTTTCCGGCGCTTGCCCCGATGGCGATGCTCTTCGTGCGATGCGGCAACGGCGGCATCAGCCACCATCCCGATGAAGTGCTTGACGCCGAGGATGCCGCGATCGCCACGCGGGTGCTGGCCGATGCGCTGGCCGGCGTGGCGGGGGCCCTTCAGCAGCCCGCGTAGATCAGCTGCCCCGGTAGGTGGTGTAGCCCCAGGGCGAGGCCAGCAGCGGCACGTGGTAATGCGCGCCGGGGTCGGCGATGCCGAAGGCGATCGGCACCTGCTCGAGGAAGGCCGGGTCGGCCAGCGGCAGCCCCTGGGCGCGGAAATACTCGCCGATGTGAAAGACCAGGCGATAGCGGCCCGCGGCCATGGACTCGCCGGAGAGCAGCGGCTGCTCGCAGCGGCCGTCGGCATTGGTGATGCGCTCGGCCAGGCGTTCGCCCGCGCCCTCGTCGCGAAACAGCTCCACACGCACACCGGCTGCCGGCTTGCCCTGCGCGGTGTCGAGGATGTGGGTGCTCAGTCTGCCCATGGGTTTTCCTTCAGCGCTGGCCGCGGTGGGCCCAGGCGGTGGTGTGGCGCTCGACCCAGGAGAAGAGCTCGTACATCGCCATGGCCATCACGGCGATGACCACCAGCCCGGCGAAGGCGAGCGGCATCTTCATGGCCGAGCCGGCCGAGATCAGCAGATAGCCGATCCCCTCGTTGGAGGCGTTCATCTCCGACACCGTGGTGCCGACGAAGGCCAGGGTGATGGCAACCTTGAGCGAGGCGAAGAAGTAGGGCATGGAGCGCGGCAGCCCGACCTTGATCAGCACATCGAGCCGCCGTGCGCCAAGCACCCTCAGCACATCCTCGAGCTCGGGCTCGAGCGTGGCCAGGCCGGTGGCGATGTTGACCATGATCGGAAAGAACGAGATCAGGAACGCGGTGAGGATGGCCGGGCCCACGCCGATGCCGAACCAGACCACCAGGATGGGCACGAAGGCCGCCTTGGGCAGCGCATTGAAGGCGGTCATCAGCGGGTACATCGCGGCGTAGGCAAGCCGCGAGGAGCCGATGACGAAGCCGAGCAGCACCCCCACCGCGATGGAGATCGCGAAGCCCACCATGGTGGTCCAGAAGGTGCGCCAGGCATGCAGTCCGATGGGGCCAGCGAATTCGATCAGCGAGCGCACGATCTGCACCGGGCTGGGAAACACGAACTCCGAGACATCGAACAGGCTGCACATCGCCTGCCACAGGGCGATGGCGGCCACCAGCAGCACCCAGGGGGCGATCTTCTCGAGTTGCTTGCCGCGGTTCATGGTCGCCTCAGGATTTGCGGATTTCGCCGATGCGCGAGCGCAGCTCGTGCACCAGCGCGGTGAAGCGGTCGGTGTAGGTGATGTCCAGGTCGCGAGGCCGGGGCAGGTCGATCTCGCGCCGCGCCAGGATGCGGCCGGGCCGCTTGCTCATCACATACACCGTGTCGGCGAGATAGGCCGCCTCGCGCAGGTCGTGGGTGACCAGGATCACGTTGAAGCGCTGCTCGGTCCAGAGGTCGCGCAGCACATTCCAGAGCTCCTCGCGGGTGAACGCGTCGAGCGCGCCGAAGGGCTCGTCGAGCAGCAGCATGCGCGGCTCGTGGATGAGCGCGCGGCAGATCGAGGCGCGCTGCTGCATGCCGCCGGAGAGCTGCCAGGGGAACTTGTCCTCGTAGCCCTGCAGGCCCACCGTGGCCAGCAGCCGACGGGCGCGCTCGATGAACTCCGCGCGGCGCGCCTTGAACTGCGAGCGGTAGGGCTCGACGATCTCGAGCGGCAGCAGCACATTGTCGATGGTGGTGCGCCAGGGCAGCAGCGTTGGCGCCTGGAAGGCCATGCCGACGATCTTCAGCGGCCCGGTGACCGGCTGGCCGTCGATGTGCACCGTGCCGCGGCTGGGCATCTTCAGGCCGGTGGCCAGCTTCATGAAGGTGGACTTGCCGCAGCCCGACGGGCCGACGATCGCGATGAATTCGCCGGCCTGGGTGCTGACGGTGATGTCCTCCACCGCGAAGTCGTTGCTGGCCAGGAGCTCGTCGTTGTAGGCGAGCCAGACCTGGCGGAAATCGACAAAGGCCTCGGACATGGTGACGCTTTCGGGGAGGCGCCCGCGGGGCATGGCCCGCGGGTGCAGCGGCGGGCCGCGGGTTACTTGCCCAGGATGTTGCGGGCTTCCTTGGAGGGCAGGTAGTTGCCGTCCCAGATCCGGTCGGGGTTGATGCGCTCCTTGGTGCCGAAGGAGTCGGCCACCTGCGAGGCCATCAGCGCCATGCGCGGCAGGCGCACATCGCCGAAGCCCTCGGCGCGGGCGTCGGCCGTCGCGATCGAGCCGGCGATGGCCAGACGCAGGCGACGCTTCTCGAGCGTCTCGTCGATGATCGCGTCACGCTCCTTCACGAAGCGGATCGCGCCATCCGGGTCGGCCAGCACATCCTTGGCGCCCTTGGTGAAGGCGCGCAGGAAGGCCTTCACCGCCTCGGGGTTCTTCTTCAGGAAGGCGTCCGACACGATGATCGCGTTGCCGTAGAGCTTCACCCCGTACTGCGGGTAAGGCAGGATCGCGATGTCCTCGTCCTTCACGCCGCGGGCGTTCAGGTTGAGCAGCGAGGTGAAATAGAAGCCGGTGATCGCGTCGACATCGCCGCGGGCGAGCATGGTCTCGCGCAGCGGCGGGTCCATCGACACCCAGTTCACCTTGGCGAGGTCGATGCCATTGGCCTTGGCGAAGATCGGGAAGGCCTTGCGGCCGGCATCGAACACCGGCGCGCCCAGGCGCTTGCCCACCAGATCGGCCGGGCTCTTGATGTTGCTCTTCTTGAGCGAGAACACCGCCGCCGGGGTGTTGTTGTAGACCATCATCACGGCCACGGGCTTGTTCGGGGCGGTGGGATTGTTGCCATGGAATTCCATCAGGGCCGACAGGTCGGCGAAGCCCATGTCGTAGGTGCCCGAGGCCACGCGATTGACGGCATTGCCCGAGCCGTTGCCGGCGTCGATGGTGACATCGAGCTTTTCCTGGGCGAAGTAGCCCTTGGCCTTCCCTGCAAGGAACAGCGCGGCCGGGCCCTCGAAGCGCCAGTCGAGCTGGAATTTGATCTTGGTGTCCTGGGCGTGCGCGGCGCCGGTGCCGAGCACGAGGCTCAGGCCGAGGCCGAGGGCGGCGAAGAAGGGTCTGCGGGACGGCATGGTGAGCTCCTGGCTGCGGGGTCCGGCCTCGCGCGTCCGGGCTGGGGCCGGGCATGGCCTTGACGGCCTGGCGCGGCCCGGCCGCGGCGGGCGGTCCGGCGGGGGACGGGGTGAAACGGCATCGTAACAAATGCCGGCGGTGATCCGCCCTTGCCCGACCATGGTGCGCTGGCGTGCGCCGCCCGGCCTACAATGCGCAGGCCGGGCCGCCCCCGGACCCCAGGAGAAGCCGATGAACCATCCCAGTCCCTTCCTGTCCGAACTTCGCCGACCCCTGCCGCCGGCGCTGGCGCAGGCCCTGGCCGCGCGCTTCGGCGAGCGGTTCTCGGTGGCCAGCGCGGTACGCGAGCATCATGGCCGTGACGAGTCGCCGTTCCCGCCCACCCCGCCCGAGGGCGTGGTGTTCGCCCACAGCACCGAGGAGGTGGCCGATCTGGTCGCGCTGTGCCGCGCGCACCGCTATCCGCTGATCGCCTTCGGTGCCGGCTCCTCGCTGGAAGGCCATCTGCTCGCGGTGCAGGGCGGCATCAGCGTCGACCTCTCGCAGATGAACAGCATCCTCGCCGTCGATGCCGACGATCTCACCGTCACCGTCCAGGCCGGGGTGCTGCGCAAGCAGCTCAACGAGCAGCTCAAGTCCACGGGTCTGTTCTTTCCGATCGATCCGGGCGCCGACGCCAGCATCGGCGGCATGTGCGCCACCCGCGCCTCGGGCACCAACGCCGTGCGCTACGGCACCATGCGCGAGAATGTGCTCTCGCTCACGGTGGTCACCGCCGACGGCAAGGTGATCCGCACCGCCGGCCGGGCCAAGAAGTCATCGGCCGGTTATGACCTCACCCGCCTGTTCATCGGCTCGGAGGGCACGCTCGGCATCATCACCGAGATCACGCTCAAGCTCTATCCGCTGCCCGAGGCGATGAGCGCCGCGGTGGTCAACTTCCCCACCATGGCGGCGGCGGTGGCCACCGTTATCCAGACCATCCAGCTCGGCGTGCCGATCGCCCGCAGCGAGTTCCTGTGCGAGCGCACCATCCGTGCGATCAACGCCCACAGCCACACCACGCTGCGCGAGGCGCCCACGCTGTTCTTCGAGTTCCATGGCACCGAGGCCTCGGCTCGCGAGCAGGCCGAGCTGGTGCAGCAGATCGCGCGCGATCACGGCGGCCAGGACTTCGAATGGGCGAGCCGCCCCGAGGACCGCACCCGGCTCTGGAATGCCCGTCACAACGCCTACTTCGCCTGCCTGCAGGTGCGTCCGGGCTGCCGGGCCATCTCCACCGATACCTGCGTGCCGATCTCGCGTCTGGCCGACTCGATCACCGGCGCGCGGGCGATCCTCGACAAGGGCAACTTCCCCACCATGCTGCTCGGCCATGTCGGCGACGGCAACTTCCACGCGGTGCTGCTGATCAACCCTGATGACCCGGTCGAGGTCGAGCAGGCCGAGCGCCTGAACGACGAGATCGTGCGGCTGGCGCTGTCGATGGACGGCACCTGCACCGGCGAGCATGGCATCGGCCTGCACAAGATCGGCTTCCTCGTCGAGGAAGTGGGCGATGACGCCATCGAGCTGATGCGCCGGATCAAGCTCGCCTTCGACCCCGACAACATCCTCAATCCGGGCAAGATCTTCCGGCTCGAGGCCTGAGCGTCGGGGCGTGCTGCACCGGGGCTGCCCGAGGCCCGGCGCAGGGCGCGCTCAGCGCCGGTAGCGCTTGGGCACGAAGGGCAGGGGAGCGGCGCTCACCGGCAGGCGCCGCTCGCGCACCAGCGCCTGCAGCGCGCCGCCGGCCTGCAGCGCCTCGCGAGCCACCAGCGCCAGCATCATCGGCCGGCCCAGGCTGGGCGAGACCGTGCCGCTGGTCACCTCGCCCACCGTCACGCCATCGGCATCCAGAATGGGCGCATGGGCGCGGATCGGCGCCGGTTGGTCCGACACCAGCCCGACCAGGCGCCGCGGCGCGCCCTGCGCGAGCTGGGCGAGGATGCGCTCCGCGCCCGGGAAGCCACCGGCCTTGGCCGCGCCACGGCGCCGCGAGCGGGCGATGGCGAAGGCCAGGCCCGCCTCCACCGGCGTCACGGTGGGCCCGATGTCATTGCCGTGCAGCGGCAGTCCGGCCTCCAGGCGCAGGGTGTCGCGCGCGCCCAGACCCACCGGCGCCACCGCCGGATCGGCCAGCAGCCGCTCGACCACCGACTGCGCCTGCGCCAGGGGCAGCGCGATCTCGTAGCCGTCTTCGCCGGTGTAGCCCGAGCGGGTGGTGAAGCAGGCCGCGCCCAGCAGCGTGAGCGTGGCCGCGCCCATGAAGCGCAGCCCCGCCGCGGCCGGGTCGAGCCGGGCGAGCGCCGCCTCGGCCTGCGGCCCCTGCAGCGCGATCAGCGCCTCGTCGATCCAGTCGATGGCCAGCGCCGGGCACAGCGCACGCAGCCGGGCGAGATCGGCCTCGCGGTTGCCGGCGTTCACCACCATGCGGACCTGGTCGCCGAGGTTGACCATCATCAGGTCGTCCTCGATGCCGCCCTGCGCATTGAGCAGCAACGAGTAGCGCTGCTGCCCGACGGGCCAGTCGTCGAAATCGACCGGCAGCGCGGCCTCCAGCGCGGCGTGCAGCGTGGCCGCCTGCCCGTCGCGCGGCGTGATGCGCAGCTGGCCCATGTGCGAGACATCGAAGAGTCCGGCCTGGCTGCGGGTGTGCAGGTGCTCGGCCTTCAGACCGGCCGGGTACTGGATCGGCATGTCCCAGCCGGCGAAGGCGCTCATGCGCGCGCCGAGCCGGCGATGCAGGGCGTCGAGCGGAACGCGCGCCGGAGCGGCGGCGGCGGGGGTGTCGGTCATGGCATCTCCGGAAGGAACGGGCCGCCCGCCCCGCAGGGCGAGCGGCGGGCGCGGCTCAGGCGTAGTCGCTGATCGGCGGACAGGTGCAGACCAGCTGACGGTCGCCGGCGGCGTTGTCCACCCGCTTCACGCTCGGCCAGAACTTGGCCTCACGCAGCCAGGGCAGCGGGTAGGCCGCCAGCTCGCGCGAGTAGGCATGGCGCCACTCGCCGGCGATCTCGGCGGCGGTGTGCGGCGCGCACTTCAGCGGGTTGTCGGTCCGGTCGAGCTCGCCCCGGCCGATCGCCAGCAGCTCGCCGTGGATGGCGATCATCGCGTCGCAGAAGCGGTCGAGCTCGGCCTTGGATTCCGACTCGGTGGGCTCGATCATCAGCGTATCGGCCACCGGGAAGGACAGCGTCGGCGCATGAAAGCCGTAGTCCATCAGGCGCTTGGCGACATCCTCGGCAGTGACCCCGTACTGCGCCTTCAGGTGCCGCATGTCGAGGATGCACTCATGGGCCACGCGGCCGTGCTCGCCGGCGTAGAGCACCGGGAAGCAGGGCCGCAGGCGGTGCGCGATGTAGTTGGCGTTGAGGATCGCCATTTCGGTGGCCTTGCGGATGCCGCTGCCGCCCATCATGCGGATGTACATCCACGAGATGGCGGTGATGAGCGCGCTGCCGCTGGCGGCCGCCGATACCGAGCCGCTTGCGGGTGCGCCCGCCGCGGCCGCTTCACCCACGCCCGCCGGGGCGGCTTCGCCTGCGCCGGCCTGCGCCGCGCCGCGGGCCAGTGCGCGGCCCAGCACGAGCGGATCGGCGGGCAGGTGCGGGGCGAGGTGCCGGGCCACCGCGATCGGACCCATGCCGGGGCCGCCGCCGCCGTGCGGGATGCAGAAGGTCTTGTGCAGGTTCATGTGGCAGACATCGGCGCCGATGTGCCCGGGGGAGGTCAGGCCGGCCTGCGCGTTGAGGTTGGCCCCATCCATGTAGACCTGGCCGCCGGCGGCGTGCACCTGGGCGCAGGCCTCGCGGATGCCGGCTTCGAACACGCCGTGCGTGGACGGGTAGGTGACCATCAGCGCCGCAAGCCGGTCGCGGTGGGCCTCGATGCGTGCCGCGAGGTCGGCCATGTCGATGTTGCCCTGCGCGTCGCAGGCCACGACCACGATCCGCAGCCCCATCATCTGCGCGGTGGCCGGATTGGTGCCATGGGCCGAGGCCGGGATCAGGCAGACATCGCGGTGGCCCTGGCCCTGCGCCGCGAGGTAGCTGCGGATGGCCAGCAGACCGGCGTACTCGCCCTGCGCGCCGGAGTTGGGCTGGAACGACACCGCGTGCATGCCGGTGATCTGCGCGAGCCAGCGGCCGAGCTGGCCGAGCATCTCGGCATAGCCGCGGGCCTGCTCGGCAGGCGCGAACGGATGCAGCGCGGCGAGTTGCGGCCAGCTGAGCGGGGCCATCTCGGCGGCGGCGTTCAGTTTCATGGTGCACGAGCCCAGCGGGATCATCGAGTGCACCAGCGAGATGTCCTTGTTCTCGAGGCGCTTGAGGTAGCGCATGAACTCGGTCTCGCTGTGGTAGCGGCTGAACACCGGGTGGGTGAGCGCCGGCGTGGCGCGGCGCAGCGCCGGCGGCAGGCTGGCTGGCTCGGCGCTCAGGCTGGCAGCGGTCGAGGCCACCAGCGCAGCGTCGGGCCGGGTGCCGGTGAACACGAAGGCAAGATCGGCGATGTCGGCGAGCGTGACGGTCTCGTCGAGGCTCACGCCGAGCCGGCCCTGGCCGTGGTCGCGCAGGTTGATGCGGCACTGCGCGGCGCGCGCCAGGATCGCGGGCGCGCGCTCGCCGGCATCGATGCACACCGTGTCGAAGAACTCGGCATGCCGGGGCGCGAGCGTCGGGCCGGCCAGCGCCAGCAGCAGCCGCGCCAGACCGTTGACCCGCAGCGCGATCCGCAGCAGGCCCTGCGGGCCGTGGTAGATCGCATAGAACGCGGCCATGTTGGCGAGCAGCGCCTGCGCGGTGCAGATGTTGCTGGTGGCCTTGTCGCGCCGGATGTGCTGCTCGCGGGTCTGCAGCGCCATGCGCAGCGCCGGGTTGCCGGCGGCATCGCGCGAGACGCCGATCAGGCGGCCCGGCATCATGCGCACCAGCTCCTCGCGCACCGCCATGAAGGCGGCGTGCGGGCCGCCGAAGCCCAGCGGCACGCCGAAACGCTGCGCCGAGCCGATCGCCACATCGGCGCCCATCTCGCCCGCGGTGCGGATCAGCATCAGCGCCAGGGGGTCGGTGCCCACGCAGACCCGCGCGCCGGCGGCGCGCAGCCGCGCGATCAGATCACCGTGGTCGCGCACCCGGCCCTCGGTATCTGGGGTCTGGAGGTGGGCGCCGAAGACCGTGGCCGGATCGAGGTCGCGGTCGGGGTCGCCGACCTGCGGCTGCAGACCCATCCAGCGCGCGCGGGTGACCATGACCGAGATCACCTGCGGATGCGCGCCGGCATCGATGAAGAAGGTCTGGCTCGCACTGCGCGAGGCCCGCCGGCACAACGCCATGGCCTCGGCCGCGGCAGTGGCCTCGTCGAGCAGCGAGGCATTGGCCACCGGCAGTCCGGTGAGCTCGACCACCATCTGCTGGAAGTTGAGCAGCGACTCGAGGCGGCCCTGCGCCACTTCGGCCTGATAGGGCGTGTAGGCGGTGTACCAGGCCGGGTTTTCCAGGATGTTGCGCAGGATCACGCCGGGCGTGTGCGTGTCGTAATAGCCCTGGCCGATGAAGCTCTTGAAGACCCGGTTCTTGCCGGCCATGGCCTTGAGCTCGGCCAATGCTGCCGCTTCGGTGATGGGCGGCGGCAACTGCATGCTTTGGCGCCGGGCAATCGATTGCGGCACGATGGCCTCGATCAGGGCGCGGCGCGAAGCCGCGCCAATGACCCCCAACATGTGT
>CAIZPE010000048.1 GCA_903934795.1 uncultured bacterium | reverse complement strand
TTCATCACCAACAAGAACTACTCGTCCTGGTCGCTGCGGCCCTGGCTGCTGATGACCGAACTGCGCATCGACTTCGCCGAGCGCCTGGTGCCCTTCGGTGCCCATCAGGGTCCCGAAGGCTTCGCGCGCTTCTCGCCCACCGGCCGCGTGCCGGTGCTGCGCGAGGGTGAGCTCACGGTCTGGGACTCCCTGGCCATCGTCGACCACCTCGCCGAAGCGCGGCCCGATGTCTGGCCGGCCGAGCGAGCAGCGCGGGCCTGGGCGCGCAGCGCCACCGCCGAGATGCATGCCGGCTTTGCACGGGTCCGTGAGGTCTGCACCATGAACTGCGGCATCCGGGTGGCGCTGCATCCGCAGGATGCGGCCTTTGACGCCGAGTGGGCGCGCATCGACGCGCTCTGGTGCGAGGGCCCGCGCCGCTTCGGCGGGCCCTTCCTGGCCGGTGACCGTTTCACCGCGGTGGATGCCTTCTACGCGCCGGTGGCCTTCCGGGTGCAGACCTATTCGCCGCCGCTGTCGGCCACGGCGATGGCCTATGCCCGGACCCTGCTCGCCCTGCCCGGCATGCAGGCCTGGTATGACGCGGCCCTGGCCGAGACTTGGCGCGACGAGCCGCACGAGGCCGAGGCCCGCGCGGCGGGCCGCTGGCTGCACGACCTGCGGGCTCAGCCGGCCGCGTTGAACAGCGCCATGGGCGGCCGGTAGAGTCCGCGTCCGAGCAGGCCGGTGCGGCCGTCGGCCGCCAGCATCGCCAGAGCCACCATCGGCGCGATGCCGGTCTGCTTCACCCGGCTCGCGCGGATGCCCAGCGACCAGGGCGGCTGCAGGGCGGGATGCGCGCGCTCGAGCAGGCGCTGCACATCCGGCAGACCGCCGGGCGGCAATCCGGCGGCCAGCACCGACAGCGGCTCGGGTGCATGCGCCAGGCGCTGAGCGCCGAAGCCAAGCAGGTCGATCACCGCGCTGTCGCCGATCGCGCCCAGGGCCTGCGCCTGCGCCGGTGCGCTGGGCAGCCGCCAGCCGGCGGGCGCGGCGGCGGGCACGCTGATCCAGTCCGATGGGTGGCCGGCCAGCGTGATGCCGAAGCGCTCGCCATTGCCGCCGGCGCGGGTGATCAGGTCGGGCGCATCGCCGCCCTCGGCGGCGCGCAGCAGGCGGGCGCAGGCGGCCATCCAGAGCGTGAGGAAGAAGAGCGGCGTGGCACCCAGCGCCTCGCTCAACGCAGCCGGCAGGCCGTCCTGCCACGCGGCCACCAGCGCGGCATTGGCGGCGGCGGTGCGGCTGTGCAGGTCATCGCCCCCGGCCAGGCCCTGCGCGGCCAGGGGCCACAGCGGCAGCGGCCCGCGCTGCGCGAGCCACTGCGCCAGCGCTGGCGCAAGCACCCGGTCGCGCTCGGTCAGGCGCGCGAGCACGGCCGGGTCGCGATGACCCATGCGGGTATCGGGCCCGCGCAGCGCCGACACCGGCGCCCAGATCAGGTCGGCTGCCGGCCCACCCGCATGGCCCGTGGGGCTGGCGGCATCGCCCACGCCGAAGAGCGGCGTGCCGGCCGAGACCACGGCCGCCAGCGGCGTGACGCAGCCTGCGGTCTGCGCCGGCCGCAGCCGCAGCCAGCCGTCGGCCAGCATCGCCTCGGCCTGGGCCTCGTCGCTGGCCCAGCCCTCGTGCAGGGCCGTGAGCACGGCCGCCGAGCGCAGCGGCGCGGGCGGGCTGCGCGGATCGTGCAGCGGCGGCCCGGCATGCAGCAGTTCGCCCGGCACCAGACCGAGGGCCTCGGCGCCGGTACGCAGCGCGCACCACGCCGGCCGCACCGCGCACAGCGCGTCCAGGCCGGCGGTGGCGGCCACGGTGCTCACACCCCCATGTAGGCGGTGCGCACCCGCGGGTCTTCGGCCAGGGCGCGGCTTTCGCCGGCGAAGGCGGTGCGGCCCGATTCGATCACCACGCCGGTGTGGGCGAGTTCGAAGGCGGTGAACACATCCTGCTCGACCAGCAGGATGGTCAGCCCGGCACGGTTGATCTCGAGCAGCGACTGCGAGAGCTTTTCCACCGCGCGCGGCGCGAGGCCCAGCGAGAGCTCGTCGATCATCAGCAGCGTGGGCCGCGACATCAGGCCACGGCCGATCGCGCACATCTGCTGCTCGCCGCCCGAGAGCGTGCTCGCGTCCTGCTGGGCGCGCTCGGCCAGGATCGGGAACAGGCCGTAGACCCATTCCAGGTCCTTCTGGATGTCGGCCCGGCTGTCGCGACGCAGGTAGGCGCCGAGCAGCAGGTTGTCGCGAACCGACAGGCCGCGGAACAGCCGGCGGCCCTCCGGCACATGGGCGATGCCGGCGCGCAGCATCGCCTCGGCGTTCTGGCCGGTGAGCGTCTGGCCGCCGAAGCGCATGCTGCCGGCGCGCGGCCGGATCATGCCCGACAGCGCCCGCAGCAACGTGGTCTTGCCCGCGCCATTGGAGCCCACCACGCAGGCGATCTGGCCGGCGCGAACCTGCAGGTCGACGCCCCAGAGCACCTGCACATCGCCGTAGCCGGCCTGCAGCCCCTGCACCTCGAGCAGGGTTTCCTGGTTGCTGGCGGGTGTGCTCATGCCGCGGCCATCCGTCGTGCGTACTGCGTGCCGAGGTAGGCCTCGATCACCCGCGGATCGTTGGCCACCGCCTGCGGCTCGCCGCTGGCGATCAGCTCGCCATGGTGCAGCACCAGCAGCTCCTCGCACAGCGAGAACACCACCTTCATCAGGTGCTCGATCAGCATCACGGTGATGCCGCGTGCGGCGATCGCGCGGATGAGCGCGATCGCCTCGACGATCTCGGCGCTGTTCAGGCCGGCGTTGACCTCGTCGAGCAGCAGCAGCCGCGGGCGCATGGCCAGCGACTTGGCCAGTTCCAGGCGCTTGCGCGAGGGCAGCGTGAGCGAGGCCGCCGGCCGCCCGGCGAGCGGCCCCAGGCCGACGAACTCGAGGTGGGCGCGGGCCTGCTCGAAGGCCTCGGCACGGCTCGCGGCCTGCGCCGCGAACATGGCGCCGGCCGCGACATTCTCGAGCACGGTCATCTGCGGGAAGGGCTGGACGATCTGGAAGGTGCGCGAGAGGCCGCGGCGCGCCGACTCGAAGGGCCGCTGGCCCGAGACATCCTCGCCCATGAAACGGATGCTGCCGGCGCTGGCCCGGTGCACGCCGGTGACCAGGTTGACCAGCGTGGTCTTGCCCGCGCCGTTGGGCCCGATCAGGCCGACGATGCGACCAGGCTGCAGGGCGAAGCTCACCCCGCTCACCGCAGCCACGCCGCCGAAGCGCTTGGTGAGGCCGTTCACCTCGAGCAGGGGTGCGCTCATGAGGCCGCTCCGGTCTTCAGTCGCCGCGCTGCCAGCCGGCCGAGCACACCGCCCGGCAGGAAGAAGATCAGCAGCACCACCACGATGCCGAGCGCGGCCTGGTTGTAGTCGAGGAAGCGCGACCACACCGCCTGCTCGATGACCACGAAGCTGGTGGCGCCGATCACCGGCCCGAGCACGGTGCCGGCGCCGCCGAGCAGCACCATCACCGGCACCTTCAGGGTGAGCAGGATGGAGAACGCGTCGCCCGGCGAGATGTAGGCCGTCCACGAGGCCGAGATCGCGCCGACGGTGCCGCAAAGCAGGGCCGAGAGCGTGAAGGCCGCGGTCTTGTAGCGGGTGACATCCACGCCCACCATGTCGGCGGCATCCTCGTTCTGCTGGATGCAGCGCAGCCCGAAGCCCAGGCGGCCGCGCTCGACCCACAGCGTCATCAGGAAGGCGAGCAGCATCACCGCCAGCATCGCGTACAGGAACACCTTGCCGGCGAAGGCCGGCCCGCCCGGCAGGATCGGCACATTCAGGCCCTCGCCGCCGCCGGTCAGGCCCGACCACGACGACGCGATCAGCCGCAGCACCTCCACGATGGAGATCGAGCCCACCGCGAAGTAGTGGCCCTTCATGCGCAGGATGCCCAGGCCGAGCAGCGCGGCGAACACGCCGGTGATCGCCGTGGCGCCCGCCCAGGCCGCCACCATGGGCACGCCGGCGTTCTGCAGCAGCGCACCGGCATAGGCGCCCAGGCCGACGAAGGCCGCGGTGGCGAACGACGGGTAGCCGGCGTAGCCGCCGATGAGGTTCCATGACAGCGCCAGCCCGCAGTACATCGCGACGAAGGTGGCCTGCTGCGTGAAGTAGTTGTTGCCCGTGAGCGGCGTGAGCGCGAGCGCCAACGCCAGCACGGCGAACAGCGCCACGGGCCGGCGCAGGGCGGCAATCTCGGCGGTGATCATTCATACCCCCTTTTGCCGAGCAGGCCGGTGGGCCGGGTCATCAGCAGCACCAGCATCAGCAGGAAGCCGATCAGCACCGCGTTCTGCGGCCCGAACCAGTGGCCCGCGAAGGACTCGATCAGGCCCAGCGCGATGCCGCCGGCGAGCGCGCCCGGCACCGTGCCCAGGCCGCCGATCACGCACACCACGAAGGCCTTGCCCAGCAGCAGGCCGGAGAGGTTGGTGGTGACCGGAAACACCATGGCGAGCAGCGCACCGCAGGCGCCGGCCAGGGCCGCGCCGATGGCGAAGGTCATGGCGTAGACCCGGTCGATGCGGATGCCCATCAGCTCGGCGGCGTCGCGGTCCATGCGCACCGCCACGATCGCGCGACCGGCGCGCGAGCTGCGCATCACCGCATAGAGCAGCCCGGTGAGGCCCAGCGCGAGCGCAAAGGCCACGATGCGGTCCCAGGCCACCACCACTTCGCCCAGCGGCAGGGTGCCGAGGTCGAGCGTGACCCGCCGCGGCGTGGCCTCGAACACCACATTCATGGCGTTGTAGAGGATGAGGTCGAGCCCGAAAGTGACCGTGAGCGTGGTGAGCACCGGCTGACGCACCAGCCGGTTGATCATGGTGGCCTGGATCACCCAGCCGAGCAGGAAGGTGAACGCGGCCACCGGCAGCAGCGCCAGCAGCGGGTGCACCTTCCAGTTCAGCCACGCGAACCAGGTCAGATAGCCGCCCAGGATGATCAGCGAGCCGTGCAGCATGTTGATCACGTTGAGCACGCCCCAGACCAGCGAGAAGCCCACCGCAAGGCACGCATAGAGCGCGCCCAGCGTGAGGCCGTTGACGAGGACCTGGAAGTAGATCATCGGGCGGCCGTCTTCACTGCGCCGGCATCGGCACCAGGGTGCCGGCCTTGATCGCCTCGGGGAACAGCGGCACCACCTTGCCGTCGCGCACCTGCACGATCGGCAGATCGCGCCCGCCGTTCATGCCGTTGCTGCCGAAGCGGATCGGGCCGTAGAAGGTGAGGATGTCGAGCTTGGCCAGCGCGTCGCGCACCTTGGCGCGGTCGAGCGTGCCGGCGCGCTCGATCGCCTTCTGCAGCGCCACCAGCGCCGCCGCGGCCGAGGCATGGACATAGTCCGGGTCCTTCTTCTCGCGGGCCACGAACTCCTTGTAGAAGGCCTCGGTCGAGCCGAACACATCGTCGCTCTTGTAGGTGAGCGAGTGGTGCCACCACGAGGCGCTGGTCACGCCCTCGGCGAGCTTGCCCAGGCCATCGACGAACTCGCGATAGGCCGGGCCGGTGATCATGGTGACCACCGGCGCGGTGAGCTTGATGTCGGCCATCTGCTTGCGTGCCAGGATCAGGTCCTGGGTGTAGCCGGTGATGTAGATCCACTGCGGGGCGGCGGCCTTGATGCGCGACAGCGCCGCGGCGTGGTCGAGCGTGCCCACCGGATAGAGGTCGTTGTAGACCACCTCCAGCCCGGCGGCCTCGGCGGCCTTCTTCATCTCGGCGGCCATGGCGCGCGGGAACACATCCTCGCGGCCCAGGATGGCGATGCGCTTGAGGCCCGGGATCTGGCGCGGGAACATCGCGGCCATGTTCTGCACGATGCCGCCGTTGGGCGCCAGGGTGCCGAACATGTACTGATAGCCCTGGTTGAACACCGATTCGCTGGAGGCCACCGAGGCCATCACCGGCACGCCGTAGCGCTCGGCCACGCCGGCCACCACCTTGGTGTGGCCCGAGCCGAAGGGCGAGGTGAGGAAGTCGACCTTGTCCTGGGTGATCAGCCGCTCGGCGATCTGCTGCGCACGCTTCTCGTCGGACTGGTAGTCGTACTTGATGAGCTCCACGCGCAGCTTGCGGTTGCCCACCGCGATGCCGCCGGCGGCATTGACCCGCTTGAGCCACATGTCATAGGCGATCTCCTGCTTCTTGCCTTCGTCGGCGAGGCCGCCCGTGAGCGCCAGCGGCGCGCCGATGCGCACCACATCCTGGGCGATGGCGGCCGGCCCGATGACCAGGCCGAGACACAGCGCCGCGGCCTGCGCAAGACGCGCCAGCAGGCGCGAGGGCTTCGGGGTTGGGGTTTCCATGGTGACTCCTGCGAGGGGTGGGATGGGAGACGGGAGCTCAGGACTTCAGGCCGAGCCGGACGAGCAGGCCGGCAAGGCGCGCCTTCAGGGCCGCCCACAGCAGCGGGCCGAGCGACAGGGGCGTGGCGGGCGCGGGCGCGGCGGCCTCCAGCTCCGCCAGTCGCGCCTGCAGCGACTGCGCGAACTGCGCGGTGAGCGCGGCGGCCAGCTCGCGCACGATCCCGGCGCGACCGAACTGCGCCAGCGCGCCGGTGAGCGCGTAGTCGATGCTCACGCGCACCTCGGTGCCGCCCAGCTCGTCGTCGGCGAGCACGAAGGCGGCGCTGCCCTTGACCCGCGACTGGGTCTTGCGGTCGGCGGCCTGGCCCTCGAAGCGGCCGCTGCGCGCCGCATCATCGAGCGCCAGCCGGCCGCTGCCAGCGAAGCTTGCCGCGATCGGGCCCAGGCGTACATCGAAGCGCAGCGGCCACGCGCCGTCCTGCTCGGGCCCGTCGAGCGAAGCGCCGGGCAGGCAGGACACCAGCAGCGGCACGTCCCGGAAGGCCGGCCAGGTGCGGGCCGCCGTCGCGCCCAGGCGGAAGCGCTGTTCAAGCTGCATCGACCGCTCCCGCGCGGCGCTGCGCCAGCACCCGCTGGATGGCGAGCACGATGCCGCGATACCCGGTGCAGCGGCACAGGTTGCCCGCGAGCTCCAGCCGGATGCGATCGGCGTCGGCCTCGGGCAGGCGCGTGACGATGTCGTGGGCGGTGGCCAGCATGCCGGGCGTGCAGTAGCCGCACTGCAGCGCGTGCTCCTGGCTGAAGGCCTCGCGCAGCTGCGCCATCACCGGATCGTCGCCCCAGCCTTCGATGGTGCGCACCGCGCGTCCGTCGCAGGCCGCGGCCAGGGTGATGCACGAGCGCGCGGGCGCACCGTCGATCATCACGGTGCAGGCGCCGCAGACCCCATGCTCACAGCCCAGGTGCGTGCCGGTGAGGCCTTCGGTCTCGCGCAGGTGGTCGGCCAGCGAGCAGCGCGGCTCGACCTGCGCGCTGCGGGTCTCGCCGTTGAGGGTGAGCGTGATCGGCAGGGTCATGGCGTGGTCTCCGGGCCCGGCCGGGCATCGAGCTGCGCGAAGGCGCGGGCGAGCATCACCGACTGCAGCTGGCGCCGGTAGGGGTCGGTGAGGCCGATGGCATCGAAGAGCGCGGTCTGCCCCGCGCGCTCGCGCAGCGCCGCCACCTCGGCCGCGCCGCTCACCACCGCCGGCGCGCCGTCGAGCGCGCCGATCACCAGCCGCGCGATCGCCTGCGCGGGGTCGGTCCAGATCGCCACCATCGCCTCGGCGAACTCGCCGGGTTTGCGGCACTGCTTGCGATAGGCCCAGCGGGCCTGCGGCGAGAGCACCGGCCAGTCGATCTCGACGATCAGTTCGTCATCGGCCAGCGCGGTGGTGAAGGCCGCCAGAAAGAAGTCGGTGGCCGCCACCCGGCGCGCACCGCGCGGGCCGAGCACATGGATGCCGGCATCGAGCAGGCAGGCAGTGCTCACCCAGTCGGCGGCCGGATCGGCGTGGGCCAGACTGCCGCCGAGCGTGCCGCGGTTGCGCACCGCGCGGTAGGCGATGCCGGCGGCCACCTGCGGCAGCAGGCCGCGGCTGGGTGCCGCCCCCTCGCCGTCCTCGACGCGGGCGTGGGTGAGCGCCGCGCCGGTCACGAAGCGCCCGTCGCGCAGGCCGGCCCGGGTGAGCGCGGGCATGCGCGAGACATCGAGCAGCAGCGCCGGTTGCGCCAGGCGCAGGTTCATCATCGGCCCCAGCGACTGGGTGCCGGCGCAGACCTTGGCCATGCCCTCGGCGGCGGCCAGCCGGCCGACCGCCTCGGCGGGCTCGGCGCAGGCCGCGTACTGCAGATCGGCGGCCTTCATGGCGGGCTCACCGCGCCAGCCTGGCGCAGCGCCTCGAGAATGCGCCGCGGCGTGGCCGGGCACTCGGTGATCTCCACGCCCAGCGCGGCCAGGGCGTCGTTGATCGCGTTGACGATCGCCGCCGGCGGCGCGATCGCACCGCCCTCGCCCAGGCCTTTCTGGCCGAACCAGGTGTGCGGCGAGGGCGTCTCCATGTGGTCGAGCCGGGCCATCGGCACCTCGGTGGCGCCGGGCAGCAGGTAGTCGGCCAGCGTGGAGGCCAGGGGCTGGCCCTCGCCGTCGTAGGGCATCTCCTCGTAGAGCGCGGTGCCGATGCCCTGCGCCAGGCCGCCGAGGATCTGGCCGTCGACCACCAGCGGATTGATCAGCGTGCCGCCGTCCTCGCAGATGACATAGTCGAGCAGATCCACCGTGCCCAGAGCCGGGTCCACCGCCACCGCCACCGCGTGCGCGGCATAGCTGAAGGTGCCGGTGTCAGGGTTTGCCTTGTAGCCGGTGCTCACTTCCAGGCCGCCGGGGTCGACGCCGGCAGGCATGCGCTGCGGCTGCCGGTACCAGGCATGGGCCACCTCGCGCAGACTCAGCTGACGGCCGCTGCCCGGGTCGGTGATGGCGCCGTCAGCCAGCCTCAGGCCCTGCGCCGGTGCCTCGAGCAGAGCCGCGGCGATCGCCCGTACCCGGCCCGCGAGGGCCTCGCAGGCCTGGGCCACCGCGCCGCCGGACATCACCGCGCAGCGCGAGCCCCAGGTGCCGGTGGAGTAGGGCGACAGCGCGGTGTCGCCGTGCACCAGCCGCACCTCGTCTTCGGCGATGCCGAGCACGGTGTGCGCCACCTGCGCCAGGGTGGTCTCCATGCCCTGGCCGTGGGAGTGCGCGCCAATGCGCAGTTCGAGCACGCCGTCGGGGGTGAGCCGGGCGTGGCAGCCCTCGTGGCCGGGCACCATCGGGATGCCCCAGCCGTGATAGACCGAGGTGCCGTGCGCGGCCTGCTCGCAGTACACCGCGTGGCCCACGCCGATGCGCCGGCCGTCGGCCTCGCCACGGGCCTGTCGGGCCCGCCAGGCCGGCAGGTCAAGGGCGGCCAGCGCGCGGCGCAGGGCCTGCGGGTAGTCGCCGCTGTCGAACTGCTTGCGGGTGATGTTCTCGAACGGCATCTGCTCGGGCCGCACCAGGTTGGCCAGGCGCACCGCGTGCGGCTCGAGGCCGGCCTCGCGGGCCAGCGCGTCGAGCGTGACCTCCAGCGCGAAGCACACGCCGGTGCGGGCCACGCCGCGGTAGGGCAGGATGGGCGGCTTGTTGGTGGCCACCGACCAGGTGAGGCAGCGGTAGGCCTCCATCTGGTAGGGCCCGGGCAGGATCGAGCCCACCTGCGCCGCCTCCAGGCAGGCCGAGAACGGGTAGGACGAGTAGGCGCCGGAGTCGACCGTGGCCTCGCAGTCGATCGCCAGCAGGCGGCCGTCGCGCTCGGCGTAGAGCGTGATGTCGTAGTCGTGCTCGCGGCAGTTGGTGCTGGCGGTGAGCTGCTCGCGGCGGTCTTCTAGCCAGCGCACCGGGCGCCGCTTGTGCATGGCCAGCCAGGCCAGGCACACCTCCTCGGGCAGCAGGATGCCCTTGTAGCCGAAGCCACCGCCGACATCGGGCGCGATCACGCGGATGCGGCCCTGGTCGATGCCCAGGCACTCCGAGAGACCGGCACGGTTGATGTGCGGCATCTGCGCGGCGCTGTGCATCACCAGCTGCTCCAGCCGGCTGTCCCATTCGCAGAGCACCGCGCGGCCCTCCAGCGGCGCCATGCTCTGGCGCGCGGTGCGGATGTGCCGGCGCACCTTGAGCGGCGCGCGCTCGCGCACCGCGTCCAGGCGGGTGTCGACGCGGGTCTCGAGGAAGATGTTGTCCTGCCAGTGTTCGTGCACCAGCGCCGGCGGGTTCGGGCCGCGGGCCTGCAGCATGTCGACCACCGCCGGCAGCTCGTCGAGCTCGAGCTCGACCTGCGCGGCGATGTCCTCGGCCTGCGCACGCGTGGCGGCCACGCACATCGCCACCGCCTCGCCCACCTGACGGACCTTGTCGCGGGCCAGCGGCCACTGCTCCGACACCTTGAAGCCGGGCAGGCCCGACACGGCACGGATCGGGGCCACGCCCACCAGGTCGTCCATGGTGAAGACCGAGGTGGCCAGCCCTTCGGGCTTGATCACGCGCCGCAGCCGGCCGTGGGCAAGCGGCGAGCGCACGAAGGCCACCTCGAGCATGCCGGGCAGGCGCAGGTCGCCCACGAACCGGCCCTCGCCCTTGAGAAAGCGGCCGTCCTCCTTGCGGCGCAGCGCCGCGCCCACGCCCTGCCCGGGGCGCGCGCGGGCGGCGAGGTGCCGGGCGTCGCTCTCGTTCATGCCGCCTCGCTCACCGGCAGGATCGGGGCGTCGGCATCGAAACGCACACCCTCGCGCAGGCAGAAGTCGGGCCGCAGCAGGCGCTCGGCCGTGAGGCGCGTGTCCTCGTTGTCGCGCAGCGCGAAGCGGCCGCGCTCGTCGTGCAGCACGCTGACATCGGCCGGGCAGCCCGGGGCGAGCGTGCCGAGCTCGGCCGGCAGCCCGAAGATGTCGACCACATGGCTGGTCACCATGCGCACCACCTGGCCGATCGGCAGGCCCAGCGCCAGCATCGCGGTCATGGCCGAGGTCAGCGAGAAGCGGGTCTGGCCGAAGAACATGTGCTCGGTGTCGCTGTGCTGCTCGGGCGTGCCTGCCGGCGCCGGCACATGGGTGTTGTAGCCGTGCATGTCGGCGCCCAGGGTGTCGGGCACGATGCCCGCGTCGAGCGCGATGCGGGCCATGCGGTAGCTGAAGTGCGAGCCGTGGCCGACATCCACCTTCAGGCCGCGGGCGAGCGCTTCGCGCACGATCGCGTGCACCTTGCCGTTGCGGTCGACGAAGCCGCCGGGGTGGCGGGTGAACGGATGGGC